>NZ_JAKKSG010000002.1:0-331217 GCF_025653545.1 Shewanella sp. SW1 | reverse complement strand
TGTCTTCCCCAGTAATGCGCCGTACCACAGGCCTCCATAGCAATAAGGCTACCTTCGGGGAATTGTCTAATTTTATCGAGCAGCTTGTTTCTGTTAACCTTTTTGTTACTCATGACAGAGTTATCCATAAGACAAACACAAACTTGAAAAACATTTTTGGCTAAATCGATACCAATAACTTTAATATCCATGATGGAAACCTCCAGAACTATTTGTCAGCTTTAAGCTTGGCATAATACTGCAAGCTTARGTGCTGAGGCGTCCATCACATCACTACATAAAGATAAATCCAGCAAGCTAGAGATAGCTTATTGCAAACTCGGTACCTACACCCAAAGATGAACTGTTACAAAAAACTTGTTCCTAAGGAGCTCTAGAGCTCAGTTACGATTTGCCTCTGAGTAAATTTGCAGTCGATAATACCTTCTAATGATTAGTGATAAGTTATCAAGCCCGTCACCACAGCAAGGTAACTCATAACCCACTATTTAGAACATACCGCTCAAAACTTGAATATCGAGGCGACAGTGTTGCAACCAACTAAGAGTACATTAGCTGATGTAGCCCCTTGGGATTTAACCCGAGATTACCATTCTTTTGCGAATACCGAACAAGTGCAAGTGACCCATGTCTCTTTGGATGTCATGGTGGATTTTGACGCGCAGCGTCTTTTCGCTAAAGCGACGCTGTCCTTGGATTTTCTTGAGTGTGATGTAACAGAGCTTTGGCTTGATAGTCGAGATCTAACCATACTCGCTGTGACTTGTTTTAATGCTACAGAGGGGGTGAATGTATTAACAGAAATGGATGAAGAACCGCTCGATTTTGTGCTTAATGAAGCTGACCCCATACTCGGGCAAAAATTGTGTATCACGTTACCAGAATCTCCTTGCAAGCAGATTTGTATTCACTATCAAACCTCTCCGTCCGCCCAAGGATTACAGTGGCTAGCGCCTGAGCAAACCGCGGGTAAACAGTTACCTTACCTCTTTAGTCAATCGCAACCGATCAATGCCCGCAGTTGGATCCCATTACAAGATACGCCTAAGGTGCGGATCACTTTTGATGCTAAGGTGCAAGTGCCCAAAGGCATGCGCGCCGTTATGAGCGCGATGAATCATCCCGATACGCCACTTAATGGTGTGTTTCACTTTGAGATGGAACAGCCTATTCCGACCCATTTAATGGCCTTGGCTGTGGGTGATATTGCCTTTCAAGCGATAGGTCCAAGATGCGGCGTGTATACCGAGCCGAGCATGCTAGCGGCCGCCGCAAAAGAGTTTGAAGATACTGAATACATGCTCGACGTTGCCGAGTCATTGTTAGGTCCTTACGTATGGGGCCGCTATGACATGATTATCTTGCCGCCGAGTTTCCCATTCGGTGGAATGGAGAATCCGCGTTTAGCCTTTTTAACGCCCACACTCATTGCTGGTGATAAAAGCTTAGTGTCAACCGTTGCCCATGAGTTAGCGCATTCTTGGACGGGCAATTTGGTCAGTAATGCGACTTGGCGTGATCTCTGGTTAAACGAAGGTTTCACGACCTATTTTACTAACCGTATTGTCGAGGCTGTCTACGGCAAAGAACAGGCAGAATTAGAATGGGTAATAGAGTTTGGTCGCTTAAAAGAAGAAATAGCGTCTTTGCCTAAGGATAAGCAAACTTTACCCGCTAATGTGCAGCAGGACGATCCTAATCTTGCCTTTAATCGTTTTACTTATGATAAGGCTTCGATGTTTGTCCATGATTTAGAGCGCAGGCTAGGGCGAGTAGAATTTGATAAATTTTTACTCACTTATGTGAATCATTTTGCGTTTAAAGCCATTACCACCGAAGTGTTTGTCGAGTACGCAAAACAAACTTTACAGCAATTACATGCAGATAAAATCACTGAAGCTGAACTATTAACGTGGATTTATGGTGAAGGCTTACCTGAGGGCTATTGCGGACCAACATCCATGAGTTTAGATAAAGTCGATGATGCGCTGGCGTGTTTTCTACAGGGAACGGCAGCGGGTCGGTTAAGCGTTAAAGATTGGCGAGTGCACCATTGGCAATATTTTCTGACCCAATTACCTGAAGTCGTTAGTCAAGTTCAATTGATGGATCTGGATGAAACCTTCCAATTAACCCAATCGACTAATGTAGAAATTGCCTGTGATTGGTTTCGAGTCGCGATTCGTAATCATTATGATCCTGTGTTGCCGGCATTAAGTGCCTATTTAGTGCGTATTGGACGTGGTAAATTTGTGCGGCCACTCTATGCTGAGTTACAAATTGCGGGATATCACTCTGAATTAAAAGACATCTATACAAAGGCGCGTGCAGGCTATCATCCTTCGATTCAAGTTCAATTGGACAAATCACTCAGCTTATAGAAATTTAGGTAAAAAAAATGGCAACCTATGGGTTGCCACAAAGAAATCAGTGCGGGATACAAATAGAATTCAATGCGCTAGCGTGTTTTCTATTGTGTCCCAAAAGGGAGATGATGATGAACGACCAACCAATTCGACTCAATGCGATAAAACAGAAACTGTGTCATTTGAGGGTATGAAACTGCGACTTCACATATTTCATTCTCAAGGTGCATTTAATCTTATCCGTTAATCCTTACCTATATTCAGAGTCGCCATTTTTAATTAAGTTCACTGATATCAGAAAAAAATCCTAAAAAGTTTCAAAAAGATTTTCTGGGGCATTTTCTGGGGAATACTGAGTGCTTACACTTAAGTGTTACATTTGTTTTACATTAAAATCATGGGGATAAAAATTAAACGCGTGCCAGATTTATTAATCTATGAGCTAGCGTTAGCACTTGTTGAAATTTGAGCAAAAAAAATGGCAACCTAAGGTTGCCACAAGGAAATCAGTGCGGGATACAAATAGAATTCAGTGCGCTAGCGTGTTTTCTATTGTGCCCCAAAAGGGAGATGATGATGAACGACCAACCAATTCGACTCAATGCGATAAAACAGAAACTGTGTCATTTGAGTGCATGAAACTGCGACTTCACATATTTCATTCTCAAGGTGCATTTAATCTTATCCGTTAATCCTTACCTATACTCAGAGTCGCCATTTTTAATTAAGTTCACCGATATCAGAAAAAAGACAAAAAAAGTTTTTGAGAGATATTGAGTGCTCACACTTAGTTGTTACATTTATTTTACATATAAAATAAAGGGATAAAAAAAGGCAACCTAATGGTTGCCTAATGACCTATTCCTAGGTCAAGGGGGCTGCGCTAGAAGCCCCAGGGAGATGATGAATATGAAAAAGACATTCACTGTTCAATACATTTGAGGGGCCTTGTACGGTTAAAGTTCCATAAAAAAATTAAAATAAATCTAAATTTTTATAAACTGCAAGATTTCAAATAGATAGTGATTAAATTATTTTAGCAAAGCAGCAATTTTACTTTCTAATGCTTCGGGTTTGGTCGTTGATGCAAATCTTTCGATTGCTTCGCCTTGGCGATTAACTAAAAATTTAGTGAAATTCCATTTAATACCTTGAGTGCCTAATACGCCGGGAGCGGCTTTCTTAAGGTATTGATAAAGTGGATGGGTATGTTCGCCATTCACTTCTATTTTAGAAAATAGCGGAAACGTCACGCCAAAATTCAATTCACAAAAGGCTTGAATGCCTTGTTCATCGGCTTTTTCTTGGGCGCCAAATTGATTGCAAGGAAAGCCTAAAATCACTAATCCTTGATCTTTGTATTTTTGATATAGCGCTTCTAATCCTTTGTATTGCGGTGTAAATCCACATTCACTGGCGGTGTTGACGATTAAGAGTACTTTGCCCCGATACTGCTCTAAGCTTACCGCGTTGCCTTGAATGTCTGTTGCTGATTGGCTGTATATATTCGTAGTCATGTTCACCTCCGTAGGATCTTAGCCAAACAGCATAAACCTTAAAATAATTTTCAGCAATATAATTGCGCGCAATTTATTTTGTGGGTTTGCTAATTTACTTAATTATCAATATAGTTACAGCAATTTTGTGGCTAAAGAAAAGGGCATCTGTGTGATAGAAAATGACGCAGAATACGAAACAAACATGCAAGCGGATGTGGGGCAAGTAGTTCAACAACTCACTGAAGTTGAAGGCGAAGAACAGGCTGAAGTGTTTAGTGAAATTCTGAATGACTCAGAACCTGGAACCATAGCCTTAGCGCTTGAATCCTTGCCCTTGGATGAGCGTTACGAGCGTTGGCAGCAAGTTGAATTTGCTGACAGAGTGACTGTGCTGAGCCTAATGCGTGCCGATCCACGTATGGGGATCCTGAAGCGGATGCCTGACAATGAAGTGGATCTGTTATTTGCACAATTAAGCCCAGAAGATTTAATTGAGTGGAGTGATTATCTTCCTGAAAGTTTTACCGATCGTGCCTTGGCTCAGATGGGAGAGCGTCAGCGACAACGATTCGAACTTTATGATCAATACTCTGAGAATGAAATCGGCCGTTATACCGATCATCAAATGTTGGTGCTCAGTGATAAGGCGACAGTTGCTCAAGCTCAGCGCTTCTTTCGCCGTATCGAGCTCGACTGTAACGACAATTTGTTTATCGTTGATGATCTGGATAAGTATCAAGGTACTGTTCGTCGTTATGATATTTTTAAACATAATCCCGATGAATTATTGATTTCACTTTTGTCTGAGGACTGCCGTGCGTTATCCGCCGATACGAGTCTTTTGGAAGCGGCCGAAGCGATAGAGCACAGCCGCGAAATTGAATTGCCTGTGATTGATGAGTCCGGAGAGTTAATCGGCCGAGTGACGCTACGAACCGCAACGGCATTAGTGCGTGAGCATTATGAGGCGCAGTTGATGGCAACAGCGGGTATGGATGAATCCGACGACTTGTTCGCCCCTATTATGAAAGGTGCTCAGCGCCGTGCAGTATGGCTTGGGATCAATTTACTGACGGCTTTCCTTGCCTCAGCGACCATTGGTTTATTTGAAAATGTCCTATCGCAAGTGGTTGCATTAGCTGTGTTGATGCCGATTGTCGCTTCTATGGGCGGTATCGCGGGGAGCCAGTCTCTAACGCTAATGATCCGTGGCATGGCCATGGGACAGATTTCGGCGGGTAACTTGTTTTCGCTAATGAAAAACGAACTCGGCATTGGCATAGTTAACGGATTTTTGTGGGCGATAGTGATAGGTTTAGTCTCTGGCTGGTGGTTCGGTGAAGCGACGATAGGTATAGTGATTGGCTGTGCGATATTGATTAATATGGCCGTTGCCGCTATTGCTGGGGTGATAGTGCCTATGGTGTTGCAGAAGTTTAATCAAGATGCGGCGTTATCGGGTTCAGTGATCTTAACGACTGTGACCGATGTGGTGGGTTTCTTTACTTTCTTAGGTATGGCGACGTTGTTATATCTGTAGCGTAGGTTCTTGGGTGAGTTTGGAAGATGAATGCACGGCAATTTGGTGTGCATTCACCGTATGTTGGGAACATTAACGGTTTAATCTGGATATGAATAACATTCAGTTTGTTATAGGTAAAAAGCCGGAAGAATTAGCGCTGGCGGCACAATTAATTGATGGGCGTGATGATAATGCTCATCCGTTGGATCATCAGGTCTTTTTCGATTCCCGTGCGGTGATCTTAGCGAAAACTATCGAGGGTGAGATTGTCGGTTGCGCCGCGATAAAAGCCGGTAAAGGCACTGTCGATAAAGGCACTGTCGGTGAATTGGGTTATCTGGTGGTATCGCCCCATTATCGACGTCAAGGCATAGCACAAGGGTTAACTCATAAACGGATTGAGGTGGCAAAGGCCCTAGGAATGTCGATTTTGTATGCGACTATTCGCGCCGAGAACACGTCGAGTCAAGCTAATTTATTGAAGGCTGGTTTTCAGTTTTGGCGTAATTATTTGAGTATCCGTGGCACGGGAAATACTGTGGGTTGGTATTACTTAGCTTTAAGCGTTAATGTCGATGCTGAAGCGATAATGCAGTCTTTAGTTGGCGATCGTACCCCATCGGTCTAATTGTGTTGTAAGTGAAAAGACTTAGATCTTAATGTGTTTTTATCTTGTTTTACATTTGTATATTCCTCGCAAATAATCCCTCTTTATACGCAAATAGGCTGATTTTCTTTATTTATTCGGTATGATCCGCGGCTATTACCCACAGTCATTATTGAGGTGTTTTTTTATGGCTAAGTTCAGAGTAGCAAGTGTCTTATTATTGAGTGCAGCAGCGCTGCAAGTGAATGCGTCAGAATTTAATCTTGGGTTGAACAACGATGTGGTTTCAACTGAGTTAGAACTGCAATTGAACAAAGATACTAACGCGGTTTTGGGTTATATCTATGCGGATGAAGGCGGCCATATCGCTCAAGGTGCAATGCACATGACCCATGATGCGGGTGTGCATCACTTTGAGGTCGGTGCTCAGTTAAGCCAGCTTTGGTCTGACTATTCACCCAATGGCAGTGCCGTTTCTGTTGGTGGTCGTTATGCACTATCAATGGGGCCCAATATTTCACTGCACGCTGCGGCTTACTATGCACCGTCTGTATTGTCATTTGGCAATGTTGATGGTCATTATGAATTGGATTCAAAAGTGCAATACCGTATAACGCCAAACATGGCACTTTATGTTGGTTACCGCAAGATTGCCTTCGAATACGATGATGCCCGCAATTTTACTTTCGAAGATGGTGTGTATATTGGCGGTAAATTCCGTTTCTAAGCACAAGGCATATTGATTTAGCTATATTGCGATCGTGATGTCGAATTAAAGAGTCGGCCGAGGTTAACTTCGCCGGCTTTTCCATTTTGCCTTTAGCTCACTGTAGCTTGGCAATATGGATGAGAAAATGACCAATCCAATACCGATTAAAATCACTAGGCTGAGTTCTTCATCGAGTATCCACCAGCCTAACAAGGCTGCAAAAATCAATCCTGTATATTCTACTGGTGCCATTTGGCTCGCATCGGCACGTCGATAGGCATGGATGATGAGATAGGTCATGGCAATGTAAAATAGTCCCAAAGTCAGCCCCACTTGCGCCACTGGTAAACTAAATTCGGCGCCTTCGTACAAGGTCGCAGGTATCAGAAATATCATCGCAAAGGCATTAGACCAAAAGAGCATGGAAAAAGGATGTTCATGGGTCGAATAGGCCTTTAAAATCAAACTATTCAACGCTGATGTCATGGCACCGAAAAAGGCTAAACCTATATACAGGTTAAATTCTGTTGGTTGACTGATAAGTAAAATACCGCTAAAGCCGATAAGACCTGCGACTGTGCGTCGATAACCAATTCGTTCATTTAAAAAAATGGCCGATAGTACTAGCAGTAACAAGGGTGAGGTATAAATCACCGCTGTTACTGTTGCGAGCGGAAGATGCAGAATAGCGAGCATAAAAATGGCGTTGCCCAGTCCAATCAATAGCGCGCGGGCGAGATGCACTTTGTAAAAAGGACTCAGTTTAAGATTACCCTGTAAGTGCCACACAAAAGGCAGTACAAGCAGGGTGGCAAATAATTGCCTGTAGAGTACCAGTTGAAAAACAGGCGCATTGGTTTCAAGCAACTTAACCAATAGGTTACCGCTGGCAATCAGTAGTTGTGCGGCTAAAATCATCAATAGAGGCTGCATAGGATCCCAGCAAAAATAAGTCAGTATTAAGGTGTATCTTGAATTTCATACCGCAGTTTGGACTTTGAGACTAAAATAGCATCATAAGGCATGGTATATCCGACTAATTTAGCCTAACTGATTGTAAAAAACTAAATGTAGCCATAAAGTTAACCTACAAATCCAACTATCGACTAAGATTGACAGCATTAGCATTTTCTTCATAGCTGTAAAAATGATCTATGGCCCTTTAACTAAATAAGCCGATGAACAAACTTAAACAAACTCTATTTTGGTGTTTTTTACTTTTCTTGTGGACATTAAGTCCCTCTGTATTAAGCGCTGAAATTGCGTTGGACTCCCCGTATTTGTTCCATGCTAAAGCGGATCAACAGCCTCCTGAGCGGTTTGAAACCGTGCCCCATTGGATGGGACAACTCGACGAAGCTAGTTCGGTCAGCTTAACCGGTGGCGATTATTGGATGATTACACCTGTGATGGTCAATCAACGTCAATCAAACTGGGTAGTGGATGCAAGTAATTCGATTATTGAATCCGTAGATTATTGGATACTCGGCAGTGACGGCAGCGTACAACATGCCCACAGTGGCTACACTGCTCCATACCAGTTTTTATTCGATTATGGTCGTAAGGTCACCTTGAATATGGGCACGGATTATTGGCTGGTGGTGAAGCTGAGTAGTCGTTATTACTCATCTCCCCCTGAGATAGCTTTGCAAAGTGTGGCGGATCATCAACTTATGTCTGACCGTCTCGCAATGGCAGTGCTGCTGTGTTTAGGCGGATTATTGTTTATCGCCTTATATAATATTTTGATTTATATCTCTATTCTTGATAAAGCCTTTCTCTACTATGGCCTTTACGTATTTGCTTATTTTGGTGGCTGGGCACTGACTTTCCATTTGCCCGCACACTTATTTAATTTCCATTACCTTGAGTTGCATCATCTGTTTTTCATCAGTTTGCCTATTTTTAATATCATGTTTTACAAGCACTTCCTGCAGTTGCCTAGTTACTCTCCGCGGCTGTGGCGTCTTAGTCAGTATTTAATGTTTGCCTGTATTGTGGCTCTGCCGACCAGTATTTGGTTGTTATCCTATACGGCAATTATTGCCTCTGTACTGATTATGCTATGGATTGCTTTAGCGATTACCTGCGGTAATGTGTGCTTGATGAAAGGCTTTGCTCCTGCGCGTTATTTTATTCTTGCCTTTACTTGCTTGCTGTTGCCTGCGGTGATTATTTTACCCGGAAATATGGGGCTCACTCCTGATTTCATTGAACATGCAGAGCTTGCGACTCTGATGGGCGGTACGGCTGATGCGTTATTACTGTCCTTAGCGTTAGCGAATAAGCTGAAATTACTTGCTGAGGAACGTAAGGCGCATATTGAAGAGTTAGCGATTGCATGGGAAAAGGCACGTTTAGATGGATTAACGCGAGTCGGTAATCGTTATGCCTTTGACGAATATATGAACTCACAATTAGGATTTGCCGATAAAGTCGTGCAACCGATGGCGTTAGCACTATTGAATATCGATAGTCTGAAAAGTGTCAATGAAACACTCGGCCATCAAGAAGGCGATAGATTATTGCTGTTGATAGTGCAGTTATTGCAAGCAACAGACTTAGCGCACATGAAGGTTTATCGTATTAGTGGTGACGAGTTTGTGATTGTGACGCCTTCTGCTGGTATCCAGTTATTACAGAGTGCTTTGAGTGGCTTAGGTGAAGAATTAGCAAGCCATGGTTTTAAAGAGTGCCAGTGTAGTTTTGGGATGTCGTTAAACACTGAGGTCGCAGATCCCCATGAGTGGTTGCGTTCTGCTGACACTCACTTATATCAATCGCGTATGGATAAGCGTCGTCAAGAGTATGCAGATACTCGCGGTGTCGATGTGAGGCTACATTTAAGCTAGCTATTGAAAAAGTTAAAATAATCGTTTTAGTAGAACATTAGAAAACATAAACGGCGTAGAATTTATCTGCGCCGTTTATGTTTTTATCTTAGATTTATTAGCTTCATTTTGCTTGGACTCAGCAGTGTCCAAGTTTGCGACTTAGCTAGATTTAAGGACGAGCTTAGAAGTCTTTTTCGCCCTTAATCACCGCAGGATGACCCGATATCGCTTTTGAAGTGTGCATTCCCGCCATCGTCGCCGCTTCGACGCAGCCCGCATTAAGGCCTGTCTTTATCCAATCGCCCGTCATATACAGGTTATCTATCCCTGTGCCATCCGTCGTGATGCGATACTGCGAGCTGTCTTTAACCGATAAGACATAACGCTCGGATGGGTCTACATTTGCGCGCCAATATTGGCTATCGAAACGGGCAACACCTTGACGGTCATGTTCATCGTGTAACCATTCCCAAGGGAAGCTATCACCGACATTTTGCCAAAGTTTATGGATTTCGGTATTGAGTTGATGGATAGCACCCGCTTTTGCTTCTAAGGTTTTCCGTTGTTGGAAATCTACATCCGAGCTTGGTGGATAGGCCTCGACAGGCAATGCCGAGCAAAAGTAACTGGCATTTTTAGGTTCTAAGCCGCGCCAATCTTCTTTGTCTAGCAGTTGGTTCATTGATGCCCAAGTATCGAAGGGTTCGGTGAAGCCCGATAATACGGGTTCCTCGCCATCTTCAGAGTAATTAGGCCAGCCTATCCCATTCAGATCTTGGTTCATCCACAGTTGATAGGCTTGAGTGGCGACAGTTTGCACCTTATCAACGCAAAGCTTGAGGGCTGGGCTTTGTGCCATGACTTCACTCGCCACATGGGGCACAGAACCTATGGAAAGACCGAAGATGACTTTGTCGAAATCCACACCTTTGACTAAGCGCTTTTTCGGTAGGGCTTTCCCAAAGTGCGTTTCATATACGCTGTCCCAATCGCTCCAGAAGTGTTCAAGATTGATATTATGGGCTTTGAGCAGCGCAGCTTGTTCAGGCTCAAGTTGCTCATAATTGGGCGTACTCGGCCAGCAGGCGAGACCTTTAACATCGACCAAGGGATCGTAGTTTGTGACAGTCGGCGCCAGAGCTACTTGCTCAGTGATCTCAATCGCTTGAATACTTTGATTACGGCATTCGAGATTATCAACTCGATTGAAGTAGTGGAAATTGACTCCGCGGCGTTTGAGTACTTCGTAGAAAGGCGTAAAGACCACATCACCCATTCCGGCCTGCATTTTCCACATCACGCCACCTTGATAGCACAGGGCAATACGCAGCATAGCGCGGATAATTGTGCCCGCTTCGACATTAGGTTTGTCGAAGTTGCCTTTCTCATAGGCAAACACTAAGTCGTAAAAACCGCGCACTAGCGCACTGTCGACTGTGTACTTAAGGCTGGCGCCGTGTTTGGTTAACCATTCGCGATAATCATAACCATTGATGGCGTCAAAGCCTTTCTCAAACACATCGTCGGCAAACATGCCCTTGAGGATCGTGAGCCCCAGATCGGCGGCTATATATAAGTGGCGCAGTTCGTCATTATTATCTAAATGTCCGCTAAAACGTTTCACGAGTCTTTGATGCAGGGCATCGACGGCCGATTCTACAAAACCATCGTCACTTTCACTGTGTACATGCTCATCGCACTCGCGGCCAATCATTTGATTAAAATGGCATTCAAGCTTATCACCGAGCGCGTCGAGTGATTCTTTGGCATCTTCGACCGAATCCTCTAACTTATCTTTTAAGCGTTCAAACCAGCTGCTATCGAGCCAGTTTTTAGGTGTTCCCATGGCATTTTCATCTGCATCGAGCAGGTCATCCATGTCTTTGAGCCATTCTTTGATCCACGCAAAGGCGACTTTAACGACTTTCCAGAAGGTGAGGGTTTCGGTGCCATCACCTGGGATGCCTGGTAACATTGGGAAAGTGATTGGCCAACTTACAGAACGGCCATCAACTTCTTCCTGTAAGACGATGAAGTTATGGGGTTTAAAGGCATCAAAAAAAGTCGCAAGCGGCGCGTTTGCTGGCCTATCCAATTCCTCATACGCTTTGCGCATTAAGGCAAACGCGTTTTGATAGAAACCAAACCAGATGTGTAAACCATGTTCTTCGATGCGTTGCCCCATAGCGGCATTGCGGCCACTTGCCCCTTTACCACCGATACGCCAGCCGAGTTGATAGACATCAATCTCATATTGATTCTGCCAGCCGGGTTTATCGGTTAGATAACAGGCTGCTGTCATTGCCGCGACACCTCCACCGAGAATGGCTATTTTCTGTTTTTTGATTTCGGAGTTATCGACTAATACCTCGCCGGGCGGCACTTCAAAATCGAAGTTCACATGGTAAGGGAGTAAAACGTGCTGCTCACCAATCTCGACCCCGAGCGTATCTTTTAACGGGAAGCTGGCATTATCAAAAATGGTCGCGACAAAATCATTTTTTAGCAGGGCAACACTGTGCACTTTATTCACTTGGGCTGGCGCGGCAACGATGGCTTGATAAATGGCTTTTTGCCCTGACGAGTCGGGGAACTGTTTTAGAAATACTTGATCGATAGCGGGTTTAAATAACAGATGAAATAGCTGCTCTTCGCCAAGCTGGTCAAGTTCTGGAATAAAATCGGTTTGTTCTTTAAAGAGTTGCCAAGTTTGGGTTATCGCTTCAAGGGTTGAGAGCTGTGCCTCGGGTTTGGCATTGCAATTCACTTCAATTAATGGATGCAGGGCAAGTTCGGTTTCGGGTGAGAAATGTAAAAAACTTTTGGTCTCAAGGGATAATCGCGTCAGAGGCTCGCCAACCGCTGGCATAGTGTATTCACATAAATACTTAGGATAACCAAAGAGTTCTCTGCCATTAATTAAGGCCATGGCATCGTTCACCCAAATGTGTAGCGGCTGAAAATACACTTGGCTGATTTGTTTACTGTCGCTGCTATCTTGGCGCCCGACCATGACCCAAGTGATGATGTCCGTTTCTTGGATCCAGCCCTTAGCTCTGTCCTCTGGATAAGCGGAATATGCTTTTTCAATTTGAGTGAAGGTTGTCAGTACGTAGGGAGACAGCACCTTAAAATACATTGCGCTACCGGCAACTTGATTCAGGGTTTTATCGATAGAGCGTTGCAGGTTTTCCTGTTTCCCCTTAAGAAAAAAACCGTACATATCGGCTTTATTTAGCACTAAGGGCGAGTGCATCAACATACTGCCTTGGGGATAAATAAAGTCGGGGCGCTGTTTTTCCATGGCGTTCATCCTTAAATTTCAGTGTAAGTCCAATGATTTGGGAGTTATAGCCCAAAAAGCATAGGGCAAATAAGCAATTAAGCCCATTGATTTTACACTGGAGTGATTAAGTATTTGATAGGGGATAACGGGGTTGAGTAGCAAGTTGGATATTATCCAACTTGCTCAGATTTGGCAGGTTTAGCACAGAACGAATTTGTAAAACAAACCCGTGAGAGCAAGGGTACTTAGATTTAGTTACTTCGATTTATTTTGGTAGAAATCCACCTCTGTATTATCGTCCGAGTAACGTCGCTTAGTATCTCTGCGGCGCTGTTTCACGCGTTTATTCTTTTGCTTACCTTTGACGTTATCGCCCCATGGCGCATCATCGTCGTCAAATTCATAGGAGTGTGACATGGTCAAAATTCCAAAAATACCTGTGCCATTCGCAGCACCCGATCTTTTTACCCAAAGGTGAGATGAAGCTAAAGCGAAATATTTCATCACTGATGGTGAAAAGTTTTGTCCAAAGGCTATATCTTGCCACTGAAATGGCCGTATCTGAGATTTCAATGGGGAATATGTGGATTATCCTTATGATAATTAAAGGATAAGTGTAATTATCATCGGAAATTATATTATATGATTGAAACTGGCGCCCAGAATGAAAGGCGCCAAGTTTTGATACAAAATAATGAGTTAGTGTTACTTGTTGCGCAGCATACGCGCGACAAACATACCATCACTATTCGCTTCAAAGGGCCATACGGTCAACATTTCTGTTTGTTCACCCGTAAAAGGATTGCGTATTGGCGTGAGCATGAACTCTGGATGTTGCTGTAAAAACGCCGTCACCACGTCTTGGTTCTCGAGCGGCGACAAGGAACACGTGGCGTAAACGAGTACGCCGCCCGCTTTAACTGCGCGGCTACTGCGGCTTAAAATATCGAGCTGTAACGCGGCTTTATCGGCCACGGCTTCAACACCATCCAACCAACGCATATCAGGATTACGTCGCCAAGTGCCAGTACAACTGCACGGGGCATCGACTAACACACCATCGAAATGATCCGCAGATACCGGCAGGGCATCGCTCTTCCAACGGGCAACGCTAATACCGTTAAAGTGAGCTCTTTGGGCGCGTTTAGTGAGTTCTTCTAGGGCATTGGAGCGAATATCTGACGATATAATGCTGCCCGTAGAGGGTGTTTGAGTATCAGCAGCCTTGGTCAGCATCAAAGACCGCAGTTGCAGGGTTTTACCGCCGGCACCACTGCAGGCATCCCACCAATGGGCATCGGGTTCTGGCGCGCAAATTTGCCCTATGACCTGTGAAGCCAAATCTTGGATCTCGATGTTACCGTCTATATACAGGGCGATTTCATTAAGATTCATACTCTTATTGCCAAGGTTAATCGCATCGTTAAAGTAATGACCATAACTAGCATCGATACCTATCGCTTGCAGCTGCGCCGCCGCATCTTGGCTAGTGATCCCTTGCGCGCGTCCCCAAATCGGTGGGCGACTAGACATAGCATTAATTAATTGCGTTTGCTGCGCCGTATCTACAGGGCACACTTGCCAGAACCAGTCGGGTAATAAATCCTGTGGTTTAAACTCAGTCGCGGGAAATAAATGCTGCATTAGCGTGAGTTTGTCGTCGAGACTTTCAACGGCAAGTGCTTGAGCTTGCTGATAATCGATGGGCGATTGCGATAACTCATGCCAAGCGTTGGCGATATCTTGCCAAGCATGGGCTTCCAATAGGGCACTGGCGCTTAGGCTGGCAAAATAAACGGCAGATTCTTGCTGATCGCCTAATCGCTGAAACCACCCCCACCAGCGGAACAGACTAAATAAGGATTCACGAATGACTTTACGGTCCTTCGAGCCGTGTTTTTTATGTTCTCTAAAGTAGTTGGCCAGAATACGGTCGGCGGGCATTTTACTGCTTTGAATTTCATCGAATAATTGCTTAATTGTACTGGCGTAACTGAGTGCACGTTTTTGCGTAGGAGTGTTCGCCTGAACATTTAAAGCTGATGATGTGACTGAGTTAGATGCCATACCGGAAGAGAAGCTGCTTGGATTACCCATAAATTTAGCCTGAATTATGCTCTCTGTGGCTGCGCCTTATGTAGGAGGCATAACTGTAACAGAGGGGAAAAATAAGTGGCGCAGAGTGTAGCAGTTTTGCCCGATAACAGGCAGAAAAAAAGCCCCAAAGTCGCATCAACTTGCGGGGCTTTTTGTGGTTGAGTCACTGAGACTTATAGTGCATTCAGTACCAAAGGGTTATTTGCAGACTATCACTCAATTACCGCTTGGAAGGTGATTATTTCGTCACCATCTTTTGGATTTGCTTAGCCCGTTCTTCATCACTCATTTCCACCGGTGGTGGCGTGACTATGCCTTTTTGGCACGCGGGTCTGAGTGCTAACTCATCTAACCAACGTTGCAAATGTGTCAGACCTTCCATATTGATGCCGCTCCACTCGTGGATCCGCACCCAAGGCCAAGTTGCGATGTCGGCAATCGTGTATTCGTCACCAGCAAGGTATTGATTTGTAGCTAGTTGAGTATTCATAACCTCGAATAAACGTCGACCTTCTTTTTGATACCTGTCAATGGCTGCGGGGATTTTTTCAGGGAAGTACCTAAAGAATACGTTGGCTTGTCCCATCATGGGGCCGACGCCGCTCATTTGGAACATTAACCATTGGATCACCTGTGAGCGCTTTTTCGGGTCGGCTGGCAGGAATTTACCTGTTTTTTCGGCGAGATACAGCAGAATCGCACCCGATTCGAATACCACAAAATCCTCGTTATCGCGGTCGATAATGGCGGGAATGCGACCATTGGGATTGATGGCGATAAACTCTGGCTGTTTTTGCTCACTGGTGCTGAAATCTAATTTATGGACGCGATATTCAAGTCCCATTTCTTCCAGTGCGATGGAAATTTTAAAACCGTTAGGGGTCGCGGCTGTGTATAAATCTATCATGATGATTCCTTTAGGTTATAACGCTTATAGCTACTCACTTTAGTGCCCATGAATATTCATCATCAGGCATTAGCGCCGCTATTTTTTAGGGGTTAACGATACTATGGCAGGACGCTGCGCCATAGTGTTGAACCAAGCCTTGAGATGCGGCAAGTTATCAGTCACTTCGATGTCTAAATTTTTAATAAAACTGATAAAAACGTAAGCCGAAATATCGGCAATACTGAATGCATCGCCTGCCACAAAGGGTGACTTGCTCAATTGTTGGTCTAAGGTTGGTAGGAAGTCAATGCCCCTTTGGCGTGATTCTGCGCCCCAAGACTCGACACAATTTTCCCTGTCTTTATAGACACCGCTTAAATTACGAAAGGCTTGAAACCCGACCATTAATCCTTGTAACTCTATGATGCGTTGCCACATTTCTACTTTGGCGCGCTCAAGCGGTGTATTACCAAACAGTGAACGCTTACTCGGGTGGATTTCGTCTAAATAGCGGCAAATGGCAACAGATTCACACAGGTAGCTGCCATCATCGAGTTCGAGCAGTGGAATGCGGCCATTTACACTTTTGGCTTTAAACTCGGCGCTTAAATTTTCTCCTCCACGGATATCGACGTTCACTCTTGGCACTTCTATGCCTTTTTCCGCAAGAAAAATACTGACGCGGCGTGCGCTGGGAGTCGGAGCTAATTCGTAGAGTTTCATCTAAAGTCCTGTAGTTTTATCAGTGCTTTATGCTCGATTCGGGCACATAAGGCTTTTTCTGAACGTTCGGTTAGGTTAGAATTTACGCTATATCTAAACGAACAGTCAAGAATGATTTACCCCTCAACTTTCTGTAGTAAAGAGGAATGGTGAAGCTGATCGTGAACGCGTATTCAAGAGATTAGGTCGCAGGCTATGGCACGGAGTTGTAATTTTGATCGGCAAGAAAAACTCATATTGGCGATGGAGCTTTTTTGGCAAAAGGGCTTTGCCGAAACCTCGATTTCCGATCTCGTCGGCCATTTAGGCATTAATCGATTTAGTCTCTATAACAGTTTCGGCGACAAGCAGAATCTTTACCGCGAGTGCCTCCGTTTTTACCTTGATCATTACTCTTTTGGCGCTTCAGATACTTTGCTGCATGAAAAAGCGGGCTTGGCTGAAATAGAAGCTTATTTAGCGCGCTTTGTTGCTTTGCAGCGGGAGCAAAAGTACGGCTGTTTTATGCAAAATGCCGTGCTCGAAAAGAGCCTTAACGATGAAAGTGTGCTGCAGGAATGTCAGCGATTATTTTGTCGATTACAGACCTCATTCACCCAAGTGTTACAAGTTTGCCAAGCGCGTGGAGAGCTATTAGCCCATGTGCAACCACATCAAGTTGCTGCTTTTTTAGTGCTGCAATTACAAGGGATTAGAGTGTTAGGCAAGGCGGGCGAATATGAGTTGTTAGACAATGCATTTGTTGTATTGCAAGACTATTTACGTAGTTTGAGTGCTAATCAGACGGCATAACTGCAAATGACATAGTTTGATTGGCCTAGGTTTTTGCCTAGGCCATGATTTTTTAGAAATCTATTTTTTAAAAGTTTATTTTTAAAAGTCTATTTCTAAAAGTCCAAGTCTAGCGCAAAACACAGATAGGCCATCAGTTGAGTGCTGTATGCAAACTGCTCGGCACAAAAACTGGCTGTATCTGGGCGGCAGAGTTCCTCAAAGGCGATATTTTTAACTGCGATAAAATCTTTTCGTTTTAGCTCTGCCAGCATAGGGTGGTTTTTATCAAATCCCTTTGGTGGTCTAGTTAAGCTGTCGCCATCCATATTAAATCCATGACCTTGTAAGGTCTGTAGCGCCTTTTTATAGCCGTTAGGGTTCTCATCAATACAAGTGCGAATGGCATTTAAGGCTTTTGATTCTGGGTGCCAAATCCCTGCTGCAATAAAACAGCCATCTTCGGCAATATGTAGATACAGTCCCGGGGCATGTACGTCTTTACCTTGAAAATGCCGAAATTGAATGCCGACATTGGTTTTATAGGGCGTTTTATCTTTGCTAAAACGGCTGTCTCGCTGGGGACGCATCAAGCTGCCGCCGACTTTTTTTGGTACGGCAGTGAGCCTAGGCGAGAGGGCGAGGATACTGGGCTGCATTTGCTCGATAAACTGCAGTGCAGGCGTTCGCACTGTTTCTTCGTATTCCGCCTGATGGGCTTTAAACCAGTCGCGGGAGTTGTTTTGTGCCAGTTGATTTAAAAATTGCAGGCTCGCCGCGCTGAACGTTGCACCAGTCGCGATGGGGATTTTAGTTGTTAGAGTGGCCATTATCAGGGAACCTTATTAATGCAGATAAACCGAGCACAAGCAGTATTAATGCCGATTGAGGAGCAAGGTGAGTTGCTGACATATCCTTCCGTATCGCCTGCCCGTTCTTCTCACGATAGTTAAAACACGATAGTTAAGACTGTCAAGTTGGGTGCCAATACTGCCATCCTTCGGCAAGATCTTCACTTAAATTTTTGCATTGTGCCGCTTCTACCTTGTTTTCAATAAGTCGGTTATTTACACGTAAAGCTAAGTGAGAACTATTCTTATCTTGTTCGTTAGTGCCTATAATGCCGCCCTATTTTTAGATTGGTTTGTTAATAGGATGACGTTGAATGGGTTGCCTGCCTAAATGTGATAAGTGGAAAGCGAATAGAAATCTGTCGCTTATGGGATTATGTATATTGCCCTCAATGCCGTTGTACGCCGCTGAGGTATTGGGCGAGCCTAAGGTTGAGCCGATTGAGATCCTGCAGGTTCATGGGCAGCAATATCGCAGGGCTATCACAGTCGCTAAACCCGGTGAAGCGATTATTTCCATGGATCAAATCGAGGAGATGCAGGCGACAACTTTCGCCGAAGTGATCGATGATATGGCGGGGGCGCATATCGATGGCGGTACCCGCAGCGGCGGTGAGCGGATTAATATTTGGGGCTTTGGCGAGACTGAAGATTTTAACGTTTATGTGGATAATGCTCCGGTGGGATTTGAGCAGTATCGCTACGGCTCATTTTTCCTCGATCCTGACCTCATCAAACGAGTGGAAGTGATCAAAGGCGCCCATGATGTGCGCTCGGGCAATGGCGGTTTTGGTGGTGCCATGTATGTGGTCACTAAATCGGCTGATGATTTTCTTAAATATGATCAATCCCTTGGCGCGCGAGTCAAAACCAGCTACGCCAGCAATAATGACGCTATGGGTTATACGGGGACAGTTTATGGCCGCGTGAATTCACATCTATCTGGCTTGCTGCATCTTACGCGTCGCGATGCGGGGGATGTCACTTTAGCCAATGGTGAAGAGTTTGAATATTCAGGTTATGAGCAAAATAACTACCTAGGTAAGATGGATTACGCGCAGGGCGATCACCAATTAGCCTTGAGCGTGACCCATTATCTTGATGAGGGCCGCAAACCTTGGGCTAACCGCCGTGGCCCTATGCCTGCAATTTCGGACTACAACATTAAAAAGTACGGTTCCTACGAGCAGGCTCTGTATGCCACAACCGCCTACAACACCTATGAAGACAACACTTGGTCGGCAAATTATCGCTATTCGCCGAGTAATCCCCTGATCGATACCCAAGTGGTGATTTCCCATTCGGCGAATGCACGCCACTGGGTAAGACCCGATATCGCGTGGGAGAAAATGACGGTTTCCGTAGGCAACTTCGGTCACGAATCTTGGCTAGACTATAAACGTGACTACATTGATATTAACAACTTGAGCTTGATTGGTGACCATGAGATCACCACAGGATTACAGTACCGTAGTCTCGACCGCACTTCGCTCGTGTTTAACAAAAGTTATGAAACAAATCCCGAGAAAAACTTTGGCTGGTACACACCTTACTACCAACCTGAAGGCCGTCAAGATACCTATGCTGCCTATATTCGCGATGCAATTCATCTTACTAATGACTTAACTGTGACTCCCTCGCTGCGATATGACTTTATCTACAGCATAGGTCGACCAAATATTGCACCAGATTACAATGATATTGCTGCGGGCCATGACTATAGCTCAACCCATCATTCGGGGTTCTCACCCAGATTAGGCATAGATTATCAACTGACAAATCACGCTCGGTTAAACTTTGATTACGCTTATAGCTTGCAAGCCCCTGTGGTGGATGAGATTTATGCCGTGCAATACGCTAAAGCCAGCATTACCGGCACGAGTCGCGACATTGATGTCGAACGCTTACATGCCTTCAAATTAGGCCTAATGACGCAGCATCAGCATGTACTTGCCAATGAGGATGCTTTGTCGACGCAAATCACCCTGTTTGCCAATTTAGGTCGTGATGATATTGCCCAGCGCCGCGGAGCTAAGTCTGATAAAACCCAGTTAATTCAAAGTGGTTATACAAATCTTGATGGTTACCATATTTACGGTGCCGATTTTGAAGCCCAATATCGCTATCAAGATGTGTTCAGTGATCTTGCGGTTTCATGGCTGCAAGGACAGCACAATGGGTCACTCAGAGATAGCCAAGATGACGATGAATATTTAGCTAACATAGCCCCGCTCGATATTCGTCTGCGTTTAGGCATGTATATCACAGATGACATTTCTATCGCTTGGCAGGGCGCTTGGTATGATGCGCAAACCAATGTTCCCCACGGTGATATCTTTAATGCCGAGTCGCCAAGCGAAAATTACTTCCTACAGAATGTGTATCTCGCCTATGAACCTCAAGCCATCTTAAAGGGATTAAGTGTGCGTTTGATGGTAAAAAATCTTACGGATCTGCAAGTGGTGCCGTTTCTCTCCGATGGGATCCCCGCAGCTGGGCGTGATGTTCGTTTGAGTTTAGCCTATGAATTTTAAAGACTAATCACTAAGGCTGTGTGGACTAGGCATATATAGCTCATAAAAAATAGGGTTATATTGCCTCAGCCCCCTGCCGAAAAATGCCAGTTTATGGCATAATCCGCGTTTTACTAGGCATATAGAACAGAAAAATGACTGAAAATGAATTGCTAAGTCGCTGTGGCGGCAAGTGTGAACTGTGTGGCAGCGAGCTTGAACTCTCTATTTATGATCTGCCAGCCTCCGATGGCCGTGACAATGAGATCATGATTTGTGAAACCTGCAGTGGCCAAATTGCGGCACCGGATACCATGGACATGAACCACTGGCGTTGTCTGAATGACAGCATGTGGAGTCCTGTACCGGCAGTTCAAGTGATGTCATATCGTATGCTTAAGCGCTTAAATGGCGAAAGCTGGGCGCAAGATTTACTGGATATGCTTTATCTTGAAGACGATGTAAAAGCGTGGGGTGATGCCGAAGTGGCCGCAGCAGGTGACGATGCGACGCCAACGTTAGACAGTAATGGTGCCGTGCTCAACGCTGGCGATACTGTCGTTATCATCAAAGACTTAAACGTGAAAGGCACTAGCTTTGTGGCTAAGCGCGGCACAGCTGTGCGTAACATTGCTTTGACCAACAACCCAGAGCATATCGAAGGCCGTGTTAACGGCACTCGTATTGTGATTCTGACGTGCTTCGTTAAAAAGTCTTAAGTTGAACCTAGTGTGGGCTCGATTTATCGAGCCGCACACTATAAAAAACCGCCATGCTCGTTAATCGACATGGCGGTTTTTTTATTTTGAATGAGAGAGTTAAGATACGCAGCGGGTGACTTGATATTGGCGTGCATAACCCTGCGGATTAAATTGCCAAGATAATATCCACGCCATCAGACTTAAGCCCCCGAGCAACAACCATGCACTGTTAAAGCTATTGAAATTATCGCGGATCAATCCAGCAATCCAAGGCGAAATGGCGGCAATGGTATAACCCACACCTTGTACAAAGGCGGTTAATTTACCCGCTAACATCGGATTTTGTTGATGATCCATAGTCACAATTAATCCGAGTGGAAAAATCCCGCCTATGCCTAATCCCGCCAGTCCCGCCCATAAAAATAGCGACACTTGAGGGGCGAGTGCGAGTCCCATAAAGCCGATGAGTTGCAGTAAGCACAGTAGGGCAATAATAGCGCGTCTGTCCGTTGACTTGCTGGCAAGCCAAGGAAACACTAAGCCCGCGATCACTTCCATACTGGTTAAGAAACCTAACACTAATCCCGATTGTGTTTGGCTATAACCTAACTCGACCGCGTAGGGGGCTAACCATGCAAGTACGCAGACATAACAACTTGTACCTAATGCAAAAAATATCGCCAATAGCCAACTGCGACGAAAACGCCAAAAGTTAAGCTGCAAAGCTTGCTCTTTTGCTTGGCTCGGTAGTGCAGCTTTATGTTTAATCAGGAGCCACAGCACGAGTGCGAATATGCCTAGCCAAGTCCAATGACCTAGACCCGCGCGCCAACCTAAGTTCATCCCGATAAAAGGCGCACTGCTCGCCGCTAATGCGGCGCCGCCCATAATGGCGGTGACGTAAAGTCCCATCATTAAGGGCACCCGTTCACCGAAATTAAGCTTAATCATGGCGGGCATTATGGTTTGAATGAGGGCGATTGCGACCCCTGCCAGTAATGCCGAGCAGATAAGCCAATTGGCATCTATCGCCCAGAAGCGCATTGCAGTAGCGGCGATAAGCAGTAGCAATGATCCTGTCATTACGGTATTGAATCCTAAGCGTTTGGCGACACTAAAGCCTGCAAAACAACCCAGTCCCATGGCGAGCACGGGCAGCAATGTCAGCATAGACGCTAAGGTAAAACTTAAACTGATATCCTTTTGTATGCTGGGCAGTAAAGGCCCAACGGAGGCGAGAATGGGCCGTAGATTTAGACCAATAAGGATGAACGCGAGTCCGAGCAGCAATAAATTCACTTTCTCTGTCAGGGGGGATCGCATGGACTGTCTCCAAAAATAAGCTGAGTTTGATTTGCTGAAAAAGTGATTTGTAGCAGCATTTAGCATACTCATGATGATTTCCTTTCAACAACAGTAGGTTGAAACCACATCACTACAATTCAAAAAGAATCTCTTTCGGATGTATCTTGATATAAAGATATTTTAATTCTGCGAGAAAATGACTAAGATGTAAAGGATGATGTAAAGAATCTTTATATTGAGATAAACCTATGACAGCTAAAATGACGCTAACTAATGCCAGTCCTGCGGATACTAACGCGAGTTCTACGGATAAAAAGAAAGTGGATTCGAATACTAAAGAAGATGGCCTCGATAGAATTGTTGAACAGTGGCAACAGCAAGGGGTGACTGAGGATTTGATCCCTATGGCTGTGCTCGGGCGAATCGCTCGTTTAACGAAATATATCGAAGTGGTACTGCTGCAATGCCACGCCGAATTTGGCTTAGGTCAGGGGGAGTTCGATGTGCTCGCGACGTTAAGGCGCTCGGGAGAGCCGTTCACACTCTCGCCTTCGCAACTTTATCAGAGCATGATGCTAAGTTCTGGCGCTATGACCAGTCGTTTAGACAGACTCGAAAATAAGGGGCTGATTGAGCGGGAGCACAGTAAGGAAGATCGCCGCGCTGTCCATGTCTCGTTAACTGCTGAGGGTAAGTCGCGCATTGATAAGGCATTACCTCAGCATATTCAATGTCAAAGTGCGTTGTTCGCGGGCGTGAGTGCTGAAGATAGGCCTGTGTTACTGCAGATTTTAAAATCTTGGCTGAACCAATTTGAGCCGCAATAATTCGTTTAAAATCCCACTTTAGTCTTTAAAGTAGGCTGATATGTAATAGCGGATCATTTTGGCAAAAATGCGGTAAACATGAGCCAACCGCGCGGGATAACATTTGATAGAACAAGGGAGTTGCCATGGTAAAAAGACGTGAAGCATTTGAATTAGCGGGAAAACGAGTCACAGCCGGAACGCAATTAGGGATCAAGCTGCCAGCCGCTAAGTTGTATACCGATACGCAACTCGATATTCATGTGGAAGTGTTTCACGGAGCCAAACCTGGCCCGACTTTACTGGTTTGTGCCGCCATTCATGGGGATGAACTCAATGGTATCGAAATTTGTCGGCGTTTATTAGCCAGAGTAAATCCCAAGAATCTGACGGGCACGTTAATTGTGGTGCCAATAGTGAATGTGTTTGGTTTTATTCAGCAATCCCGTTATTTACCCGATCGTCGTGATTTAAATCGTTGCTTTCCTGGTTCTAGCAAAGGGGCCCTCGCAAGCCGTTTAGCTAATCTGTTTGCCACTCAGTTATTAGTTCATGCAACCCATGTGATTGATTTACATACTGGGGCCGTCCATAGGGATAATTTGCCGCAAATTCGCTGTGATACTAATGATGAGACTATGCTCGCCATGGCGAATGCCTTTGGTGCACCGCTTATTATGCATTCTAAAGCGCGCAGTGTTTCTATGCGAGGTTATGCTAATCAACAGGGCATTCCTTGCATTTTATATGAGGCTGGAGAGGCGTTACGTTTTAGCGAGTTGTCGATAAAATCTGGCCTCAAAGGTGTGCTCAATGTGATGCGCAGTTTAGATATGCTTAAAGGGCGAGTGAGTAACAAAGGCGCGAGTGTCAGTGCTATTCGCAGTTATTGGGTGCGCAGTGAATCCGATGGTTTAGTGAATATGAAGCTTAAACTTGGCCAGCGGGTGACTAAGGGTTATATCATTGCCCATATCGTCAGCCCCCACGGCGGTGACAGTGTGGCCATTCGCGCGCCAACCGACGGTATTATCATAGGAATAAGTAATATCCCTGTGACTAACGAAGGTGAGGGCATGTTTCATATCGCCCAGTTCGAAGGTGACGAGATTGAAATTGCCAACGAACAGCTCGATGAATTCCTGATGGAATATGCCTAGATTCTAGGTCCCATCACCTCTACAGTTTAAACCGCTCCACTGAGCTGGTGAGTGAATGGGCAAGCAGAGTGACTTCGTTGCTGCGTTTGGCCATGTCCATAGCTTCATTGGCATTTTGGTCTGCAGATTGTGCCGCCTCACTCATGCTCGACTCAATCCGCTGGCTGTAATCTAACTGCTCGTGGGCGGCGTGGGTGATCTCTAGACTCATTTTATTGAGGGTATGTAAGGTGCTTTCTATGTGAGCGATAGCATCCTGCAGAGTTTGGCTTTGTCCGACACACTCATTTGCTTGATTTTGCCCCGTAGTAATCGCATCGGCTGCCGTGGACGTTTCTTTTTGCAGGGCCGTGATCATGGTTTGAATTTCGGCGGTGGCGGCTTGGGTGCGTGAGGCAAGTGATCGCACTTCATCGGCCACGACGGCAAAACCACGACCATGTTCCCCCGCTCTGGCGGCTTCAATGGCGGCGTTCAGTGCCAGCAAATTGGTTTGTTCGGCAATGCTGCTAATGGTGGTTAAAATGCTGCCAATATTATCGCTTTGAATGCTCAAGCGAGACATGACTTCAACTGAGCTACTTAAACGGGCGCTCAGTTCGGCAATTTTATTGCGATTATCATCGGCAATTTGCTTCACTTGATTACCGTATTTCGAGGCTTGACTGATTTGTCTCGCCGACTCACTGGCCTGTTCTGTCACTAGATTTGAGCTAGTAAACATCTGTTCTGCCAAGGCTTTCGTTTCATCGACTCGACCGATTTGCGCCGTTGCGGCATTGGCGATGCGCTGGCCTTGCTCATTGGTTTGGGTGGCAGAGCTGTCCAATGAATGGGCATTTTGGCTGATATTAGTTAATAGCTTGGCAAGATCGTCACTCAAGGTATTCATGTTATCGATTAGGGCACCAAATTCATCATTATGGCGTTTATGAATGCGTTTAGATAAATCCCCTCGGGCGATACTGGCGAGTGCGCCGTTCACTAAGGCCAAGGGATTGAGCATGGCCTTGGAGGTGAAGAAGGAGATAAAACTCACCATGATGATAAATACCAGTGTTAGTACAATCGCTAAGGTTTGACCCTGTTGAATATCATTACTGGCGATGGTTTGCAGGCTGGTAAATCGGCGGTCGGCTAAGTTGATTAACTTATCTAAGGCGAGATTATTCGCATTAAACTCTTTATCGGCATCGAGGTAATGTTGCTCTGCTTGTCGTTGTGCCTCAACTACGGCTTCCTGCACTTTATAAAGTTCGGCAGGCGATGCGAGTAAGGTATTGATAATCGCATATTCTTGCTCGAATGTTTGCAGTAGGCCTAAGGTATCAAGCCCATCAGTTTGTTGTTTTAAAAAGGTAAAGTTAGTGGTGAGATTTCCCAGTAAAATACCGACATCCTGTTGGTGCGATTGAATAACATCCAAACTTTGAGTGTGGATCAGTTCCCCCATAGTGTTGGCTAGCGTATAGAGCATGTCGTCAATGCGAGTACCTGTGCCGACAATTTCTTCGAGTAAAGTGGGATTATCGGGGATGGAAAGAGTTTCGAGATCAATCATCGCATTACTGGCGTTGGTCTTGGCATGGTTAAAGCGCTCAAAGAGTTGCAGGTACTGCCGTTTTGCTTGTTCATTGGCGAGTTTAGCGCTAAACATGGCTTGGCTTTGCTGCAAATAGGCTTGGTATCTTGCCTGCGCTTCGTTTAGGGATGTTTGCATCTTAGGTTGATCTGCAACTCGCTCAATTAACTCATTTTCGATACTTTGATATTTCTTCTGCAGCGCGGTAAATGCTTGCTGACTTTTGGTTAAGGCGGCAGTGTCTTGCTGACTATGGGCCAAGGTGGCAAGGCGTGACATTTTTAATAGCACTAGTTGTAAGCTATTACTCTGCTTTTGCACGGGTACGGCTAAGGTTTCAATATTTTGATAGGCGGTTTGTACTTGGGAGAGTGAATAGTAGAAAAAGCTACTACCAGCGATGAGCAGCGCGCCAATTGCACTAAAACTAAAGATGATTTTTTGTTTTATGGTAAGCGTTAACATAGTGCGAAAACCTCTTCTATGACTGTCCCTGTAAAATGGGTTTATTAATGGTTAGATCGCTGTTTTCGTTGAAATATTGATTTAAGTGTAGCAGAGTTCGTCATAAGTACAGTGATTAGTTCAATTGAACGTTTAGATTTAATTTAGGTTAACTAGTTGGTTTTATTATTTAAAATAATTTCAACCCTATCTTGAAAAGGATTAAAGATGAAATCAGTCGTGTTAGGTGAAAACCTTATCGTACCGACAAAAATTCTCTGCATTGGGCGTAACTATGTTGAGCATATCCATGAATTAGGTAACGAAATCCCCGAGGATATGGTGGTATTTTTAAAGCCCAATTCGGCCATTTCGACTGTGCTTCATTCTGAGTATCAAGGGGAAACCTTGCATTATGAAACCGAGCTGTGTTTTATGTTTCAAAATGGCCGTTTCAGTAGCGTCGCCGTCGGTTTAGATCTCACAAAACGTGATTTGCAAACTAAGTTAAAAGCTAAGGGATTACCTTGGGAGCGAGCAAAAGCCTTCGATGGTGCTGCGTTATTCAGTCCGTTTGTGGCGATTGATGATGCAGAGGCACAGCTGCATTTCACCTTGAGTATCAACGATAACTTGGTCCAAGAGGGGCATATCGATTTAATGATTTACAAACCTCAGACCATATTGTCCGAGCTACAGGCATTTATCAGTCTCGATGAGGGCGATATCGTAATGACAGGCACGCCCAAGGGCGTGGGAAGCATTCCCGCTAAAAGTGTATTTAACGTCACGCTGAGCCGTGGCCTGCAAGCGAGTGCTGAACCCTTACTCGAATGGCAGTGGTTAAGTGTTTAGTGATAAATCGCTGAGTAGCTCGCATGATTGAACCTGATGACGTAAAAAAGACTGCTGTATTGCAGGTGCCAATTTGTCAGCCACTGCAACAATTTTTGCTTGCGTTAGGGGCTAGTCAAGGCGCTGTTGAACGTTACTTACCACAGTTTAAAGCGTTGAACGTGCCGGCGGGAGAGGTGCTTCTTGGCCAAGGAAATGAGCAGTCACAGGCATATTTTGTTGTGGATGGTATCGTGCGGGCTTGCCATTATACTCAGGAGGGCACAGAGCGCTGTAAGGAGTTTTATTTCGAGGGTGAACTGTGTTTTTTGTATGTCAGTTGGCTTAAGCAAATTCCCGCTCGTTACCAATTAGAGGCCTTAAGCGCCTGTAAACTTATCCAAATGCCGTTATCTGTGTTGGATGATACTTCGCTGCAGTCAGTGCAAATTGGGTTACTTAAACAGCAATTATTGTATAAAGAACAAAAGGAAGCCTTTTTACTGCTGCACACACCTGAGCAACGTTATCTGTATTTACGCGAACATTCACCACTTTGGCTTGAGCGGTTAAGCCAAGGTCAGCTAGCTAATTATATTGGCATTACGGCAATCAGTTTGTCGCGTATGCGTAGACGACTTCAAGACTCTCTTTAATGGTTTTTGCTCCCAGTTAACTTAAGTTAATGCGCTAAAGCGCGATTCCCATGATGCTGCGCCTTAAGTTGCGCTCTCAAGTCTATAAGGCTTTCAATCTGAGTGCGCATTATTGCTTAAAGCGAAGGAGCTTAATAAGTTGACTGCGTTTACTTTGTCTCAAATTTTGGTGGCGATAGCCATTATCTTCGATCTGATTTCGTTTCAATTTAAAGCGCGGGAGCGGATAGTCGCCTGCCTTTTTGTGTCTGGCATCTTGATTTCAATTCATTTTTGTTTGCTGGAGCAATGGACTGCCGCAGGCTTAATGGGCATAGCCACAGTGCGTTATCTCACCAGTATTTTTACCACCTCAAAAGTAGCCCTATGGTGTTTCTCTATTGCTGCACTTGTGATGAGCATTGTGACCTTCAATGGGGTAACGACAGTGATCAGTTGTATAGGTACCTTGTTTCAAACCCGCGCCGCATTCTGTCAAAGGGATAAAGATCTCAGACTGCTTATGATAGTCGGAACCAGTTTTTGGCTCGTTCACAATGCCTTAGTGGGATCGCCCGTGGCAGTGTTAATGGAGGTACTCTTTATTGGCAGTAATTTGGTGGGCTATTATCGACACTATTTTCGTGGGCGGCTTAAGCAACTGCCGTGATCAGTTTAAATAATCTCATTGATAATTAGAAAGATATTTACTTTATAACGGCGAATTACAGTGACTGTTGTAATCGTCGCTTGGCCGTCAATGTGAGGCTAATTCCAGTGTGGGTTGGCTCTGGAATGATTAGAGTCCCGCGACGGCTTCCATATCGAGTTCGATATCTGTGCAGCCTTTAGCACAGTAAATTCCTGCGGCTTGTTTTGCCTTTGCCTGCTCAGGCAATATGACTTTAAGTGTCTGTTTACAGCTAGGACATTGCACTGGCTTACCTTTAAATACCCGTTTAATCAGATTTTTCTGTTCATTAAACGAGGTTGCTGTGCTTTGGTTTAACACGGCAAAGGGGCTAGTAGAAGCAGTTGTCATCGGTTGGCAGATCCTTAGGCTTGATTAAAGTATTATCACGAGAGTGTCATCGCGAATAGCGAGATTATAGCCTGAGTTGCGCTGTTATTGAAAAGCCTCAATGTAAGCTCATGCTTAACCTATCGACCAGTGGTATTAATAGTCAATTAACGCATCGGCCATCACATACGATGGCCGACATTGTGCGAGAAACGACTAGAGGGTGTTTTGCCAAGTCGATGGGCGAGAGTAACGCGCGCCATCTTTGACTCTGGCGCGGATGTGTTTGACATCATTAAGCTTGAAAGCTTGGCGGTAGCTTAGCCAAGGTCCTGAGTCGAGTTGGTATTCCAACTCGGCATTGGGATATAAGCTATTGAGCACTAACTGCTGATGTTCAACACGTATTCCAGGCGGTGCTATGCGGTAGAAAACTCCCGCTTTTGCTAACTTAGGCTGCACTTTATTGGCGTAAACCGCAGCGAAAATTTGCCAATCCTGTTTGAGCACTTGCTCGGCTTGGCCATTGAGTTGGCTGGCAAAATGTTGAGTTTGCTGGCTATAGATTTTACCTTGATAATCATAGGCTAATTCCCATGGCGCCCTATGCCATGCCCGTTCGGCGAGAGCGACCATGCGCGGGAATAACATGTATTCTGCTTGCTCGTCCGATTGCACCATTTCGCTCCAAAGATGCCCCTGCAAGCCGTAAAAACGGTGTCCCGGTTTGAGCTGGCTGTGGCTATCGTCCGACACAAATGGCTGATTTAAGCTATTGTGCCAGCGCTCGGCATGGGCGGGCAGGTTATCGGGCATAAAGCTAAACACCTTAAAACTGTCTATTGCCCTCGAGGCCCAATGATTGCCGCGCTCATCTGGATGGCTAGCATAGGGGAAATCAAAATAGGTGACTTCTGGCGTTGAGATAACGACCTTCCAGCCAAGATTTGCTTGCTTATGTGCGATTTGATGGCCGTTGTTTGAAATCTGCGACCAAGCGTTAGATTGCACTTGGGCGTTCATGTTTTCGGGGCGCACTTCACCCATGCCATCATTCCAACCAGCGGCAATAATCCCTTTATCTGCCAACATGTTAGCAACTCGCTCGATAAAGTAACCATTGAGCGAATGCAGTCCGGCTAACTCATCGGCTTTTTGTTGCTTCATCGCGATACACGCGGGGGATTCTACCCAAGCGCCCGCGGTTTCATCGGCGCCTATGTGGTAATGTACTAAGGGAACACCCGCGGCGTGGTGCATCTTTTTAACTTCATCAATCACAGTATCGATAAAGTGATAGGTGCTCGGCAGACACACATTGAGTGTGTTGTCGTGGTAATACTGAATCGACGAATATTGGGTTTTATCTGTAAATTCAGTCAGTAAAAACTCCTCCGCTTTAGCTTTGTCTCCCTTGGTGAGGTAATGGTGATAACGCGCCTCCATGGATTTTATTGCGGCGCGTGAATGCCCCGGCATGTCCAGTGAAGGGATCACTTCGATATGGTGAGCATCAGCCAGTTGTAATATTTCTTGGTATTGCACCACGGTTAAGTAGCCATCGACGGGGTTAACGTCCGCTATGCCGCTGCCCAGTTGTGGCAATAAACAGCTTTGCTCGGTTAAATCGAAACAGCGTTTTGCGCCCACATCGGTCAGTTCAGGTAAGCCGGGGATGGCTAAACGCCAACCTTCATCGTCGGCTAAGTGCAAGTGCAGCTTATTGATTTTATAGGCGGCGAGCTGTGGGATAATGCGTTTAATAAAATCGAGCGAGTGAAAGTTACGAGCTAAATCGATATGCAGGCCGCGAAAGGCGTAGCGAGGCTGGTCTTGAATATCGATGGCGACCAGTTGATCGTCACTTAAACTGATCAACCCAGCTAGGCTCTGTAGGCCATAAAAGAGTCCCGCTTCACTGCTCGCTCGAATACTGATTTGCTCAGTCGTTATGGTTAACCGATAGGCTTCGCTGCTTTTAATTTCACTATCATGGGCTTCAGTGCTTGCGACTTTAGGTGCTTGAGTATCGAGTTGCAATAATAGAGGCGTGCCTTTGTCCTTGGCCGAAAAGCCTAAAGAATCGAGGTAATCAAATGCCGCCTGCCGTCCCTTAAAATCGACAGTTGCAGCCGCGAGTCGATAACCTTTAGCAAGGGATAAAGGCGCCGAGTTTAGGCTTTGGCTATGAAGTGGCGTGGGGATGAGTTTGCCGCTAATGTCAGGTGCTTTGTCTGCGGCTAAGGCTTGATATTGCTCTGCTAAATACTTGCCATCGGCAAAGGGGGTTGCATCGTTTTTTGCCAGTAAGAATTGTTTCTCTGCATTAAAGGGCGCCAGGTAGTCTTGCTCGGCTAAACCTGTTTCTTTATCGCGCCTTGTTTGAGTGCTCTTTATGATCTGCGCCTTATCGCCCATAGCGACAAAGAAGTTTGGCATAAACTCGGAACGGGTGATTTGGCTACCTTTGCTATAAAACTCAATACGACAAACTTGATTGGCGACGAAGCCCTTAAAGCTGGCTTTAGGAGTGATTTTATGTAAATCGCCATTGATATGCTCAATGCTAAAGTCACCCGCATCGACGAAATAAACGGGCGATAATTGGCTGAAATAAATTTGCCAGTCGCCGTGATTTAACTCTTCGCTGGATAACTTGTCGTTGGATAGCTGAGTGGGCAGGGTTAGCTCAATGGCAGAGCGATAGCATTGGGTTTCTTTAGCGGGACAGGTTTCAAGATAACTAGCGGTTAACTGATAATTTAATTGGAGTTTATCGGCCAATTGATTCAGCGCGACATGATTTGCCTCCTGCACAGCATTGGCGGCCAGTACTGATGGCATCGCAAGTATTGAAAGCACCGACGCCACGGGAAGCACTGCCATCACGCCGCTGACTAAGGCCGTCTTAATCCTCTGCCACTTTATCATCCCTTTCTGTGTTATTTGTCCTTTCACTTAGCTGAGTCCTTTTGTTGTAAAAACCACTGCGCGGCACCTATGAGGGCTGCATTGTGATGTTGGCTGACTGAAATCGTCAAGTCTGTCAGTTGCGGGCCATAGACTAAACTTTGCAATTTCTGTTTAAGCGCTTCAATAAAAAAGGGAAAGCTTTGGCTGATTGAGCCGCCAAGGATGATATCTTTGGGATCGTATACCAGTAAGGTTTGGGCGATCATGTGCGCCAAGTGTTCGCCAAAATGGGCGAAGGCTTGTAGCGCTTGGCTGTCACCTTCACAGGCTTTTTGGTACAAATGCTCACCACTCATTTGGTGATGAGTGGTGAAGTATTGCCCCGAGCAGTAGTGCTCAATAATGCCATCACGATAACTCAAACTGCCGATTTCACCTGCGGCGCAATGTTTACCCGAATACAACTGACCATTAAAAATCACCCCAGCGCCCACGCCAGTGCCTAAGGTAATCCCGAGCATGTCTTGATTGTGATTGAGCACAGCTTCGCCAAGGGCAAAGAGGTTCGCATCGTTATTTACAACCACATCCATCTCAAAGGTATTTTTAAGCTGCTGAGCCAACTGCGTTGCCGTTAGTGCTGGGATGTTGAGCACTTCGAGTAAAGTGCCGCTTTGCATATCCACCATGCCGGGTATCCCGATGGAAATACCATAGGTTTCAGGCGTGAGATGGCTGTGGATACAGGTCACGAGGAAATCGAATAACTGTTCGAAATTGCCATCGGCGGGAACGGGATACCGCCAAGTGTCGAGTAAGGTTTTACCTTCCACCTGTGCCAACATCAGTTTAGTTCCCCCAAGATCTAAACATAGGACGCTCATAATAGCTTGTTGCCTCTCGTGTTGTTTGTTGCCATCGGCTCGTCATTCTTTGAGGCCGCTTTTGTTGAAAATAATGTGGTGTTTTTAATTAAGGGACGAGCCGTTAGGGCGATATAGCCTATGTATGCCATAGGAATTAACAGCACTAGCATCCCGAGCCGTAACTCGCCGGACAGCTCACTGATAACACCAATGATCGGCGAGATAAACGCGCCGCCGATAATGCCAGTGCAGAGAATGCCAGCGAATGATCCGTGATCTTGGGCGCGAGAATTAAGCGCCAGCGAGAAGATCACCGACCACATGATAGAAATGAAAAAGCCAACCAATGGGAAACAAATTAATGTTAGTTGGCTCGGTCCCCAAATCGCCGCCAGAAAACAAACCAGTGAACTAAGGGAAAAACTGAGCAGCAAGATCTGACTGTCGATAAGTTTAAGTAGCAGCAAACCGAGTAGGCAGCCGAGCGTCATGTAAAACCAAAAATCGCTAACCACATTGGCGCCGACACTTAAGGTATCAAGACCATGATATTGCAGCAAAAAGACTGAGATACTGTTAGCAAGCCCTTGCTCAAGCGCAACATAGGCGGCGATAGCGAAGAAGAATTTCAAAACGGTTTTATCTTTGAAAAGGCGTAAATGGGTCTCGAGGGCACCCGCCGACTCATTTGCCAGTTTATTCACTTTGGGCATCTTCACTAAGCTGGCAAAGAGCACCATGGCGAGTGCGACCACGGCAAATAACCAGTACATGGCGAGCCAACTCATGTTCTCGGGCAATAGCTGTTGCACATAGTTGGCTGATGCAACACTGGCTTGATCTAAGGCGACAAAATGCTGATACACCAGCGGCGCTAAGGTCGCGGCGCCGCCAAAGGCAAGTTGGGCCAGTACGGAGAAAAAGGCAAAATGCTCAGGCCCCGCGGCTTGGCGCAGTAAGGGATTCACTGCTACCTGCAATAAACTCATGCCAGTGCCGATGCAAAACAGGCTAAACATGGCGATGCTAAAGGTAGGGAGACACACAAAAGTGACGGCGCCGATAAACGCGAGGCTAAAGGCTAAGATGATCACCCGTTTTTCACCGTACTTGTCCACCAAAATTCCCGCAGGAATCGATGTCACTCCGTAGGCGATAAAAAACGCAAAGGGAAATAACCCCGCCAACGTCAGGCCGATAGCATAACTGTCAATTAACGCAGGGAAAATCGGCCCCATACTGTTAGTCATCAAGGAAATCACAAAGAAAGTGCAGAGGACAAACAGAATGATGAGTTTGTGTTTCATGTGCTTAGCCAATTGAATTAAGTGAAATTCATTGTGGACTGACGCTCGCTATGGCGGTGATACGGATGGTGCCTCTGTCGATACTATTCTCACATAGTCAAATCGTGTTCGCGCTGATTTAGCTGATTTACATCAGGTGCAGTTAATACGGACTGTAGATACTTGTAAATACTGGCGATAGATAATGGTGATAGATACGAGTTGCAGTTAGCTGCTGCGGATAGGCATAGGTAAAACCGTGTTTTAGTATCTGCTGATAAAGTGTTTACTTGTAAAATAGTTACCTTTAATTAACATTGGATAGAATAGTATTGGAGTGGCGGAGTTTGGTATCACTTCAGGGCTGACTTGCTATAGACAATAGTGCGCGAGGCACAGCGATTTCGCCGAGCTGATAGGTTAAGGCTGGCATTAAAAATAAGGTCTAAGTAATTGAATAATTTAACGGGATGCAATAACGGCTAGCTTGAGTGAATGGCGTTGATGTGCAAGGGCTGATTGAAGCTAAGATAAAGGAATGAGTAACTGGAGTTTAATGGATGAAACCTCTGTGTGAAAAAGTGATCCCCGATGAAAACAGCTCTTGGCGTTACTTTCGCTATGAATGGGACCACATGGATCTCAACTGGCATTATCACCCCGAGTACGAGATCTGCTTAACCCTCAACAGTTATGGCATGCGTTATGTGGGCGACCATATTGCCCGCTATGGCGATTATGATTTAGTGATCATAGGCCCAGACATGCCCCACGGCTGGCAATCCGAGGCTAACCTTGATGTTTTAACTGACGAGGTTTCAAAGAACGATTGTTTGAAAGGCGGTACTTTAACTGCGGTTGGTTTGAAAGAGCCCGTTTTGATGGGCTCCGCTTCGAAAAATCGAGTGAAGGAAGTCGTCTATGTGGCACAAATCCCCGCAGCCTGGTTACATCAAATTGTGAATGAGCAGCGCGAGTTAGCATCCTTGCATTCTCTTTTGACCCATGCAAAACGGGGCGTGTTATTTAGTGAGGAAACGGCGCGCAAAGCCCATAGTGTGTTTATCGCGATGGAGACGGCCAATCCCTTTAAACGCTATATTTTGTTATTGGAATTATTAGCGTTATTACAACAGGATAGTCAGCAAGAGCTCTTGTCCAGCACCTTGTTCACCCACGGCAGTAAACTCGACTTTACCGTGAAAAAGCTCGATAAAGTGATCGAGCATATTTATGACAATTACACTCAGGCCTTGTCGGCACAGGATTTGGCAAAGTTGGCGCACATGAGCACCAATCACTTTCATCGCTTCTTTAAAAAACGCACCGAGAAAACCTTAACAGAGTTTATCAATCAACTCAGGATCGCTAAGGCGTGCAAGTTATTACTCTCGAACCAGAGCCCGATTTCAACCATCAGCGATCAGTGTGGCTTCAATAACTTATCTAATTTTAATCGGCGTTTTATTCAATTTAAAGGCGTCACGCCGAGTCGTTTTCGTCAGCGCTTTAGCAGTAAACAAAGGGCGATTTAACCCTTTACTATCACGAATACTTAGGCTGAAAATACTGCTCCACTAAGGTCTGGCAGTAGCTTATCGCCTGCGCCGTGATCTCCGTTGAAATCGGCTCAAATGGGCGCTTCAGTTTGGGGTCGCGGTAATCCATTCCCGCTAACAGTGCATACCAAGAGGGGCGAAAGTAGGCGAGTTGCTGGTCGTATTGGTAAAGCAGCAGATCAAAGTCTTCCCCTTGATACCAAGCTTGCAACAGTTGCGTCAACCTTTGGGAAATGGCGACTTTTTTCGCTGCGACCCAATAGGCTTCGCTGCGCTGGCTGGTGACATAATGGGCCTGAATATAATCCTTTATGCCGAGCACTAACTGCATGACAGCCTGATTGAGTGTTTGCCGACTTAAGGTCTCTGCCTGCTTATTCAATTGATAGCGCTCGAATAACGACATAAATCTTTCAAGGGTGAATTGGGTCATCATGATGGATGTGGCTTCGAGGGGTTCGATAAAACTTTGCGCAAGTCCTATCGCCAGTACATTGTTGTGCCAAGCCTTGTCACTGACACCGACCCGCATTTTGAGAAACCGCACTTGGGTCGATTCAGGCAGATTAACACTGTGCAATAATTCTTTGGCCGCTGCATTGGCACTGAGGTAGCGACTGCTATACACATAGCCATTGCCAAGCCTGTTGGTGAGGGGGATTTGCCATAACCAGCCCGCACTGAGCGCCGTGGCGCGGGTATGGTACTTGGCTCGCTGTGCTTGGGTTTGCAATGCATGGTTTTGTAGATCATGGGTTTGCTGTGTTTGAGTGGAGTCCATTAATGCTGGTACAGGAACAGTGACGGCGCTGTCGTTGAGCAGTTCATTGGCGAAGGATTGAAAGGGTACGCCTAGGGTTTTATGAATTAACTTAGCGCTAAAACCGCTGGCATCGATTAAAAAGTCGGCGTTAAGTCGTTCGCCATTCGCCAGCATTAAGGCGTCTATATGTTGGTTTTGGGTTGTTGAAACTTCAATGACATCGCCGATGAGGTGTTTTACGCCGCGTTGGCAAGCGTATTCTTTTAAGTAGTTGGCCAGTTCAGTGGCATCGAAGTGATAGCCATATTCGTTAGCGTAGGGCAACGCTTTATTCGGCCTTGGGCTGAGATTGCGTTTCGCCAGTACGCCGCTGGAGAAAAACGCATCGGGTTTTACTGCACTGCCATGACCGCGGCGTCTTGCATTGGCGTTGATAAAGAAAACTTCAGCGGGTTTCACATCCATTTGACAATAGAAGGGGTGAAAGTATTGCTGCCCGTCCCCATTCCAGTTGATGAAATCGATGCCAGTTTTATAGCTGGCGTGGCATGGCTCCATCCAATCTTTTTCGCTAATGCCTAAGTTGTCCATAAAGCGTTTCAAGTGTGGCGTTGAACCTTCACCAACGCCTATGGTGCCTATGTTGTCCGATTCCACTAAACAGAGCTCAATGGCGGCAAATACGGGGTTATTCGCGAGGGCTGCCGCTGCCATCCAACCTGCGGTTCCACCCCCTAAGATAATGATTTTTCTGATTGCTTGCTTCACTTTCATGGTTTATCCCCGCTGCATTATCAACGCAAAAAGCCGACCCTAAGGTCGGCTATGGTGTGATTCAAAATTAAAATTTGTAACTGGCACCGACGAAATAACGTGAACCAAATTCGATGGTATTTTGCGTCAATCCATATTTAACATCATAGGATTGCACCACTTCATTGGTTAAGTTAACCCCTTCGAGTGAGATATCTAAGTTCTCCATTGCATGCCAAATAATCGAGGCATCCACTTGTTGATAGCTGTCGTTTAACACGTTTTGAATATTACCTACGCCTAAGTATTCTGAACGCCAGTTATAGGCGATACGGGCGCTGAACAGATCATCTTCGTAGAAGAGTGAACCGTTGAAGGAGTTTTCTGATACGCCTTCAATCATCTGCTCGGTGCCATCTGGGCGAGTGCTCTTACTGTCAACATAGGTGTAGTTGGTTAAGAAGCCAAAACCGCTTTCAAAGTTATGTTGTAGCTGGATTTCAAGCCCAGTCACTGAGCCGCTGCCGCCGTTGGCAGGAGCTGTGACACGGCATTTATCCCACTCGGATTCTGACGCGCCGCAACCTTCAATATACTGAGTCGACTCAGTGACAAACACTACGTTATCAATATCTTTGTAGAACAAGGCCGCCGACAGCATAGAAGATTCAGTGAAGTACCATTCGATGCCAAGGTCGGCTTGGTTCGCCTTATAGGGTTTCAAATTCGGATTACCGCCGGTCGCAGTACCAAAGTTTTTCGCTATGGCTAAGCCAGGTTTAAGATCGCTGTAGTTGTTACGCGCCATCACAGCAGAGGCCGAGGCACGTAGGATTAAATCTTCTTGCAGATCGAAGGCGACGTTGATGCTCGGTAACCAATTATCGTAATTAACGGATTCATTGTAGGGTTTGCCATCGGCAAAACCGGTTGAGGTTTGGTCTGTGTTAACGTAACGCAAACCAAAGTTACCACGATAGAATTCGCCGCTGAAATCCGCTTGGGCGTACAGGGCCAACATATCCTCTTCGACAGTGAAGGTGTTACCGAGATCGGCGACTTCCACTAACTCGCCATTGGCGTATTTCTCACTGATAAAGGCCCACCATTTGTCTTCATCTAACTTGGCATAGGAGTCGAGTACATTGCCGCCACTCTGGGAATGCAGGCCAGATAGCACGCCATCGCTCCAGTTGGCAAGATTGCCATTAGGCACGAAACCTAGGATTTCTGCGGGGTTACGGTTGAAGGCATTACGCTCGAAATCACTGGTGTTGTACTTAATCCCGACCGCAATTTTATTAATAAAATCATGATCGAGTTGGTATTCGAAGTCAGACTGTGCGTAGGTGACTTTATGATCTTGCACTGTGGTTTCGTAGTTGGCTTCCTGCGCATGCTTGAACTGGCTAGCATCGTTGGCATCTAGGCTCGTCAGCACCACTTGGTAGGGACCCGTGGCGTCGTAACTAAAGCCGCCATCGACACTGCCTTGACCATTAGGGAAGGCGGGATCGCCAATTTTACCGCCTTGGTCCGTCGCAGGGATCCACCAAGAAGATGAACCACCTTGGGTGCCGCCATCTGAGGTCGATTGGCCAATGACGCCGCTAAGGGTGAAACTGTCCCCGACGTATTTTCCGGTTAAGTTGAGTACGTCAGACTTCATATTAACCGCGTGGCGTACCACAGGGTTATAAATAATCGACGCATACGCTGGCAGAATCGTTGTCGATGCCGTGCCGCCTTGGGCGTTATTTACTACGTTGGTGGAGCCCGAACCGCGGGCGCCAACGGTTAAGAAGTTATGGTTTACGTGGGGGATATCGAGTTCAAAATTAAAGTAATCTAAAGTGAACTCTGTTTTTTCAGTCGGTGCAAATTGCAGTGTAACTTGGGCACTGGTCCGTTCACGTTCGGCCCTAAACGCCTGTGAGCCAATCCCCCACGCCCCGACAGTTGATTCTTGGTTTTGTGCAGGATCAGCGGAAAAGTACTCATAGTAACCGCTGAGCGATTCTAATACATGCCGACCACTGGTGAGTTTTTCTACTGAGTAAGCGCCTAAAATACCAAATTTTTCATCATCATTTTTCCAGCTTCCAACGAAAGATCCACTCGGATCTGTTTCATCGTACAGGCTGCTTTGGCTCAACTCACCCGCCACTTGATAAGTGTGAGCATCGAGATCTAAGGGCTTACGGGTTTTGAGATCGACAGTGCCGCCCAGCGCACCTTCTTCAAGGCTAGCGGTTGGCGTTTTGTGGACTTCAACCGCACTGACTTGCTCGGCTGACAATAATTCCATGTTGAAGGTACGAGTGGCAGGACCAAGATCATACCAAGAGGTGCTGGCAACGGTTTGACCGTTCAGCAAAATACGACTCTGTTCTGGCGCTGTACCGCGAATGGTGACCCCACTCACTTCACCGTATTGCCTATCGACCGTTACCCCAGAAATGCGCTGCAGCGCATCACCAATGTTTTTATCGGGAAACTTACCGATATCTTCCGAGGTGATGGCATCGACCGTGGAGTCGGCGAAGCGTTTGGTATTCATTGAGGCTTCAATCGAGCGACGTATGCCGCGTACTTGGATTACCTCAATATTTTCTGCAGTTGCCTCTTGTTGCTCCGCCGCGACTGCGGTTGAGCTCATCCCGAACAAGGCGTTAGCGATACATAATGCGAGCAAAGAGCTCTTAAATAGTTGACCTTCTGACATGTTATTGCATCCCTGTAGTGCTTTTATGTTGTTTTTTTCTCCAGTTAACTTACCTGTTATCGAATTGTTGATGCGGTACTTTTCACACTAGGATTGGTATTTTTCTATTGTCTTTGAAGCCTTGGGTAAAGGATGGTTAACTGGGTGCAAAGGCAGAATTTATCGACTTAGCGTAGAAAAGTATGGCTTGTTGCTAGGATGGTATAACTAATGCTGGTGGGATTACTCACTATAGATAAGCTAAACGGATGAGTGAACTCGCTGTCTACAGGTTATGAATTAACCAGTGCGTAAAGAGAACTAACTTATTCATCTTTAAACATTATTTATAGGATGAAATCATGAAACTGAAATCGATAGCCGTTGCAGTTGGGCTTTGTGTTGCGAGCTTGAGTACTGGCTTAAGTGCGGCCTACGCCAGCGATAAAACCATTTACCTTACCTTTGATGATGGTCCAATTGACGCGACCTTAGGGCTGTTAGATGCGTTAAAGGATGCCAATATTAAGGCAACGTTCTTTATTAATGCGTTTCATATGTATGGCGAAGGGGATGAAAACGAGGCATTAGCGGCTGTCGCCCTACAACGTTTGCTAGACGATGGTCATATTCTGGCAAACCACAGTTACGATCATATGCTGCATAACTGCACTGATGGCGTGCAATCTGGGGCGGCATATTGTAATCAAGTTGGACTCTGGCCTGTAAAATCCTATCAAGATGCGGCCACCGATTTCACCTATTTCGTGACGAACACGGCCAAAGTGGTTGAACTTATTCCTAATGCCGCCAGTTATCCCAATAACAAGATGACTAAGTTGGCACGTTTGCCTTACACCAATGGTTGGCGAGTGACCAGTAAACTCAAAGGCGACGGCTTGTGTGCGACATCCGATACTGTGCCGCCTTGGGATCCTGCTTTTGCTTGTACCGCAGAAACCTCGACCAACAGTTCGCAAGTTGCGGTGCAAATTCAAAACATGCTCGCCGAGAGTGACTATAAAATATTTGGCTGGGATCTAGACTGGGGACCAGAGGATTGGGGGGTTGCCTTTCCCGCTGAATCTATGGCCGATGGGGTTGAGCTGGTGGATAAAATCAATCAAGTGATCAATACCTGTGCGGGCACCACAATGAACCCTCTCAACAGTCGCACGCAGAACTTAGACTGTAGCGATGGTTTGCACGACGGTAAAGTGGTGATCTTGACCCATGACTTCTTATTTGAGAATGCGCACCGTGGTCAAGGTGCGACCATCAATTTGCCTAAAATTAAACGCTTCGTGGAAGAAGCGCAGCGCCAAGGATACCGTTTCGATACGCTAGATAACTATGCTCCTGCTTGGCAGGATCAGCATGATTATCAGCAGCCTGATTTTGTCTCGTATCAAGATAAAATCTATTCCTTAGTGCAAGCCCATTTCTCCCAAAGTAATTGGCAACCGAGTCAAACCCCAGCCTTGTGGAAAAACGAAAAGTAGTGATGTATTGGGCTGAGTATTTACTCAGCCCATCATATTGGTCGAGTAAAAGGCATGTTGCTGAACTTAGCCTGACAAAATTCAAAATAGCGGCATTTTTTACACTTTACCCACTTCGCTTTAACTCAGTATCTGTAATACTGCTCCGACATTGATTTGAAGTTTATCGGTGTTAGAAAAGTAGCGCATAACGAGCGCGATTGGGGAGAGAAGATGAGTACGTTTGTAAAATTAACCATAGCGGCAACCTTAGTGGTATTAGCCTTACTTGCTGCGGGTATTTACCGTTTCAACATGACCAATGATGATATTTATATGGTGATGGAAGATGGACAGGTGATGCAATACGATGAGGCCATGGCGCATGAAAAAACTCAGGCTCAGGCGAATGAGATCGAAACTGTGACACCTTTTGAGGTAAAGCCTGTGGCGAATGCATCGGAAGTGATGCTTAAACTCTTTAGCTTAAATACCGCCAATCCTGTTGAAATAACGCTGCCTGAGGGCGGCAAGTCCGTTGCACTGACACATTTTATTAAGATCAAGCAAACAGAGTTTGCTATGGGCGACTACCAAGATGGTGAGATAAAAGGTCGAGCATTACTCGATTACTTGCGCATTACACCGTTAAATTTCGATCCCGCTCTAGAGCCGGACACCCAAAGTGACGCACCGATTCAAGATGATCCTAAAATGCAAACTATGCCCTTTGTGGCGCCCTTTATTGTGACGACTCAAGGTTCAGGCGTATTTTGGTATCTTGGATTGTTTAATCTGGATTTTAAACACAATAGCTTGAAACACTTAGGCAGTGTCATGCTTGGCGATCGAATCGAAGTTGATAGTATTGAACCTGTTTATCCTTTTGAAGCCCCATTCAAAATTGCTGTGACTTATCGCGATAGAGCGTCTGACCAACCTATGTCTGAAAGCCCTGAAATAGTCAAAACCATAGAGATGATAGTGAGTGAGACCAGCATACATAAGTAGCGTGTAAATGCCATTATGGATCTGCGCAGGCTTATGCTAAGTTGTTTTTCGGTCAGTGGGTGATGTTTGCTTCAATAGCAAGCGTTAGCAGGTAATAGGTCAGCATAAGATTTCGACAAGGAGAGTGTCATGCAAGTTAGCAAAATCACTGGGAAATTTGATGTTAAGCTCACTCCTGATAGCCCCTATGCTACTGGTATTGGTGGTGTAACGTTAGGACGTATGGGCTTAGATAAAACCTTTTATGGTGAGCTTGAGGGGCGCAGCAAAGGGGAAATGCTCAGTGCTATGACGTCAGTCAAGGGCTCAGCTGGCTATGTGGCCATTGAACAAGTGGTTGGCAACTTGTGCGGTAAGCAGGGCAGTTTTGTGTTACAACATTTTGGCATTATGACCGATGGACAAAATCGTCTGATCTTAGAAGTGGTACCCCATTCTGGGGCGGGGGAGTTGCAGGGGTTAACTGGCACTATGACCATCAATATTGAGAATGGCCAACATTTTTATGCATTCCAGTTTGGCTTTGAAGCTTAGTTTGACTTTGAAGCTTAGTTTGACTTTGAAGCTTGAGTAATGCCTGCGTTTTAGCTCAGTGTTCTGTAACTCTTCTCCTTTATGATCATTCGAGTCATCTGAATTCACCCTTCTTAATTTAAGCGAGTAAGTCTTTTCGATTGGGTCTGAAAATGGGCATAAAAAAACCAGCTGAGGCTGGTTTTTTTGATTCTTTTTTCATAAAGCACTATCGAACCTTGAGTCTAGATCTGTGTGCTGTTACTTAAAATACGTTTAATTTAAAAAATGCCGTTGTCGCGAGAGTTAAGACACTTTTTTAACAACTTTAATTTTATCAACGACCTTTTTCACATCGTCGGTATTTTCGGCAATTTTCAGTGCTAGTTGACGTTCTGCATCGCTGGCAACTTCACCTTTCAATGTGACTATGCCATTGGCAACATCCACATTAATTTGGGTGCCGGATACGTCAGTTGAAAACAGTAAACGCGTTTTGATGACTGTGGCAACTTTAGAGTCAGTTAAGGTGGCAACAACTTCACTGGTGCCTTCTTTTTCATTCATCACAGTGAGTTGGTTATCTACATCTTTCACCCCATCTAAGCTCTTGATGAGCTCTGTGGCGAGGGCTTTATCCACACTGCTTTCCACTTTACCTGTTAACGTCACTTTACCATCTTTGACATCTGTAATGATGTCGAAGGAATTGAGATTCGTGTTGAGCAGTAAAGTGGTTTCTGCTTTACCATCGATCCACGCATCCTTGGTTCCGCCTTTCCAATCTTGGGCGGCAGCCACATTTAAACTGATTGAACCGACAAGTAAAGCCACTAGTACTGATGCTGTTGTAGTTTTCATAATCATATCCTCCGTTGTTTTCTCGAAGCTAGATAATGCGCCAATCGTGCCAATGTTTTTAAGGTAATGATTTTTAATGTTTTAATTGTTTTATCTGGCGTTTTTATACCTTAGCACTTTCCTTTTGGTCGGTCTTTTTTACCGACAAAATGTAATTTTTTCTGGCATGCTGAGCCATCATTCGAGCATAAAAAACCGCACTCATCAGTGCGGTATTATGTCTGTAGTAAAAGTGGGGGAGTCGGTTAAATATGGCTCACTTAGCGACAGAGAATTAATGGTGATTGAGCGATCCCGTACCGTCGTAACTCATTTGCAGCCAAGCGGCACCCTCTGCAAGTTGGTTTGCAAGTTGTGGCTGATGCGCTTGCCTTACTGCTTGTTTTATTTGGATTAGCACTTGCTGCTCTATGTCGACAAGGGCGGTCATAGCCTGCGAAATTTGGCACTGTTGCAGCAATTCTGTTGCTTGAGCATAAGTGACGTGCACGGTGTGACTTAGGCCATTAATTGGCTCGTCAGCCAAACGTCTCAGCTGTTCAAACCGAGTTAACATTCGTTGGTGGATGTTAGCTTTGGCGGAAAAAACACGTTTAAGATTATAGTCTTCGACATACCTCCTCGCTTGGTTGTAAAATGTGAGTCCTTCTTGATTCAGCTTGATGATTTCATCGATCAACATGATATCGGCGCGGATATCAGTCTGATGTTGCACAACATTAGACTTCATTATGGGCCTCCTAATGCCAGTGTTCGACATAGATTGTTTAACTGCTTGGGTAAACTGATTTTGTTTCGTTCAGCTACCATGCATATTCTGTTCTCGTTTTTAATGATATTTTAACAGGCTGATTTTTAGACTGATATTCTCCGTTCATCGAGATATCATCTTAGAACATCGGCAACTATTACCGTTGCTGTTGTTAAAATTTCATGGCTGACATACAGTAGTTTTTCATACAGGGAGTAGATACGCATGGCTCGACTGACACTTTTTTATCACTTGCAGGATGTTAGCGCCGAGCAAGCAATCATCGAACTTGCTGGCGCTGCTGACTTTAATAAGCTACGCAGTGTCGATGACTTACCTTGGATAGAGCAGCTAGGGGCAAATCACGTCGATGTTGCCATTATTGAGTTATCCAGTCTTAGTCGTGAAGATTACCTTGTGCTGCTGGATAATGCGGCCATGTCAAATATTGAGTTTATTTTTCTCTCCGACGGTCAGCCAAACCCTAATCTTGATCAGTTAATGTCTCATTTTGCTGGTTACCACTTTCGCAAACCTTACGATATGCCGCTAATCAGCGAAATTTTTGCTGATTTTGCACAGTATTTAGCATCATCGCCTAATCGACTGCATCCTTTTGCTAGCGAGCTAGACCAATACGGTTTGCTTGTTGGTTCATCAGCTCCTATGCACAAGCTATATCGCACAATTCGTCGCGTCTCTGCGACAGGCAGTAATGTGCTGATTATTGGGGAAAGTGGGGTAGGGAAAGAACTGGTTGCTAATACCATACATCTTGCCAGCCCTAGGGTGAACGAGCCTTTTATTGCGATTAACTGTGGTGCATTAAGCCCAGAATTGGTCGACAGTGAGCTGTTTGGTCATGTCAAAGGTGCATTTACGGGGGCGAATCGCGATCACAAAGGCGTATTTGAACAGGCTGAAGGCGGGACCTTGTTTCTCGATGAAGTCACCGAAATGCCGATTGATCATCAAGTGAAGTTACTCAGAGTGTTGGAAAATAGCGAGTATCGTCCTGTGGGTGGCGACAAAGTGCAACGTGCAAACGTACGTATTGTGGCAGCGACTAACCGTGATCCCAGAGTGGCGATAGAGGCAGGGCTATTTCGAGAAGATTTGTACTTTCGTTTGGCTCAGTTTCCCATTCGCGTTCCGCCCTTACGGGAACGTGGCGAGGATATTATTGGGCTTGCGCAGCATTTTCTTGCCTATCGTAACGTGGCCGAAAAGCAGAATAAGAGCTTAGCTGAAGACTGTATTCAGATGATTGCTAAGTACCCTTGGTCTGGTAATGTGCGCGAATTAAAACATGCTATTGAGCGAGCCTATATTCTGGCCGATCAGGATATTTTACCCAGCCATTTACAGCTACCTCAGACGAATGAAGTGGGTTTATGTGGTGGTGAACAAGTTGTTATCCCCCAAGGCATGCGCTTAGATGATTTAGAGAGAATCGCTATTTATCAAGCACTAGAAACCACTCAGGGTAATAAAACGGATACCGCCGAACAATTGGGGATCAGCGTTAAAACCCTCTACAACAAGCTTAGCAAGTACGAGCAGCAAGTCGAGACCGGTGAAACGACTGCTGAATAAACATTAATTATCAAATTAATATTGAAACAGAGCTAAACTTTATACTCTTTTTTTTGTAAATAATAACTCCTATTCTACAGCCCTTAAACAGAAAAAGCGGAGATAGAATATGAAACACTTATTAACAACAGCATTATGGCTTTCTTTGACAGCCAGTAGTTTTGTAAACGCCACCCCAGCAGTAGGAAGTCTTGAAACAGTCGCTGAATTGCCAATACGACCTGGCAATGTCAGCGTCACTGCACAAGGTCGGATTTTTGCCACAGTACATCCATTTGATACACCATCAGGTTTGCAATTGATTGAAGTTAATCGTGAGACCAACGCTTATAAAGCTTGGCCTTCAATGGATTTGCAAAAAACATCGACAGCCAATACTGCTCAATTTGATACCTTATTAGGTATTGCTCAGGACAAGGCTGGACACCTCTGGACCGCAGATATGGGGTTAGAATTAGGCCAAACAAGGATTTGGGGATTCAACATTAAGGACGGCAGTCTATATAAACAAATCGTCCTACCACAAGCTCTCGCGCCTAAAGGCAGCTTTATGCAGGATTTGGTTGTCGACTCTCAAAAAGGCTGGATTTATTTAGCTGATATCGCCAACCCTAGCCTCTTAGCGGTGCGTATCGACGATGGTCATACAATACGTTTTTCAGGTCATAGCTCGCTGCAGGCCGAAACGGATGCAGTAATGAACATAGATAACAAAACAACATTGTTTAATGGCAAAGTCGCCAGTGTAGCGGTCAATCCAATCAGTTTATCTGCCGACGGAAGTACACTCTATTATGGTGCAATGAATGGCACTCACTGGTATCAGTTATCGACTGCAGCTTTACAAACAGGCAATAATGATAAAATTATCGCCACGGTAAAATTAGTCGGAGCCAAGCCTGTATCAGATGGCGCAGCAACGTCCAAACAAGGTAATCATTACTTTACCAATTTGAACCACAATGCCATTTCCATGCTAGATAACAAAGGCACACTAACAACAGCGGTCAGTTCTCCACTACTGGATTTTCCAGATAGTGTGCAATTTGGTGAAACAGGCTGGTTATATATTTCAGTGAATCAATTGCATAAAGCAAAAGCCTTTAATGGAAAAGCCGAAACAGCCAAACCGCCTTATCGTATCATGCGACTCTGGACCGGTGAGGATACTGCTGCGGGTCAATAACACCTTAGCTGCAACTGCAAAGTTGCAGCTTATATTTGCAGTATGAGTTATATCGCAACTGGTATTTACGTTGATGTGAGTTTTTGGTTTAACTCGAAAGCGTCTAGAAATGAGTTAGGTGTTGATTATGCAAACTATCAATGCCTCTTATTGTTACTGGCACAGGTCAATATTGAATGGAGAGATAATTTTTGGAACAAGGAACAAGTTCAGTGAAACTCAATCAACCTTCTAAAAATGCATTTTATATTCAAACTCTGAGTACTCAGTACCGACCTCTATTATGGCTGTTTGCTGCTGGGTTATTACTGCTTGGTTTACTCTGCGCCAGAGCAACCTATTTACAACCCGATCCGATACTACAGCTCGTTCTCGGCTGGGTAACACTGTTTCTATTGTTACCCGTGTTACCGACTGCGTTTGTTCAGCAACAGTGTTGGTTAGACGCTGAGCAACAGCAATTGTGGCTCGGTAAAGGTTTATTCAATGGGAGGTATATGGGATTGTGGCGGTGGCGTTCCTATGCCTTTTCGGATATTCACTCCGTGCAACTCTATCTGCTGCAAACAACCCATTGGCACCAGTTCGAGCGTAATCGCCAAGCAGAAGATATCGTTGAGCATTATCTCGCCTATCTACAATTGCAGCAGCCTAAGGGCGCGCAACTAAAATTGGCTAACAGCACTGATAGAAAGGAATTACAACAAGTTCTACAGCAATGTGCGCAGGCGATAGATTGTAAATTTCAGGATTTTAGTAACACCACTCAAAAATCACTTCCCAAAGGTAGTGAATTTAATTTCATGCGGGTACTGGTTCTGCTGGTTATATTTATTTTGTTGAATATTTTATATTTTTTGTTCGTTCTATAAATGCTCAGTCATCCAGCCTAAAAAGTTAGGCTGGATGTCCTCCACAACGATCACTCATCTTGCCCAGTGGTTTCCTGATAAGGAACAAACACTTTAAGAGATGCTGGCTGGACTTCAATAGTGAGATCCGCTGGCTCAAATACTTCACCATCAATCACATATTTACACTTAGGCTGGCTGCTGATAGTGACCTTTTTAGCATGGGCATGATGGACTTTACTTGCACTCGCTTGTTGATCTCGCACACTCTTATTGCCTTCTTTTACCCATCCCGCAATCGCTAATTCAGCGAGGCTAAGCAACTGCTCTTTGGGTTCATCGCCAGCATCCAGCCAAGTAATGTCGAGCAAACCGTCGGTCATGTTTGGTTCGCCATCGCCCTGCGCCAACACGCTGGTAAACGGTGCGGCATTGGCAACGATTATGCTATGGGTCGTCAATGTTGTGGGTTTTGCATCATCTAAGCTGAGCTGGATGGTTAAAGTGATATCGGCATTCACTGCGCGCCATAAGCCATCGAGGTAGGCAAACTGGCCGAGAGCATTTTTACGCTCACGGTTTGCGGATTCAATCATTTGTTGCTCAAACCCTATGCCTACAAGCAACAACACTAACGCCTCATTACAACGCGCGGTATCAATGGCTTGGCAATGCCCTTGAATAATATTATCCAGCGCCTGAGAGATAGGAATAAGCTTACTGCCTAAACCAAAGAGGGCATGACTGAGGGCATTAGTTGTGCCAAGAGGAATGATGCCTAAGACGATATCCGTATCGACGATTTGAGAGGCCACTTCAGTCACAGTACCATCGCCACCACAGGCGATAATGATATCAGCGCCTGCATTACGGGCTTGCTCGGCGAAGACATTTGCGGTTTCGTCTGCTGTTGTGAGTTTTAAAGTCAGGTCAAAATAGGCTTTGAGTTCATCTTGGATTTGCTCGCGGTATTCTTGCCATTTCCCGCCACCAGAAACTGGGTTGGCGATAATCCACGCCACTTTGTGGATGTTAATTTTCCCTTGACTAAGCATGCGATCGAGCGCGCGTAATTGCCATTTGTTTAAGCCAGCGGTTTTGCGGATTTGCTTTATCTGTTGCAGTACTTCGGCGAAGTACTGTTGTTTATCTTTACAAACCAAATAAGCGGCGAGTACCAGCACTGAGCGGCCACGACCCATAGCACAGTGAATGAGTACCTGTTTATTGGCGCGCACTTGGCGGTGCAGCCAGTTAACAGCTTGATTGAGTTGGGCGCTGGTCGGTACGCTATGGTCGAGGATGGGAATATTTAAATACTCGATATGATCTTCAAATTGCGACCAATCTAAGCCATCAAATTCAGCGGTGACATCCAGAATGGCAGTGATCTTATTGGCTTTAATCTTTTCCAGATCTGCGGAAAAGAGTCTACAGCCGAGATACAGATGTTCATCAATCCTTTGCATGGGCGGTACTGAATCGTATTTTCTGGCCCAGTGGTTATAGAGTCGACAGCCTAATAAAAAGGGAATAAAACCCCAACGAATATACCAAGGAATAGTGCCATCTTGGCGTTTTCTAAAAATACTGGCGAGATTAAACCAATAGGCGGAACCGACTAAAAACAGTGACAGACTTGTCCATGCACAAATGAAAGTGAGCAGGGGAGAAGTGTCTGTTACTGCAAAATAGGCTAACAATACTGCACCTGCAGTGTACAAATATTTGATGTGGATCTTCGTTAGCATGCAAGTCCTCCAATGCCATTGTTCTTGGTTAAAATCGTTGCACTTGAATGGATAGATGTCGAGATGAGAGATGCAGAAATGAGCGAGTCTAAACCAAAAGGGTGGCAGTAGACGAGTCTATTGCCACCCTAAAGTGAGGTTTGTTTAGCACTTAGTATCTTTAGCTTTAACACCTTCTTTGACTTCTTCACAGGCATCTTCGATGGCGTTACCTGTATCAGTCATTACTTCATCGATTTTTTCGCCCGCGTCTTCGGCTTTGTTATCACTACAGGCCGTTAAACCTAGGGCGAGTAATAATGCGAATGCTGCACTTGTCATCAGGGTAAATGGTTTCATATCTATCTCCTTTTCTAAAAAAATTATAGTCGCGGTGATTTACCCTTAAGGGCATTGATCAGCAGAGAAATCACTAATAACACAATAAATATGAAGAAAATGATTTTCGCTATTCCCGCCGCTGCGCCAGCAATCCCAGCAAATCCTAACAACCCGGCAATCACGGCAACAACTAGAAATACTAATGTCCAACCTAGCATAATAACCTCCTGCCCTTGTATTAATCCTTCTCATGACCGTTTGTGTCACTTGTAAGGTAACGGCTAATGGCTCTTACTTGATTGCGATCTTAATGCCAACTTTAAAAATTTTAAGTAGTTAATTGATTTTAAATATAATTTAAATCATTTTATTTAAAATGGTGTGAGTGAATTAAAAGAGGGGTAGGCAATTTTTACCTAAGCTTCGGTAAGAGTTTCAGCCTAATGCGTTGAATCAAAGACTGTGAGCTGATGTCGTTCATAAGTAAAGACAAATAAAAGCCGACACTGTTAATTCGTGAATCAATTCATTAATTAATCAGTGTCGGCTTGTTCTCTATGGGCTTTTTAACGCCAAGCAATTACTGTGGTTAAAAACGCGCGGCGCTCAATGATTGCTGTCATCAAAACCTCCCTGTTTTGATGAGCCATCATGCGAGTGTGCTGAATGCGAGCGAGTGCAGCCGTGCACATCGGATGGAGTCATTACCTGCCAATATGTTGAAATTAATCAGCAAGCTATCTCCGTCAATCAAGATGTACTTTGATGTACTTTGGTAAGTTTTTTAGGCTTGCCGCATCAAGCTGGTCACATCCGCTAGCATCTACCTCTACTAAGCTTGGCAGTTTTGCCAGAGGCGTGAGATCGGTCACTTGAGTGTGAGATATATTAAGTTCTCTTAGCCCAGTCAATTTTTTCAATGGGGTTAGGTCTAAAACAGCAGTGATGGCAATATTTAATATATCTAATTTAGGCATGTTAGCCAACGGGGTTAAGTCCGAGACCTGAGTTCTATTTAGAGAGAGTACTGTTAGCTGAGTTAATTTTCTAAGCGGCGTCAAGTCTGCAATATCAGTCTTGTTGCATACAAGAAAGGTAATATTAGTCAAGTTAGCTATGGGGGATAAATCTGTCACTTTAGTGCCATGGAGCATTAGAGACTTTAGTTGTTGCAGTCCCGCCAATGGCGTTAGCGTGGAGACTTGGGTGTTGAGCATATATAAATATGTTAGTTTTGTTAGCCCTGCTAGCGGCGATAAATCAGTTACTGCAGTGTTTGAGAGAGAAAGGAATTCGAGTTCGGTAAGCTGGGCTAACGGAGCTAAGTTTGAGACTTGAGTGTTATCGAATATAAGTACTTCCAGCTGTTTGCAATCTTTCAATGGCAGCAAGGTGTTCACTTGGGTATGGTGTATATTTAATTCTCTTAAATTGGACCAAAGTTTGAGCGGCCGTAGATCGGCCGATTGTACGCCACCTAAATTAAGACTCACTGCATTCTCTTGGCCATAATCTTTGAAAGCAGCCGCTATCGCTTTGCGGCTCAAACTCTCTTCGTTGTCATAATCGCGGCAAAGCTCGGGCCACAGGCTATAGATGGATGCCGAACCTTTATTACCTTGGCGGAAATTATAACGCCACAGCTCAGTGACTTGCTGTTGACGGTAGTTGGGGGAGAGCTTAACCGCAGGGTTGAGGATGATTTTGCTCAGCAGATGCAGTGCATGATCCACCTTATCTCCGAACACGTCATTTCTGTCGGAGAATTTTTCAGCAAGCTGCTCAACAGTACCAAACAGCTTGTCGATAAATTGGCTGTGTTGCTGACGGCTATTGCCGTTTTGGGAATAGTCTTCAAATACCAGTTGCCAGCATTCGAACCAGCTTTGGCTATTGCAACTTAAGGTCAGGGAGTCGACCAATTTCTGATTACCACTCAACTGTGACCATTGCCCACTAATAAAGTGGGCGGCAAAGTATTCTTGAAAAGACAAGTGACTGAAGGCAAATACTGCCTCGTGCCCTTGCTCGGCATCCTGTCCCCTGTCGATCAAAAAGCCAGTACGGCGCTTGATATAATCGATTAAGTTTTTGGCGGTTTTTTGGCATTTGTCTTTATCTTCATAGACTTCTTCTAGCTCTTTAGCGAAGAATCTTGTCAGTTCACTCTCTGTAAGGCTGGTGACGCGGCTAATATCATTATCAAAATAGAGGTTTTCAATTTGAACATTGTTGTCGCCAGTGTTACCTAATAATTCACTCAGCTTGCCTAACTGCATCGCATAGGCCAGTTTCGCCAGCCAGTTGCGTATGTCGGTATAGTCGAAATCTTCGCTGTCGATAAAGTTATTTTTTATGCCTCTGGCCCTGTCCATGCTAACCAAATAGGTCTCGATGATTTTCTGGTAGAGTTCTGCCCGACCATTGGGCAGGCGACCACGGCGTTGTTGAATAAAGCAGATCATATTCAGCAGTACAGGAGTGCGCGATAAGTTATTGAGCGCATCGTTACCGTCAAAAGCGGCCTGTAGATCGTCGATAAACTGCGCTTGTGCATCGCTAGTGTTTACATAGATTTTGCACCATTTTTGGCTAAACTGCAGTCGCTGCTCATTATTGAGTGGCTGGATATAATAGAGCCCAAAGTCATGTAGTTGGGATGCATCAGTCTTACGCTTAAGTCTGTTTGGATTGGCTAGCTTAGCGTTAAGTCCATCTTTAACCTGAATATCAAATTCATCCGCCTCATTCAATGCGTGTAAATCTAGTGGCTGATTTTTGTCCATATTGGCAAAGGGCCAAAGCAAGGATGCATCGAAACCGACTACGCGCGCCGTCATAATGCATCGGCATGATGGATATTGGCTAAACAGAGTTGCTAGAGTTTGCCCCAGATTCAGCATTTCCTGTTTGCCGATTTCATCCAATCCGTCGACCAACAGTAAGACCTGACCATTGGCCATGGCCTCAGTGAGCTTATCTAGATCCAACAGTTCACCAAGGGAGCCTAAATAGCCCCTTATATTGGTGAAAAATTGCTCCGTATTATTGGGCACAGTGAGAAAGGCACGAAAATCCCTCACCCTTAAAAGAATTGGCAGTAAGGGCCCCATGGCCTGTTGCACATAGTTACTTCTATGGTGGGCTAGGCTTATTGCCAGCCAATGCAAAAAAGTCGTTTTGCCTATCCCTGGGTCGCCTAATATAAATTGCCGTGGTTTTGCAGCTAACAGCTTGGCTAGGCTGATGTTGTCTTTGGCCTGCAGCGTTTGCTGCGCAGTATCGAAGTTTTCGGCGCTGGTGGCACTTGTGCCAAAGCTTGGCAGCACGAAGAGATCGTCGATAAAGGCACTGTCTTGATCTATATCGGCATCATCATCCAATAAAGCTAGGCCTTGATTATTCAGGCAACCATAATAGTCTGCTAATTGGCGGCAATAACGGTCAAATCCTTCACGGTAAAGGTCAATAAATTTGCTTTTATCCGAGGGCTCAAATTCAGGGAAATACTTCATACTGTTAGACCTCTGCGCCTGCGGGAGTGGGGGCGTTATAGGATTGGATGAGGTTATGCAGGTAATCTCCCCAAGCAGGCAAGTTACCATTTGCCTCTATTTCTGTTAGCAAACTGGCGAAGCGAAATTCAGTGATTTTATTAGGATGGACGAATGCGCCGCGCGCCTCGGTATTCGAACTTGTGAGATATTTAAAGGCGGGTATTTTAGACTGAACTCGTGATGAACAAAATTCAGCTACATCATTAATTGACTTAGCGCTGACGCTGAGCATCTCGTAAATCTCTCTGTAACTCACATAAGCACTGGCGAGAAACAGCAGGGATTGAGCATGGTATTGAGTTTGCGCTTCGCCGTTGGTTTTGCTGATAAAGGCAGCCAAACGATTACAGATCATTTTCAGGCGCCGCGGATTGGCTGGCAGGTAGTTTTGTCGTTCGAGCTCAGCTTTAATTGCCGCAATAATGTCGCTGTATTTGTCGTGTTCATGTGTAAATATTTTGTTTAAATTGTTCGCTACAAAGTCGGCAATATTCTGTTGACTGGCAATGGGCAACCTGTGGGCGTCTTGACACAGTTTCTCTAGATACTCTGTTGCATCGTGATTCGATACGTCTTCTATATTGCCCGTATTTCGTAGTTGAGCGTGTTCGAGCTTAAAGCTGGCTTCCAACTGTGCAGGGTCGATAGCAATAATGAAAATACAGTTTTCTAAGTTGAGATGAACCTTAATTCCCTCCAACAGTTTTTTGGCTGTTGCCGCATCGCAGCGATCAAGATCATCGATAAAAATAATACATTTTCTATCTGTGTTAGGTATATCAGCCAAGTCTGTCAGTAAGTGATCTATTGCGGTGCTGAGGGCATTGTTTATCTGATCGGTTGAGAGTTGGCTCAGCAGATTATCTTTCTCGTATTTATCACCGATAGATTGGATCTTATCTAGGCCAGAAACCATTCCTGCACTGAGAGTCTTGATCACGCCGTCAAACACGCTAAGACCTGCGACCATACTGACGCTTGCAATTTTTCCAGCTTTATCGAAAAAGTCTCTTTTTTGGCTGAAGGACTGACGCATAGTATGCATAAGGGCGATGATGGGCTGGGGCTCATTTTGATAGCGCCACGCTTCGAACCATACACCTTGGTAATGCGGGTTAACGCCGTTGGGGTTATTAACCGCTTCCCCCTTTATCGAAGGTGGATTCACACCGAATAACTGTGCGTATAACTGCGCTAAAACGCTGGTCTTGCCGCTGCCCCAATAACCTGTGATAGCGATGGTTTTAGGTGCCTGACTTTGACGTATCTCTTCAGCAATACCTTCAACAAAAGTAGTGTAAAGGCCGAAGTCGTCGGTTAAGACTGGCAAGTCGTTTAAGCTTTGATGAGCCATGCGGTATCCATATCCTAGCAGTACATACAATTCGATTAACGAATCGGTATCTTACGGTGTTTTCCCTTTAGATTCTATTGGCTTGTTAGTCAGGCTTGACCGTATGCGGATGGTCACAGTTAATGCCGTAAGTTGCAGGCGAGCATTGTCGCGGCAGTGGACATCGGAAAAAGGGATTTTTCCGTTGAGCCCCCAAGGATGGGTTTACGGCGTGCCACTGAAGTGGCAGTGCCGAGCGGAAACAGAACTCCAATCGGCTTTCGGTGTTATTTATTTCGATTGATTGAAAGCAACCATGCCGAGCGGAACTGAACCCGTAATAGAATCAAAAATTGAGCCCAAAAAAAGAGCAGGTTAAGTTTTCCTCAACCCGCTCGATAGGCTTTGCTCAAATGGAGCTAGCAGCGTTGTAGTGGCTTCCAGCGTTGCAGGCTAACTGGAATGCTCGCGCCTTGGGATAACAGCAAGTTAATGCGTGCTTGATAGGCAGCGCCCACCATTAAATGTTTGGCTAAATCCACCGCATTACGGGCTTTATAGTCATCTAAATAACTGCCTTTTGCCCAAGCGTTAAATGCACCCAGTGCTGGGCCTGCCCAAATTTGGTAATCCATTTCGCGGCCGACTTCGCCTGTGTTCGACCAGCGGCTCGATAGACCCAAATACCAGCGGAAAATCAGTGCCATCTTACGTTTGGGGTTATCCAGTGCGCGCTCGATTTGCTTAGGATCGCGCTCGTTAAAGTGGGCGACAGTGCCAGCCCAAATATCATCGAGTGATGAGCGGAACACTTGCTCTTCGAGTTTTTTACGCTCGTCCGCAGGGATGGCATCAATCGAATCGTAACGGGTGTAGATTTCATAAAGCTTATTGGCGCGCATTGGGAACAAAGTACCGCGCTTAACCACTTGTAATTTCACGCCCATTTCGAACATATCGGCTGCAGGCGCCATAGTCACATCGGCCATTTCTGTGGTGGCGAGTAACTTACGAGTGTGTTCACTCGCGCCCGCTTCGACGCAAGCTTGGTTGATTGAACCTGTGACGATAAACGCCGCGCCCATGTTGAAGGTGGCTAATGCTGCATCGGGTGTACCGACGCCGCCGCCTGCGCCCACACGGATGGGCGTTTTATATTGATACTTAGCTTGGATTTCATCTTTGAGCGCCAAAATCGTCGGTAAAAGCGTGACGAGTGGGCGATTGTCGGTATGGCCGCCTGAATCGGCTTCGGCCGTGATGTCATCCGCCATGGGCACGAGTTGCGCCATCGCCATTTGGTCTTGGCTGATAAGGCCGTCACTCACTAGTTGCTGGAGGATTTTAGCTGGCGCAGGCTCCATAAACTTAGTCGCGACTTCGGTACGGCTGATTTTGGCGATGACTTTGTTGCCAATGACTATCTCGCCATGTTCGTCGCGGCTCAAACCCGCCGCGCGGTAATAGACGATTTGCGGCGTTAAACCTAAAAATGCCGAGGCTTCGACCGTGCGCACTTTATGTTTTAAGAACAGCTCAACACTGCCGCGCTCTAATGCGGGCTCACTTGGGCTGTGAATTAAGTTAAAAGCATAAGGACCATTAGGCAGCGCCGCCTGAATGCGAGTAATGGCCGCTTCAACGCGGGATGGAATTAACCCCGCCGCGCCAAATGAGCACAAAATGCCCGCTTGGCCAAGGGCGATAACCAGTTCTTCCGAGGCAATACCGTTTGCCATAGCGCCGGCGTAGTAAGCGTATTTAACCCCGTGTACGCGGCGAAAATTACTATCGCCTAAACTTTGGGTGCCAAGGGCAGGGGCAAAGGCGCTGACAGGGTGCGAGCCCAATGGCGCTTGGCTGTCACTTGTGGTCACTTCAGCCGTTTGCGCTATGCCTAAGCCTTTTTCACTGTGATTGACTAAGTAGCAGGCTTGACTTAAATCTTTGAGTTTTTTGCCTAATGAGTCGATATCAAAGCTCAGCGCGGCATCGTTGACTTGCCACGGCCAAGGGCTGAGTTTTTCGTTATTGCTATTGAATTGATCTAGAGTATGGCTAGTCATCTTGGGTCTCGTTTTTATTGCGGCTGCGTTGCTATTACCTGGGTAAAAAGTTCGGGTGTAAAAGCCAACGCAGCGGCAGGATTATTTTTAAGTTATTCAATAAACAGAATTTAGCGTATTAAGCTTCTTCAATACAGATGGCGATATCTTTAACTTCATAAATTCGCAGGCCATCTTTACTCAAGTTGGCATCGCCCATAATGATGCGTTTGCCATTGTCGTCTGTCACGCTGGTAATGTGCACATCCAGCGACATCTGCTTGTTTAATGGGTTAATTTGGCCGCGATATTTCCATTTGATATCCGATAAAATCTGCCCAAATTTAGGACTCTTAAAACCCGCACCAAGGTCTTGGTCAATCGCATAGGTTTGCATCAGCTCGATAATGGCTTCAACCCCTAATGAGCCTGGCATCACAGGGTCTTGATGGAAATGGAATTGGAAGAACCAATCACTCGGGTCAATGGTGCGCTCGGCGTATAAATAGCCAAGGCCCGCTTTACCGCCGGCTTTCACGATTTCAGCCTTGTCGATAAAGTTAAGTTGACCGCCCGCTAAACGGTAATGTGGTTGACCTTTTGGTGCGTTAAAGCTGCGATGTTGTTTATCTAACAGATTGATTTGGCTATCGGCTACTATGCCATTTTGCACATGCCAAGGCTGAGTGGTCTTGCCGTTGTCTATGCCTAACTGGTTTTTCAGCGCATCGCCCTTGAAGTAACCAAATACCGCTTTACCTTGGTAGAAAGGCTCGCCATCGCAGCTTAATTCAAAACTGAAATTCTGGATGATGTTGCTGCCAGCAATTACAGTCGATAACAAACGTGAGTCGTTCACTATGGTTTTGCCACGTAAATCCACATGGCGCAGCAGCTTACCGCTGCCGTCTAAGTTACGGAAAAACAGCTCTTGGCCGGGGAAGCCCAAGGTGGTGCCCATATAACCTGAGATAAAACCGTTTGGCTGCAGTGATATCTCCATCAGAACAGAATAGGGCATCACGGCGTGATGGCTGTTTTTATCGTAATACCAAGCGTTTGCGGGCACTTCGTATTCAGCGATACATGAAGAGGGCTTTTTCAGCTCGCCGCGTTTGCCGTCAATCGCAATGACGCGAGTCGTGAGCTGTAAATCACCGCAAGGCGTGCGCGGTGGAATTAGGCCGCGATAGATGCTGAAATCGGGGCCGAAGCAGTTTTCGATATCGCCCGTGGCAAATTCGAACATGTGATACGGCGTGAACGGCAGGGTATCGGGCACGCGGTTGGCGTACTTTGAATCCGCTGGCGCAATCGGCGCAGGTACATGCTTAAGCGGCACTACGCCTTTATTGGTTGGCGCAGTTAAATCTGGCAGCTGCGCCATCAGCGGCGCAGCCGAAGCAGCATTTTTAGCTACATTTGTAGTCGTATTGTCAGCTGTGCTGGCATCATTATCCGCGAGGTAGCGGGTGCATTCGGCTTCTTCTTTGATCATCACCCCAAGGTTTTGGAAATCCACCACCACTTTGCCATTGAGCAAAATATCGATATTCGCCTTAGCATACGGGCGCGGGCTCATACCGATTTCGGTGATTTCCATGCGATAGCTGAGCAGGCCAGATTGCGGCAAAACTTGACCGCGACAGCGCACTTTTTGTGACGCATTTTCTAGCGGTTGGAAACGACCGTCTTTTACACCGAGGTGCATCCCAATATGCAGCATAAAGAATTGCAGTAATTGACCACAGCCTTCGGCCATTAATGATCCCGCCATCACTTGGTCGCCCTTGAAATGACACGGGAAATACCAATGATCAGCTTCGAGCTGCTTATGGCCTTGAACTGAGCCTAAGCCCCACGCGCCGCCATGCACCTCAAGATTGCTGACTTGTTCAATCATCAGGAATTTTTCGGATGCAAAACATAAAGAGGGCTGCAAACCATATTGGGCTTGATGCGCCGCGTGTGCGCCGCCAAAACAGCCACCGATATCGGCGCCGAGCAGTTTATGGATTTGGCTGTAATCAAATTGGTTTTGCGCGCAATCAAGCAGCGGATTAAAGCACGGTTTATTCGGATTATTCAAGGCGAGGTTGCGCGCTTTGATTTCGGCTTCGGTGTGAATAACGCCTTTGCCGTCGGCCAGTTCTTTATCGGTGAAGAAGCCAGCACAGCCGCCATCCATTTTCAGGATCAGCTTGTCGCCCACGAAACATTCGTAGGAGAAGAAGAACAACAAGGTATCACCATTGCGGGCAAAGTGATTGATGGAAATGTCGTAGCGCAGGGTGTCGCCACCGCGCGGTAAGTCGCCAAGGAAGGTCAGGGTGCAATCGAGCAGGCGATAAACGCGCTCGCCCTTGTTTTCAAAATCGATACCTAAGTAGCTGATCAGCATCAAGTCGCATTGACCCGATTCGACCGCCACGGCCCAAGGGATTTGGCCATCGACCAAATACGGTGCATCCACAGGAATATCGTATTCAGTGGTCATAGTGCAAGGCTGATATTGGTTCATCTGAGCGTTTAATTTCGTTACCCGAGACACCAGCAAATAGTCCGTGGTTGGCAGGCGTACACGGCGCGAGTAGCTGTCGATAATGGCATAATCTGGGCCAAATACTTTAGCAATATCACCTTCGGCGTACTCGACTAAATCCGCATAATCCCAAATGCAAGGCTTGCTTATCGGTGTTGGCGGCGTGTACTCAGGCACTTTTGCATGATTGGGATAAAGCACTGGATGTGGAAGAACCGCTGTCGCAGATGCCTGAACAATGGCTTGCTGTTGTACTGGCGCAGCTTGGCCATTGACGGCTAACTCGCTGGCAAGCTGGGCTTTCATCAAGGCATCGGCTAGTTTCAAGCCTTCAGCACGGCTTTGTAAAAAGGCTAAATGGGCTTCACGGGCGAGTTGCTGATTGCTTAAAAATGCCGCGTCTTTTAGCTCTGCTTGAGTGGCGTTTTTATTGGTGCTTAGGGCATTAATTGGCATGCTGCTTAATGTCTCTTTTTGTTGAGCCGTGGTTGGGCTGCTTGTTGCAAAGCTATTCGTGTCTTTGCTCGCTATTTGGGCCAAATGTTTACGTTGGCTGCGCGCTGGCAGTGCTGTCATGGCTTGGGCTTTTTGTTGTATAGCATCAAGGTCTGCGAGCGGCGTATCTAGGATATGCTGATAGATATCGCGGCCACCGAGCGTTACTTGTTTTATTAAGTGTTTTTGCTCAGAAAGCGTTAAATCTTGTTCAAGCCTTTGCTGCAAATTGTATGCTTGCGTGGCACTTTGGCTGAGCAGTAACTGCGAGCATTTACCTTGGCTAAACGTGGCAACGAGCGCGTGCTGTTGAGCTTGAGAAGAATGCTTGTTAAGTTGCGCTTGATTTTTAAGCTGCACCTGATTTTTAAGCTGAAGCAGCGCGCTCAAAATACTCGCCATGCCCGCAGCGGCAAAGTTGTGGCCAATGGTATCAGCGGCTTGGCTGCGCTGGTCCACACTCGGCAGCAGCGTATTGAGTACCAGCGCTGAATCGGCAAGTTGCTCAACTGCAATACTGGTTTCAATCAAGCTAATCTGGCTGCTATTCACCTTAGCTTGGGTTAACAAGTCATCGCAAATACGCGCTGTGTTGCTGTGACCTTGCATGTCACAAATAGCGCCAAACACTTGGCCGCTGATGTGACCATAACTGTCGCCATAGCTGTTGCTATTGGCATTGTCAGCGGCAGTACTTGGCTGGGCTGCACTTGATTGTGTTGTTGTGAGCACTAACGCGCCAGCACCTTCACCGACTTTCCAACCAGTGTCAGTTGCAGTAAATGCTACTGGCGATATGGCGTTTTTGAGGATCACTTGCTCGAGGCTGCCACTTAAATCGACGGCGGCGATCACTACGGCATCTAAGGATTCTTGGGACAACAGGTTTTCGGCCACATCGATACAGCGAGCGACCGATTGCTCCGCCGCCGAAATGGTAAAGGCTGGGCCGTTAAAGTCCCAAAGGGATGCGATGCGTGACGCCATGATGTTGCCAATAAAACTGGTGTATTGGTTCAGTTTGGCGGCATCGAGCACACTGTCCATGGCGATTTTTTCAAGGGCGAGATACTCAGCTTGTGTGAGTGTTATCCCTTGTTTTTTTAGACTGTCTGCCAGTTGAGTGTGCAGATTTACGCGGCCACGGAACTGGTGTAATTCGAGTTCAGTTTCCATCGCCACTAATACGGCCACCTTGCCGCCGGGCTTTAAGTTAGCATCGCGAATCGCTTCATCGGCCACTTTGATCAGCAGCAGTTGCTGGGAGATCAGGCGGTCGTCTTCATTGGGTGGCACTTTAAAGCGCAGGAAGTCAAAATCGAACTGGTCGATATATGCGCCTTGCGGTACAGCAGGCAAGCCAAAGTTAGCTAAGATCTCAGGATGTTTATCTAAGCCTTTCCAACGTTTAGCAGGCAGCGGGATAAAGGCATCTTGCCGAGCATGAATCGTGTTATCCAGTGCATTAATGGAGGTTAAAGGCCCAAAGTGCGATGCTAAACCAATGATATTTAATGGCGTGTGCTGATAACTTACAGTAGCAGCCGGTTGTTCACTCTTTTTGTTTGTATTGGCAGCATAGGATTCCAGCAATAAATGCGCGTTACAGCCGCCAAAACCAAACACGGAAACACCTGCGTGGCGGCGGTCATTGCCAGCTTTATCGGGCCAAGCATGTAATTCTGTTGGCAGATTTTTAGCGCTAAATAAGCCCTTAGGCGAGGATATCGGCGCTGATAAGTTAATACTTGGCGGCAGTCGACCCGAGCGCATGGCAAAAATCATCTTCATGATCCCCGGCATGCCTGCGGCTGTGAGTAAATGGCCTAAGTTGGATTTTGCCGAACCGATCAGCGGCACTGCAGAGCCTGCGAGTTTGTCCTCAAAAAAGCGTTCCATCGAAGCGAGTTCGACCTTATCCCCAAGCGGCGTGCCTGTGGCATGGCATTCAATCACTTCGATATTGGCAGGCAGTGTGTTTGCCGCATTATAGGCGCGCTCGAAGGCTTGTACTTGGCCCTTGCTGTTGGGGCTTAATACAAACTGGCCTTTACCGTCGTTCGACAAACCAATGCCGCTAACGACGGCATAGATGTTATCGCCATCGCGCTCGGCATCTTCTAAGCGTTTTAAGACTAACACCCCAGCGCCTTCTCCAGCGAATAAGCCTTTGCTGTTGCTATCAAAGGGCGCTGAAATACCGTGATCTGGGTAGGCGTGGAAAATTGAGAATCCCATGTTGATAAAAAAGGGATCGGCGCCCGATACTGCGCCCGCAAGCATCATATCGGCCTTGCCAGTTGTTAGGTAATCGCAGGCGAGTTTGAGTGCATAAACCGAGCTGGCGCAGGCGGCGTCCAGACTCAACTGAGTGCCACCCAAACCGAGCGCATCGCTGACCAGCTTTGAGGCTGTGTGGGCAACCGCGCCATTGGCGACGTTTAATGCTTGGTTATTGGCATTGAGAGCGTTAACTGAGTTGCCAAAATCAGCCAACTGAAATGCGCTTTGGTTAAGTTTGTTTTGTAGCGCCTTTTCAACGGTTTGATGATACAGAGGCAAAAATAATTCGTTGGAGCGGGCCGTGGGGAACGACAAGGTTCCCATTACGATACCTGTGCGCGCCAGTACGGCATCGCTTGGTGCAATCCCTGCGTCTTGAAGGGCTTTACGACTGCAATCGAGTGCCCATAAAAAGCTTTCATCTAAACCGTCAAAGGCAGACTCAGGCAGTTGATAGCCCTTGGCATCAAACTCAAAGTGCTGGATGTAGCCGCCCTTATCACAGTAAAAACGGTCAGACTGACCCTGCACACCTTGGTAATCGGCGGGATTGGCATTGAGCTTTTCGCGACTGATTTGGGTGCGAGAGTCTTTTTTATCCAACAGATTTTGCCAGAAGGTTTGTGGATTATCGGCGTCAGGATACTGAGTCGCGAGGCCGACAATCGCAATTTTTGACGCACTTTTTGATGCGCGGTTTGACGCAATGGTAGGCACGGTAGTTTTATCAATAGTAGGGGAATGCTGAGAACTCACAGGGGTTCTCCTTTTGGTGATACTGCTGATGATAAAGGGGCTGCATTAGTACTTAATGGCTTAATGAGCGGCGCGAGCGACAGCGGCACTCTGTGGCTTATTAGCTGAGCTAAACACTTGAGTAAGCTGGTAATCGCATCGGCACCTTTGGCATTGCAGGCAATGGCGACTGTTGCCTCGTTTGCCGTGCTTTGGCCTGCATGGGCGTGGCTGATTTTATCTATGAGTGTGCTGGTTTGCCTATCGGCGCCCACTTCGACAAATAGCCTTGAGCCTTGCTCAGTGGCATTTTGAATGAGCGCACTAAAGTCGAGTGGCGAACAAAAGGTATCGGCAATCGCGCGGCCAATGCTGTGACTATCCACGGTTACTGGCGCAGTTTGCGCTGCGCTGATAAAGCGAATAGGCGAGCCATGTGCTGCCGCTTCCAGCGCCTTAGGTTTCAGTGCCTCAGGCTTTAGTGCTTGAGTATAGAAATCTTGTACTTGCCCGTGGACTAATAGGGCAGGTGCGGTATGCATTGCCGTGACGCGATTGGCGGCAATCCCGCGTTTGCCTAGCTTGGCAAGCAGGGCTTTGCAGCTTGTTTCGCAGCCTGCAATGACGCAAGTATCACCCTGGGTGATGGCTAAATAAGCACGATGAAACTCTGGCAATAATGCCTTGATTTCATTGCTGTCGGCGCGCACCACAAAGCTGTTCCACACTATGGATTCATTATCCGCAAGCTGCCATGCTCGGCGCACTGCGGTTAGCTCGCCAGAAATGGCATGGTTGAAAATATCGCTATTTTCGGTGGCGTTGATCATAGCATGGGGTGTTTGCCACACATCTAGGCTGGCCCACATGGCTGCTTCGCCCATTGAGTAACCGAGCGCCATTTTTGGCTTAATATTAAAGACTTGGGTCAACAGTTTAGTGAATAGGTAACTGGCACCCACGCCACTAATCGCTTGTTGGCTTAAGCTCATGCTTGCTGCGGTTTTTACATCTGCTGCATAAATCTGCGGTGATTGCAGCATGGCGCTTAAATCGCCTTCACGCTCCAGTTGGTGATACAGCGCGGGGAAATACTCATGCAAGTTATTGAACATATTGGCGTAAACAGTGCCAACGCCGGGATATACAAAGGTCAGCCCCGCATCCCCTAGCGGCTTAGCGGTGAAACAGCTACCCGCTGGCGTCTTAAAGTGTTGACCATGATGACGTACTGCATCATTTTCAAGCGCCGTAAGCATAGCTTTGGCTTCCAGTTTGAGGTCTTCAATCGATGCCGCCATCAAGACTAATGCCAGTGGTGCGTTGGCATCGTAGCGTTCAAACCAAGGTTTGAGTTGCTCGGCGCGAAAGTCAGCGCGAAAGCCTACGCCATTTTCCAGTGTGTTAACTAGTTGCAATACTTGCGCGATGAGTGAATCAATATTGTCACCACTTATCGGCACAAACAGCCGGTTTTCATCAACAAGAGCTTTGGGCGCGATAACTTGTGTGCCTTGGGTCAGTACTAGGCTTTGGCAAATATCTTGGCCTGAATCCAGCAAGGTATCTGCTGGGTTTGATCTTGTTGCCGCTAGATTCTTTGCTACAAGATTTAGACATAAAACCCGCGCTTGATGTTGGTCGCTAAACCAATAGCCAGTTTGATGATTGGTGTCGTTTGTCTGTTTTATATCAGTAGTGCCTTTAAGCGGCGCTTGTGTTCGTGCGGCGAGGGCGGTTACGCCTTGGCGCAGCGCAACAAATGCTTCGTTGAGCGTGTTGGCGATAAGCTGATGCTGAACGGTTTGTGCAGGGCTGCGCTTTGCCGCCGCTAATGCAGCATTAGCAACCGCCGCTGCATTAGCAACACCTATTGCCTCATTACCAGCGGCAAAGCCAGCAATAAACGCGTGGGCGTGAAGACGCAGTTTGGCGGCGCGTAAACCATCAAGCAAATACAGGGACTGAGTCAAAGGCTGGGGCAGATTGCCATCATTGAATTTAAGTTCAACGAGCTTGCCTTGCTCAATGGCTGTTGTTGCTTGGCCTAACAAGGCAGTGAGCGACCTTTGCTCATGCACTGACGGTTTATGCCCTCTTGGTTCATGAGCTGCCGGCACATGTACTGTTGATTGGTTGGCATCGGCAGCGCAAATCTGAACTCTTTCACGTTCCGCAAACGTTTCTAATACTTGGGCTGAGTGAGAGTCAAGGTTGACGGCATCGCCAAGCAACACTGCAATACGCAGTGGCTTGGCAAGCTTTTCAGTCATAGCCGTGTCAGCTATCGACGTTTCAGTTTGGCCGCTATGGGTCGTTGCTAAAGGGTGGGCTAAGTTCACTCGACTTTTGCCTCCACGCTTTCAATGGGTTTATTCGCAGCGGTTTGATTAGCAACAACTTTGTTGGCTAAGAATGCACCGTTAAGGTTTTTGCTGATGGTGACTTTGGCGTTGTTCATCTCGCAGCTTAAGCGGCCATCTTGATGATACAGCGTGATATTGGCTTCAAGGGCACGGCCAGAGTGTTTCACCACCTCGAGCACTAAATACCCTTTATCACCAAAGGCAAACGGCGCATGGGAGATAAACTCCCCAATGCTTGATGGCAAACTCGCCGCGCCATATTTGAGTCTCGCCCACACCAGCATCGCCTGTAGCAACAAATCTTCCGCAAAAGCTTGTGAGCCTTTAGGCGTGAGATTAGGCACAAAATCCCCGCAGTCTGCTAACGCAACATGGGGTAGGCTCACCTTGGCGATTAAGCTCGCATCGTCAAACTTCACCACAAACTCAATACCTTGCAGTCTCGGGCCGTGGAAAAGCGTGCCGTCGCTGTAAAGGTTGCCCGCAGTTGTGATGACTGAAAGTCCCGCCAAGCTTTGCGCGTCAAAAGCAGTTGCTTTGCTGTTAGTGGCTAAGTGTTCACTAGCCGCGTCATCAACAGCATCATCAACGACTAGGATGGCTTGATATTGCGGACGACCTTCAAAGCTGATTAAGGCATTGAATTGTCCACTCAAGCACTCGTCAGAATCTTTCGCGGCTTTATCCGTTAACGCAATCGGTGCAAGTTCAAGTTCCAGCGTGATGGGCGCTTCACTTTCTAACACTCCATTTTGTAACACGGCAGTGTCGAAAATAATGCCCTTCAATAGCTTGTAACTTTGCACTTTGACAGGCTGCTTGAGCACATCAAAGGCGGCTTCACGCATCCACTGAATCGCGCACACAGTCGGTAATACGGGATTACCGTTAATGCAGTGATCTTCAATAAAGATCATTGCCTTAGGGTCCAGTGTGCGCTTTAGTTTTACAGCTTTAGGCAAAGCATGCGGATCCGACGCGTCAGTGGTCAGATCCGCTTCAGGCTTTTTTAGATTGCTACCTTGAGTTGCTTGCTCGTCACTTGGAACTGTGCCTTGCATGTCAGTACCGACCAGCAATTGTGCGCCTGTGTTGCTCAGTAATTGGCTAGCAAATAACTCAGCGCCTGCCTTTAGCGGGATCACATAAACACCGCGATCCATAAACATCTTTTTCAGCGCAGGATTCACCATGCCGCCGTCCCACGGACCCCAATCGAAGCTCATCACTTTGGCATTTGGCAGTTGCTGCGCCAGTTGCAGTGCGGCTTTGTTGAGTATGTCGTTGGACATGGCGTAATCGCTTTGGCCAGTATTGCCGTAAAAACCCGCCGCCGAAGAGAATAGGGCAATCAGTTTTAATTTATCTAAATCCAGTGCGGCAAGTAGATTGCTTATACCTGTGACCTTAGTGCCATACACCCGTGCTAACTCATCTAAGGTTTTGTCTTGGATATGTTTATCGGCGAGTACGCCCGCACCATGGATGATGCCAGTAATAGGCGACAACTCGGTGATCGGCACTATCGTGCTGGCGATCGTATCTGGATTGTTAACATCGAGACTTAAGTACTCAGCGCTCGCGCCCACAGCGGTAAAGGCTTGCAGTGCGGCTGCAATTTCTAGGCTGCTTTGAACTGGCCATACTAAGGCATCCACTTGTTTTGGCGTGGGTTTCTCGCTCAAGCTTTGAATGTGGGTAATAGCTGCGGCTTTAAGTTCACTGTTATTTTTACCCTGTGCCCAAGCGGGAATGGCTTGTTGGCTGCTTCTGCCAGCAAGGATAAAGTGCGCCTTGCTGCGTTTAGCTAAACTTAGCGCACATTCAAAGGTCACGCCTTTTGCGCCGCCGGTCACCAGTATTTTATCTGCACTCGTCAAGTTTGCAGCGCCGTGGCGGGTATCAGCCTTGCCTGCAACTAAGGTCACACGCTCAAGTGCTTGGGCTGCGCCTTGGCTAACACCGACTTCTAATAGCTTATCTGTTGCAAATAGCTCAGCGATCACTGCATTGGCCAGTTGCTTGGCATCAAGTGCTGGCGCGATATCTAAGGCTCGGCAATGCACGCTTGGCCACTCGTGGCTCAAGGTTTTCGTTAGACCTGCCAATGCTGCTTGGTTTAACTCGCTGCGGGCAATTTGGCTGTGGTTAAGATAACCAAAACCCCCGTCGATACGACTGACGCTGATAAAACTACTACCAGTATTGGCGGTTGCTGCTGTTGTTAAAAACGGTTGTAAGTGCTTGGCGAACAAGAATGCTTGCTCGACGGATGCCTTGGCGGCATTCGACAGCACTAAACCTTTAGTATCTGCTGAGGTTTTATGTTGTGGTTGCAGATGAATAAAGCCTACAACCGTACCTAAGCTTTTGATCTCATTAATTACTGCACCAATGTTGGCATCGTCAATCGCCGCCAATGTGAAGCTGGCAATGTGGCTATTGAGCGGTGATGCACTGGCCACAAGGCTTTCAGGCGAGCGCACAACCGCAACCGTTAGACCTTGAGCATGCAATTTTTCGGCAAGTACGCCAGCATTGTGGCCATCATCGCTAATGATAATGCAGGCATCTTTAGCGAAAGTTCGTGTCACAGCTTGTTGCGCTGATTGCTTTGACGATTGCTTTGACGATAGTTGCGTTAGCTCAGCCGCCGCTGGCAACTTTTTTAGCACTACCTCACTGTGTGGCGGTAAATCGATAGTAGGTTCAGGCTGAACGACAGTGCTAACTGGCGCGGCATTCTGGCTTACCGCGTTTTGGCCTAGCTTACCTTGCATATAGCTAACTATTTCACCTAAGGTGCGACACTCGGCCAGATCTTCAGGATTGAGTTCAGGTAAACCCGGTAGCTCGTCTTGCACTGTGCCTAAAATTTCAACGCGCTTGATGGAGTCGATACCTAAATCGGCTTCCATATCCATGCTGAGTTCCAGCATTTCAGTGGGATAGCCCGTCTTGTCGGCCACTACTGACATCATGGTTTGTTGGACAAGTGCAGCACTTAAGCCGTTATTTATTGTAGCGGTAACAGTGACTTGCGCTGTTGTTGTAGTTGAAATCGAGCCAACCGCAGGTAGTTTGCTGTTCATGTAGTCAACGATTTCACCTAAGGTGCGACACTCGGCCAGATCTTCAGGATTCAGCTCAGGTAAGCCCGGCAGTTCGTCTTGCACTGTGCCTAAGATTTCAACGCGCTTGATGGAATCGATACCTAGATCAGCTTCCATATCCATGCTCAGTTCCAGCATTTCAGTGGGATAGCCTGTCTTGTCGGCCACCACAGCCATCATGGTTTGTTGCACTAACGCAGCGCTTAAACCGCTGGCGGCAGGCGCGGCAGTTGTCACATGAGTTGCTACGATAACTGATCCCGCAGTTGGCAGTTTGCTGTTCATATAGTTAACGATTTCACCCAAGGTGCGACACTCGGCCAAATCTTCTGGGCTGAGCTCAGGTAAACCTAGCAGTTCGTCTTGCACTGTACCTAAGATTTCAACGCGCTTGATGGAGTCGATACCGAGATCGGCTTCCATATCCATGCTGAGTTCCAGCATTTCAGTGGGGTAGCCTGTCTTGTCGGCTACCACTGCCATCATAGTTTGTTGCACTAACGCAGCGCTTAAACCGCTGGCTGCAGGAGTTGTTGGCGCTGTTGTAGAAACGACAACTTGGTCAGCCGCTGGCAATTTGCTGTTCATGTAGTCAACGATTTCACCCAAGGTACGGCACTCAGCCAAATCTTCTGGACTGAGCTCTGGTAAGCCTGGTAGCTCGTCTTGCACTGTGCCTAGGATTTCAACGCGCTTAATGGAATCGATACCGAGATCGGCTTCCATATCCATGCCAAGTTCCAACATTTCAGTGGGGTAACCTGTCTTATCGGCCACCACTGCCATCATAGTTTGCTGTACTAACGCAGCGCTTAAACCGCTGGCTGCAGGAGTTGTTGGCGTTGTTGTAGAAACTACAACTTGGTCAGCCGCTGGCAATTTGCTGTTCATGTAGTCAACGATTTCACCTAAGGTACGGCACTCGGCCAGATCTTCTGGGCTGAGTTCAGGTAAGCCCGGCAGTTCGTCTTGCACTGTGCCTAGGATTTCAACGCGCTTAATCGAATCGATACCTAAATCGGCTTCCATATCCATGCTGAGCTCCAGCATTTCAGTCGGATAGCCAGTCTTGTCAGCCACCACAGCCATCATGGTTTGTTGTACTAACGCAGCGCTTAAACCGCTCGTTGCTGTTGCCACAGGTGTCACTTCTGGCATCACTACAGCAGGCATGACTAATGCAGGAGCTGCTGGCGCAACTTGTACTGTCGCAGCAGGCGCATGAGCAACGGGAGCGGTTTGCACAACAGGTGCAACAGGTGTGTTAATTGCTGGTCTCATCGCAACAGCTTGAGCCGCTACTGGTGCAGCATTATGTGGCATTGTCGTTGCAGCAACAGGTGCTGGAGCCGGCGCAGCTGCTCGTGGCTGAGCAACCGCTGGGGTAAAGTTAATCGGCGCATTGTTTAACATCGCCAAGGCCGCTTGGCTGCTACTGCTTTGTAGCTGCATAAATTCGGCGTGGCTTTGCAGGGTTTGCGCTTGATGCTGGTGGAACATTTCCATTGAGCGTTGCAGGCTTTCTGGGATTGCAATGCCTTGGCTTGCCATCTTGGCTTGTTCTGTCATCAGTGTCGTGAAGGTATCGCCATATTGCTGCGGGATGGCTAAAAACTGTTGATGTAACTGCGCCGCTTGAGATTGTGCGCTGAAAAATGCGGTTAACGCATCGCTGCTGACGTTTGGTGTGCCTGGGTTTAACTGCGCCGTCGCTTGCTGCTGATTGCTTAAGCCTTGCGTAACGCTTAGGAGTTTTTGTTTCATTTCAACAGCTGCCACTTGATTCGCTTCCACTTCTATTATTTTCTCAACAACTTTTTCGACGATGACTTCTTTCTCAACAATTTTTTCGACTTCTTTTTCGACAACCGTTTCAACGATGCGATCCACATATTGCACTTGGCTAGTCACGCTGCCAGTGGCGAGGGATTTGGCCATCTTAGCTTTGGTCGCAGCACTAATGTGGTTAGTGGCGGTGAGTTTGATGTTCATTGCTGATGGCGCTTCACGCTCTGCAATCTCTTGAGACGTAATGGCTTGATAGGGGTCAACTTCAGTTAACGCCACACCGGCTACCGCGAGTTGCACTGCGGCTAAGCGTAATTGACTGTCACTGTCGCCCTTAGGATTCGGGTTCATGCTGACAAGGCAAAGCTCATTTAAGTGTTCGCCTAAGGTATTTTCAACTAACTTTTGCAATATGTTCTTAGGGCCAAACTCAACAAACACACGGGCGCCAACGTCATACATGGCCTGCAGTTGTTCGCTAAAGCGAACCGATTGCAGCATGTGTTGTTTAAATTCTGCTTTAATGGCTTTGCCATCGCTTGGGTGCAATTGACCCGTGCCGTTGGCATAAAGTGCGACTGAAGGTGCGCTGAATTTAGCTTTATCAATGGCTTTGGCAAATGGCTTTTGTGCGTGTCCAACCAATGGGGTATGGAACGCGCCTGAGACAGGCAGGGCAATCGCTTTAAAGCCCAGTTCGCTAATGGCTTTAGCGGCCAGCTGAGTTTGCTCTGTGCCACCTGCGATGACTAATTGCGTCGGCGCGTTGTAGTTGGCAATTTTAACGCCATCAAACTGGGCTAAACAGCGATTGAGCGCATCGATATCATTCTTTTGCTTAAGAATAATCGCAAACATCTTGCCTAAATCGACTTGAACGCCAGTATCATTTGGCGTTTGCGCCATGGCGTGTCCACGGGCGAAGGCCAGTTCGACGTAATCAACACTCGAAATCACACCTGCCGCGCAAAGGGCTGACAATTCACCAAAGCTATGGCCCGCCACCATATCGGGGGCAAAACCTGCTTGAGTTAATAGCGAATATTGCGCCATTGAAACCGCACCTATGGCGCTTTGGGCGAACATAGTATTGGTCAGCGCCGCTTCTTGGGCTTTAACCGCATCGGCATCGAATGCCGGAATAGGGTAGAGGATATTGGATAACGGAGTTTGACCGTGGTGAGCAAATACTTTATCGCTGGCCATCACTTGCTGGCGCATTTCTGGGAAATGGCAGGCGAGTTCGCGGCCCATGTTGAGGTACTGTGAACCTTGACCAGCAAACAGGGCGGCTACTTTCTTTGATTCATCTTTAGCAACTAAAGCTTTTGCGCGGTAGCTGATCCCAGAAGGTAACTGCCACGCCTCGCTTGCATTGCTTTCTAGGTGCCCGCTTTCTAAATGCGCACTGCTTTCTAGATGAGAGATGGCTTGATTTAACTGAGCTTGCAGCTGTGCGATATCCTTAGCCACAAAACCTAAACGGGCATCTGCGTCTGCCAGCGGGCGCAGCGGATATTGCTGAGCGATAGCGTTCAGGCTCGCAGCGCTGCTCTTATTCGCGTTCGTGTTCACGCTTTGGCTCAGCGCAGCTTTTAACTCGCTAAGCAGCGCGGCTTTATTGGCTGCGGCAAACAATAGTGTCTGCGGCACACTGCGCTGACGATATTGCTCGTCACGGCTGTGCTCAGGTTTGTATTCTTCTAATACGAGATGGAAGTTGGTGCCGCCAAAACCAAAGGAGCTCACGCCTGCACGGCGCGGCGTTGCATCGGCGCGCTGGAACCATGGGCGAGTTTCGGTATTTAAATAGAATGGCGAGCTTTCAATATTCAGTTTTGGATTAGGCTTGCTAACGTTAATGGTCGCAGGCAATACCTTGTGGTGCAGTGCCAGCGCGGCTTTTATCACCCCGGCAGTACCTGCGGTGGATTTTGTGTGGCCCACTTGGGATTTCACTGAACCTAACGCGATATGTTGATTGGTGTCGTTGCCTTGGGCAAATACCGATTTTAAGCCATTAAATTCAGCCACATCACCTGCGGCAGTGCCCGTGCCATGGGCTTCAACTAAGCCAATGCTGTGCGGGGCAAAACCGGCATCGTCGTAAGCGCGCTCCAATGCTTTAGCTTGGCCTTCAGGGCGCGGCGCATAAATACTCTTAAATTTACCGTCCGATGAGGCGCCAACGCCTTTGATGACGGCATAAATCCGGTCGCCATCGCGTTCGGCATCTTCAAGGCGCTTAAGCGCTACCATGCCGATACCTTCGCCGATCATCATACCTTTTGAATCGATATCAAAGGGTTGAATGGTTTCATTGGTAGTGAAGGCAGGCGTTTTTGAGAAGCTCATGTACATGGACGGCGAGTTGTCGGTACAGACGCCGCCTGTGATCATCATGTCGCTGCGACCTTCGGTCAGTTCAGTCAACGCCATACGCATAGCGGCAAGCGAGCCCGCGCAGGCAGCATCGACCACACAGTTCATGCCGCCAAAATCAAACCGGTTGGCTATACGGCCTGCAATCACGTTGCCGAGCGATCCAGGGAAAGAGTTTTCTTCCCAGTGGATATATTGGTCTTGGAACTTTTTGATCAGCATTTCGCTGTCTTCATCGCTCAGGCCGCTGCTTTTGAATACTTTTTTAAGCACTGGATATTGCAGGCGCGAGTTTAAGCTCTGACTGATTTTTTGACCACCGCCCACGCCTAGCGTGATGCCGATACGATCGCGATCGTAATCGGTGGGCAGATTGGCATCGGCAAGCACTTCTTTGGCGACAATCAGCGACAGCAGTTGTGAGGTATCTGTCAGCTCTAAAATATTGGGCGGTAGACCGAACTCCATGGGATTAAAGTCGACTTCAGGCAAAAAACCACCGCGTTTACAGTAGCTTTTATCGGCTTTGCTTTTGTCTGCATCGTAGTAATCTTCGGCGCGCCAATGGGTGTCTGGGATGTCAGTAATGGCATCGATTTTTTCGCTGATCAAATCCCAAAATTTATTTAAATAACGCGAGTTGGCGAAGATACTGGCCATGCCGACGATGGCAACGGGCATATCTTTTAAACGTTTGTTGAGTCGTTTATCTTTTTTTGACTCTTTCGTAGAATCAGTTGCTGAATTAGGTACAGAAGGGGTATGGCTCATAAAGAGTCTCCACGGGTCGACCTAGATACGGTGACCTTGTTTTGGGATCCAGCCGCGTTTGTCTTTGGCGTGCCATGGGCACCGGGAAAACGGGCTAAGAAGGTGTGATAGTTGCGAACGAGCAACTTTCGTAAATGAAACGGCCCATGTTTGAGGACATAGGCGATATATCTATTGGTCGCTTGGGTATTGCTGTCTTGATAAATATCGAGGTAAATCCAATCACTTGCTGTGTCTACGCCTAATAGTACTGAGCTTGGCGCTTGCTCAGTGAGCTGCGGCGGTATGGTGAGAGAGACCACTTGCACCACAGTATTGCCGTCGGTACTCGGCAATGCGAGCGCCTTAGCCAAGGTTTCTGGATTGACCGTATAGGTTTGGATATCGCTGCCTTGCGTCACAGGCAATTGATTAAAATAGCGTTCGGGGACTTGCGGTGCTTCAAATTCATCGAGCCGCGATATGCCATAGCGCTTTAAGCAACGGGCAAGGCCGGAGCGCGACACATTGGGATTAATAAAGGTTTGGGTGACGTTGAGCAATCTATCTAAGGTGAGTTTGAGTTGATAGCGTAATCCCACCACCACATATTCTTCCATCGGCGTGAGCGTGGTATTGAGGTGATGGGGCGTGTTCGAACTGTTACTAATGGACTCACGCTTCCGCCATTTGCGGACTGTTGCCTCAGTAATATTTAAAATTTTTGCCAGCTGGCTGACGCTCAGATCCGATTGCTGGATAAAGAGTCGCATTTCAGGCGTGGTGGTGGCGTTGCGATGCCGAGGTGCGCTGTCTTTTTTCGCCGCTTGAGTCGTGCTCTTGGGGGCGTAAGACGGCGCTTTAGATTGAGAGTCGCGAGCTGCCATTAATAATAATTATCATCCGACATAATCTATTGGGACTGAGAAGCCATTTTGGCTGAGTCAGCTGTGGCACTCTTGACGAACATAGTGACACTTATCGTAAAACCTGTACTTATCATCTGCATCACTTAATGGGGATGCAGATTACCTGAGGTTTCGGGTCGATACAATCATCTGGGACTGGAATTTATTGGCTTTCGTTGAGTAATGGTATTTTCTGTGCGTTATGTTGGGTTTTTACTGACCGCTTGGGCTTTTTAATACTTTGATGGTGGAAGAGTTAAATTTTTAGGATCGATAAAGGCCGCTTTTTTGAGTTCGCGGGGTAAAATAGCCCAATATTGGCTTACGTCCCTTTCGTCATGAATGAGACTGTGCGGCTAAACCTATTAATTTGGGCGCAAAACCTTGGCGCAATTGCAGCAAAAATTTGCGGCTAGGATGGCGTTTAGAGTCGTTCTAAGAATTGCTCTTATTAGAGCGTGGCTAAGAATTGAAATAGGGCTTAGTTGAAACTATTTAAGATGCATAATGAACTCAAATAATGATGAACCCAGATAAGAATGTTGCTAAGTGCTCTCCAAAAAGCCAGACAATGATAACCATCAGCCGCAAGGCTTTGTCCTGCAAGGCTCTCAAATGACCGACTCCAGTACATCTAGCAAAAACGGCGTGAATGTGGATCTATTTTTTATTCCACTGAGCGATATTTCATTGCCGCAAACATCACTCGCTCAGTCTTGGTTAAGTGATGATGAACTCGCTAAGGTCGCACGTTATCGCGATCCCAAGGCGCAAATGAAGGGATTACAGGTCAGGGCAGCGTTGCGGGCCGTGTTATCTCGCTATGCGGATTTATTGCCACACGAGTGGTGTTTTGAATATGGCGCTAAGGGTAAGCCGAGTTTAACGGCAAAATTGCAACAGCAAACAGGGCTTGAGTTTAACTTAAGCCATAGCGGCGATTGGTTATTGATTGGTGTGACTCAGTTTCATGGTGTTGAGTCTGGTTTATTTGGGGTCGATATTGAAAGATCGCGGCCGAAGACGGATATCTATCCAATCCTAAATCACTATTTTTCCGCCCAAGAAACTGCGGCTTTGTTGACCCTTGTCGATGAAGCGAGTCAACGGCAGCGCTTTTTCGATTTATGGGCGTTAAAGGAGTCCTATATCAAGGCGACAGGTCTAGGTTTAGCGCAGTCGCTTAAATCCTTCGGCTTTGATCTAAAGCCATTCGATAAATTGGTGGCCGGATCGGTTGAGCTTAGATGCCAAGATGCAGCGTTGATGCCGTTCTATGGCGTGGCGCCTTTGCTGAGTGTCTATTCTAATATCCCGCTGCAAACCATTGATGCAAGTTCATTGTATTGGCAAATCTATTTTGGGCGTTTGACCGAGGAGTACCGTTTTGCCGTGAGCTTAGGGCATGCTGGTAACACCGAGATTTCCATAATGCTAACGGCGCAACTGAGCAGCATAGAAGCCTTACTTGCCGATTATGGTTAACTTGTCTTATTCATCTTCGGTTAAACATTGCTGGGTATAGTCACGCCTATAATATTTTGAATTTGAATGAAATAAATGAGGTTTAACAATGAAACGGATTAAGTGCCTAATACCTACCACTATGATGGTGTTGCTATCTGGTTGTGGTTATTTTGGTGGCGATGAAAAGCAGCAATTGGAGCAGGCTTGGTTAGCCCAAGATCCACAGTTGCAGCAAGTGGTTGAGCAAATTCGTGCCAATGGCTTAGATGTTGTGGCTCAAAGCGCGGCAGCAGGCACAGTTTCGGCCTGTGTGGCTGGAAAACTCAGCCAAGATCCGTTGGGTAAGTTAGTCAATGTTGAAGGTTCGCTGGTGGAGTCGGCTAAAGTGGCAGAACTGCTGGGTGACTTACAGAAAGTAATGGAGCAAGACATCAGTTTTGATCAGGTCGCGAGCTTGCTACAAAAGGGCGCCGATGCGGCGGCCTATGCTAAAAGTCTTATCGAGCAACAAGGTTTAGATCAAGCCTTACAAAGCCTTAAGCAAATGGTGACCGCGAGCGAGCAATTTGCCCAGCAAGACTTAGGCGCGCATTTTCAGCAGTTATTGCTTGAGTGCAAAACTTCAGTCCCAACGCCAGAGTCTGCGAATTAATTATCTTACTTTAATCTGGCCTTTAAAGATTGCACGAGAGAACATGTCGTGCAAATGGCTATCCGTACTTCACTCTTTTGCTTACAGAACACGACTCGCCAAGTGTCAGAATGGTTAGTGCTAGTGTAATTTTTCCATAAAACGCCCTGAAGATTCAGGGCGTTGATTTGGTTATTTCGCGCTTGGTAGTGGGACGATTTCAAAGCTTTCATCGAACTTTACTAAGGTCGACGCTATCTTACCGAAGGCATCTTTATCACCCTCTAACTTGGCAGTACCCTTAGCCAGTAACTCTTTAAGTGTGACTTTTCCGAGTAAAATCCCCGTAATATAGCGTTTATCAATATAAAGATTGGCATCGGCCTCCATCGGTTTATCAACCTTAATATTGCTTAAATTACCGTTACTTAGTTCAACATAGAGCGTTTCTTGGGTGTCGGGGTTAATCACATTAAGCCTGATTAGCCCAAGTTCAGCAGCTTTGAGGCTATCGACTTTTACGGCGAGGAAGTCAAATAGGGTCGATATGTCCATTTCTCCTAAAATATCTGCAGAGGCCGATTTAGGCGCGCCGGGTTGAATGCCTACGCGTAACTCTTGGGCGCCAGTGAGGTAAATGTTGCGCCAGCCAGCACCTTCGGCTTGATAACCCAGTTGCTCATAGGTATCGGCAAGTAATTGTCTTGCCTCTTTGTTATTAGGTTCTGCCATCACGACTTTATTGAGTGCGGTGGCCACAAAACGGTACTCGCCTTGGGCATAGTCGGCTTTGGCGTGTTTCACTACGGCTTTGGCACCGCCCATATACTCCACAAATTTCGTCGCTTCATCTTTTGTCGGTAGTGGGTTTAAGTTGGCGGGATTCATATCGAAATAGCCAAGGTACATGTTGTACACGGCTTTGGCATTATGGCTGTAGGTGCCATGGTAACCATTGGTGTACCAAGTATCGCGCACAGCCTTAGGGATAGTGGTTTGAATCGCATCGCCAATATCTTGAATACCCACGCCATTATTGGCTAAACGCAGGGTTTGATTATGCACTAGGCCATAGTTATCCCTTTGCATTCTTAAGTATTGGTTTATATCAGTATTGCCAAATACGGGGGCTGAGTGGGCAGTGAATATAACCTGTGCATCATTACCAAAATGAGTCAGTAATTCGTTGATATCCTTAGACCATTTTATCGCATCTCGAACTTTTGCCCCGCGTAAGGTATAAATGTTGTGCATGCCGTGGTAGGTGAGCTCAGCGGTCCACAATGCTTTCATTGAGGGAATATAGGTGGCCATTTCCGAGGCGGCTTCTGTGCCTGATGCATCCATAAACACCATGTCGATGCCATCAATGGTGAGTGTTTCCCACTTATCTTTGGCATTTAAGGTGACATCGGGTTTAACGTAGGTCACTTCGCCTTTGGATAATCCCTTAGCAAGTGCGGCATCGACAATGCCTTGATCGTTTCGCTCTAATGTTGCGCCGTATTGATAGGCGGCGCGGCGGCTCATGGCATTACCGGCAAGCACATTTTCGTCGACAATTTCTTTGGTGATGTTATTGGAACCATAGACTTTGACGTTTGGGAACATGTCTTTGATTGCGCGGGAGCCGCCAAAATGATCTCCATGACTGTGGGAATAAATCATCGCGACTACGGGTAAGTTATTGCCCTCGGGCAAGTGTTTTAGCGCAAACTCGAGGGATAATTTTGCCGCTTCTTTGGTCAGCAGCACGTCATAAAGGATCCAACCCGTTTTACCGCGGATAAGGGTTAAGTTCGATAAGTCTGTGCCACGCACTTGATAAATGCCATCTGTGACCTTGTATAAGCCGTTAGACACCATATTCAATTGAGCTTGGCGATAAAGTGAAGGGTTTACTGTGTCTGGAGTTTTGTCGCCAATAAAGCTGAAATCGGCACGTAAAATGGCTGCTGTTGGTTCATCGAGTTCAGCAATAAGATTTTTAGAAAACTCTTCAAAGGCTTTTTTGTCAGCAAAATTAAGGCTTGCTGCTGAGGTTTTATTTACCGCAATGGTTTGCTCGGTGGCAGGCTTTCCCTGATAGTGCAGGCTGATATGTTCATGCTCGTGTTCAGCGGCCACGGCGCTTAAAGAGAAGCTTGCGATAATACTCATTGTCATCAAAGATTTTTGCATTATTTTACCTACCGAAAAGTGGGATAGTGTCGTTGATGGTTTGAGTATAGCCAGCTTGTGTATTTAGATAACTCGAGTTAGTTTGGGTTGTAATATTCATATAGTGAATGAGTGCACTCCCTTATGCCGACACGAAAGCCATTAGATTTAAATTTATTACGCGTGTTTATGGTGGTTTACCGTACTCGTTCATTCACCCAAGCGGCACAGGAGTTAGATTTAACTCAGTCTTCCGTGAGCAATGCGATAAGCCGGTTCAGGGCTTGGGTCGGGGAGTCACTGTTTAATCGAGTTGGACGGGGAATTGAGCCTACATCGGTGGCACGGGAGATGTACCGTAAATTTGAGCAGCCCATGGCGGATATTGAAACCGTATTACTGGGGTTTGAGCATTTTGATCCCAACACGAGCCAGCGGCGCTTTTATGTATATGCTAATGAGTCGGTTATCGAAGCGCTGCAATCAGGCGTGCAGGCTTTGTTACAGACTGCTGATATTGAAGTGATTTTCCGCGAGTCGCCGCCGCAGGAGGATGAGCTATATCGCGATATTTTGCTTGAGCGGGTCGCCGTTGCCATAGACATTAAGCCCGCGCAGCAAAGTTTGCTCTCGAGCAAATTGCTCTTTACCGAAAATTTAGTTTGTATCGTCAGTCGGCAGCATCCTCGTATTCAAGGTGTCATTAGCCATGAACAGTATTTTGAGGAGAAACACGTCTTTTTGAATCTAAGGCGTTTTAATTTGACTGCAGGGGATTTGTTTACCGAAGGCGTGTTACCAAGGCGCAAAATGTACAGTGAGCAATCATCTCTATTGAGTATGTTTGCAACTGTCGGTAAAAGTGAGGCGATAGGCATAGCGCCTTTGCGTTACGCCAGTCAGTACGCTGAGATGTTCGGCTTACAGATTTTACCTATGCCCCTGAAAACAAGGCCAATTGATTTGTATATGGTGTGGAGCAGTAAATATACCCAAAACCCGAGCCATCAATGGCTACGGCGTTTATTGCTCAATGCGAGTGCAAACACTGTGAATAAAAAAGCTCTGAATATAGCGAGCAGCTAGGGCTAGCGATTCAGAGCTTTGTTGCAGTTTTTAAACCTTATTTTCTATCTCAGATTGTTAATCTAATAGCCTAAGAAGGTCATTACTGTCTTGCGAGTCTGTGGCTTTCGCCAGGTTGCTCGAAGTCACTGCGATAAGGGTTGATATCTAAACCACCGCGACGCGTGTAGCGGGCGTAAACCGTCAATTTAGTGCAATGACAGAAACGTTTTAAATCGACGAAAATTCGCTCGACACATTGCTCGTGGAATTCGTTATGTTGGCGGAAAGAAATCAAATAGCGCAGCAGTTTCTCGCGATCGATTTTAGGGCCTTGATAACGGATCATCACGCTGCCCCAATCGGGTTGCGAAGTGATCAAACAGTTGGATTTCAGCAGGTTTGAATTAAGCGTTTCCGCGACCGTTTGCTTATCGTCTGTACTGTTAACTAAGTAATCAGGATTAAAACTATAATCGCTGACTTCAATATCGAGATCGTCAATACAAGTGCCTGGTAACTCAATAATACGCTGAATACCAAAGCTTTTTGGCTCGATAATCTTAACGCTAACATCACCTTGAGCACACTGACTTAAGTCTTGCACTAAGGTTTTTTGCAGTGAATCTAGGCTATCAAACTTGGTTTGATTAAAGCTATTGAGATACAGTTTGAACGATTTCGACTCAATCAGATTCAGGCTTTCATAGCTTAAATGAAATTCAGCTATGGCCACCATAGGCTTACCTTTGGCATTTAACCAAGACAGCTCATAACCCGTCCAGATATCGGCACCATGAAACGGTAACGTCCCAGTGAGTGCAATAGCATTACGGTTTAGTGAGCGTGGAACCCCTTGCAGCAGCGACGCATCATACTCGGCTTGGTAGTCTGTGGCTTTACCTAAAGTCAGGCCAACAAGCGCTTGCGCATCACTATAGGGATCGTGATTCTGTGTCATCAATACTGTTTCCATGTCAAAATAGGCGCACATTATACCTGAAATTGGATTGTGCTTAAGTGTCTTGTCTGCCCGCACTCGATAAATTTTTGCAAAACTATCATCAAGCTTACTTAACGAGTTTAGGTGAACTACCGCGTTATTACCCACAGGGTGAGCCTTCTGTGTGTATTCAAGGCGAATTTCAACCGGATCTTGAACAGGCCGTTTCTTGGCAGCCAGTGAAACGCAAAGTTGAAGGCAGTTTCGCCAATGTAGAGCATGCACTGGAGTTAACTTTATGGCCAGAGATCAATGATTTTTACGGTCATTATTTCTCCGCCCCAGTATTATTTGACTCTAAGTGGGGCACGGGGGAGTTACTGCAAGTCTGGAATGATGACGATTTTAACTGCCTGCAACAAAACTTGATTGGTCATCTGATGATGAAGAAAAAACTGAAGCAGTCACCGACTTGGTTTATCGGTCTGTTAGATGAGGGAGATAAAATGCTCACCATCAATAACAGTGATGGTAGCGTATGGATTGAAATCCCTGGTGAAGTGCAATCTGAGCAATTGTCCTCGAGTTTGACTGCGTTTATTGAAGCATTATCGCCACGGATAGCACCACCCGTTAAACATGAAGAACTACCTATGCCCGCATTAGAACATCCTGGTATTTTCGCCAGTTTTAAACGTATGTGGCAAAACCTTTTCGGTAAACGTTAACTTCTGTGAGCGACATTTTTATTATTAACCTAGGTATTAACTCAACCTAAGCGTGGCTTATTTTAGGTTGAGTTTTGCAAGGGGATAAACAGATGTTATTGATGATCCCAAGACAGATTCGACACTATGCGGCAAGGCTCGCAGCGAAAATGGAACATATCCAATAAAGGTTCATCGAGTTTCCAATCATGACTGCCACAACATGGGCAAGGTCGTGTTTTTTCTGAGGCCAAATCTTGGCCGCCAACGCGATATAAGTAGTAATAGGTCGGGATCTGAGTGAGATATTCGATACGACCGCGCAAATCCCAACCTCTGCGAAATAAATCACTGTCAGGACTCGATAATTCCTCTAGCGCGGCAAATTCTGCCTTAGTGGCCGCCGCCATTTGCAGCTCGTCGCAGGCTTGCCATTCGCTCTGCCAACGGATAATACGTTTATGATCGCCATTAAAGGTTGCGGGTATACGGTACAGGGGAATGGGCAATAAATTGTCGCCGCTGCGTAGGGGCGAGCACATATGCACAAAACTGGTGTATAGCAGTTGCCAGCTGGGTGTTTCGGTATTACTTACTTCAGAATTGATATCCTGACCAATAAACTTTTCCCGCGGCGCGAGTAGTTTAGCGTCGGTTAATTCTACTAAGGCTTTTTTGACCCAAGGGCTGTGATATTTGTGCGCTAAACTGCTTTTCTCTGGCATCAATAAACGCACTCTAAACTCACCGTCATTAAAGGCGACCGCAAATTCTCGTCCTAAGATTTGGCCATTAGCTCGATAGGCTTCAAGGAGCTGATTAATGGCCTTCTCGGCGGCAGATATCGTGGTGTCGGCGAAGCATTCGAAGCGCAGTTCAGTGACAAACATTAAGCTGTTTTTCCTTGGATTTCTAATAAGTTGATGCGTTGTTTAAGTTCAAGCAGTTCGTTTTTTAATTGCATTATTTCTGTTTTTTGCTGCTCAGCATGACGTTCAAAATACGCCTGTTGCATCTGCATGCGCTCGGCGAGCACAGCAAGGGTTAAGGTATCGTTAGTTGCGGGAACGTCAGTTGTAGGGCTGATAGTTTGCAACTCAGCTAAACGCTCGCGATCTGCCTTAGGCATAGATTTAAATTGCTGTAAGCCTTGGATCAATATAGGTAAAGGTAGGCTACTACCTAAACGGGTTTTAATTAAGGCAAGGCTCGGTACTTTACCGCAGGCTTCGAGCGAACGTGCGGCCGCTAATACTTGGTCAAGGGGACTCATAATTAGCAAAATTCCTTAATTTGTTGAATTGTTTAAACCAATTTTAAAATAATAATTAATTTTTTCATTTAAAAACAGTGTGTTGTCTTGTGGCATTTATTTTGCTTATTGTCCAGCCGAAATACCATTTTTTAAGCTTCAATAATAATTACACAGGATGTCACATGATGAACCATAAATTGAATAACAAACTTATCGCCATCACTTTTTTAGGGCTCGCAAGCTTAGGTCTTAGCGGCTGCGTGGTCAATGTCGGTGATGGAGAATCGGGCTGGGATAGCAGCGAATCTTGGGAGAAAGTGCAGGATAAAAATCGCACTAACTTAACCAAACTGAGCTTAGGTATGCCTAAAGACCAAGTGATGATCTTAATGGGCACCGCTGATTTTAGTGAAGCCTATATTCAACAAAGTGCTCAACAAGGTGAAGCCAATAAAGAAGTCTTAGTGTTGTTTTATCGTACCCAGCGTAATAATGGCGATGGAAAAACCACTAAGGATGAATGCACGCCTATCGTGCTGAGCAACAATGCCTTAGTGGGTTGGGGCGAAACGGCTTACGGTAAAATCTGAACCAACGAGTCTTATCGTTTACGTAGCTGAGTGTCTAATTGCTCAATGGGCTCAGTCCAGAGGGCATCGGCTTCTAAACCTTCAATGATAAAGCTCTTTTGGGCAGGGGTCCAAAAGGGCGCTTGGCTTAAATGGATGTGATGGTCGATATCATGGGTTGCAATAAACTGCGCTATGGCCTCGTCGCTACTGTCTAAACCGAGTTGCTCAAACAAGTGGCTTAAGTCTACCGGAGTTGTATCCATCATTATTTCCTTTTCAGTATAGTGCCTTCGTTTAGAGTAAGCGCCTGATTGAAAAATGCAATCTATGATTAAAATTTGCACTTTTTAGTTTCCTTGGTAGATTAACAGTTACGCATAAAAAAGTGTGAGCTAAGTCAAGGAATGCTAACGATGGACAATGAAATTCTGGAGGACTGCCGCGCAGTCTATTTGACCGCGGAAGACTTACGCATTGCCGCTTCTATTCTCTATAACGCTTACCATGATGATCCTTTTTTTGTCGATTCACTCTTTACCTCAGACAAAGCCGCTTATGAGCAAAAATTGCGCGCCGCAATCAGGGAAGAACTCAATACGTTATGGCAACAAAAACAAGCCCTCATAGGTTTATTCGACCATGAAAGACTCTTTGGGTTAGCCTGTGTAGTTACTCAAGAAGTGCCTTTAGGGGAAGGGCGTTATTGGCATTGGCGCTTAAAGATGTTGTTAGGTACAGGTTGGCAATCGACTCAAGCACTAATGAACAAAGAGTCCAGTATTATTGAACTTTTACCCAGTAAGCACTGCGGTATTTTGCAGTTTATTGCTCTTGCACCAAATGAACAGCACAAAGGACTTGGACATAAGTTAGTGCAAGCTGTGGTGAGTTGGTGTGATGAGCAGCCTGATTTGGATGGCATTGGTGTGTTTATCGCTCAGGAGAACCACTTGCAACTGTTTACTCAGCATGACTTTGTATCCATAGGCGAGCTGAGTATCGGCAGTATCCATGGCCAGCTTTTATTCTATTCGGTTCAACAAGATGACTAACTCTTATAAACGTTTCGCCGATTTTTATCCTTTCTATTTATCCCAACACCAGCACCCGACTTGTCGGCAATTACACTTTGTTGGCAGTTGTTTAGTTCTGCTGCTGATTGGCATTGCCTTGGTTTCACAAGCCTGGTGGCTATGCTGGTTTATTCCTATTGTTGGTTATGGTTTTGCATGGGTGGGACACTTCGTATTTGAGAAGAATCGACCCGCGACATTTCAGTATCCTTTTTACAGTTTGATGGCAGATTGGGTGATGTTTGCGCAGATGATTCGCCGCTTTTTTAAACATTAAAAAAATTGCCCGAGTGAGATGCCCATGCCAGTGTGAGAGATCGCTTACAAACGTTGTAGGACATAATGTTTTCTTTTTGATTGTTTTTTGTCCTGCAATGTTTAATTTTAAATAGAATCATTGGGTTGTATTTGTTTTTCTTTGGTTGGTCCGTAATTAATCTTGTAGTCCGTTCTTTGAGCCGAACAAAAACGTTAGGGTTAACGTAGAATTCACTCATGGCCAAAGCAAATGGATAGCAAGGAAAGCAAAACAGGCCAAAGGGACGCAAGAAGCAACGAATTAAGATTTCAAGGTTGAAATCGCTGACGGTAGGAAAACTGTCATTCGCCTCGGATAGGCTAAGGAAAAGCAGGATTGCTGGAAAAGCAGGATTGCTTTTCAAGGATGATTAGGGACAGTGAGTTGTATCGTCAGGATGATGAATTTCAGGAAGAATACAGGACACGCTTAAGGATTAAGCATGAACTCGAAACAGGATGTGTCGAGATAAGGATAAAGTATAAGGGTGAACAGCTTGTACTAATCTATGGAAAATAAATTTTGCAGGATGCAATAGGAATAAGTCATAGGAAGTGACAGGCTCTGTAAAAAGGATTTACAGGTCAAGGGACTGAGTGTTATCTCACGTAAGTTTGATACACAGGGACGAAAAGGGATTACAGGGACGACGCAGGACGCAAGCAGACGCATGGATGGTGCAGGGAGCACAAATCGAGCAGGACGGCTTACAAAGGATAAATGGGGCGCACTTTAGTTGCGCCCTTTTCTTTGGTTCATTTTCAGCATTAATCTGGCTTTGCCAAGCTATAACGCTATTCACGCTATAACGCTATTCACACAGACTTTATCTTAACGCTGCTTAAAGACATCTTGCCGTAAAACATGTTTACCAGTCTTACTTCTCTTATTGCCCAATGATTTACTCTCTGTGTTCTGGTCATTCGCCGAATGCTTGTCGAATTTTGAGCGATAGCGGTTTATGCATAAGTCCTTCAGGGGAGAACATCTAGCACTTGCTTACTTTTGATTTGAATTGCCATCCTCCGTGTAAGAGATCTCTCACAAGTATGTAAGTAATTTGTAAGTCTAAAGGGTGGTTATGTCTCTGGGTTAGTTATTATTTTAATTTATATCAGTGGGTTAGCCTGTTTGTTATCAGTTGGGCTCACCATTTTTTTGTTAACATTTTAAATAATCCACAATGAGTACTTTCGTTGGTTGGCGTAGAATTCATCTTGTAGAAGGAATTGCGGGCAACAGGATGTTGGCGATCAGGATGATCGAACAGTGACTAAGGAATGTGACTTAAGGAAAGATAGGGATATAGGCCTTTCAGGATGAAAGAGAGCCAATACCAAGGAAGGGAGACTATCAAGGATTGATAGACTTATTGCATAGGATGGCAATGGCACAGGGAGTGCAATTGAATGGATGCAATACCCGTTTCATGGATGATGATGGAACCGCTCAGGAAAGAGCAAGCTTGGGACTGGATGACCAAGAGATAGGGAAGTACATGAGTACAAGGACCTCAAGGATTGAGCAGGGATGAAGCAGGACGCAGATTGACGCATGGATGGTGCAGGGAGCACAAAAATAGCGGGATAGCTTAACAGAGAATAGGAGGGCGTGGCTTTAGGGCCGCGCCCTTTCTTTTTTATTTTTACAGTGAGTTATTTTGCAGCACCAGAGAATAACTGATTATTCTCAATTCTGGCGAACAGCTTATTTGGGCATCATAGTCGATAATACTTAATGACACTTGCCTGAGCTACAGCCGCTTTGCGTACCACAACCGCCAAATTTCCCCTGCGCTGTCGGCGCCTCTTGCCATTCGGGCTCCGGGAAGATAGGCCATTCGATTTTTTGAATTTTCTTGCCTTGCATCCAAATATGGCCACTGTACTGGTTAATGCCGTCGGTGCTGAATTCAAATAAATATTTCGCTTTCCAACAAATCCCCGTGGTGCCGCCAATGCTAGGGCGGGCGGTTTCCATTGCTATGGCTAATAGTTGCACTTTTTGTCGCCAACATTCTTTTTCGGCAAAAATACGGCTCAACTCTGCCATTTGGCGTAACTGCCAAAAAAATGCGGCAATCACGACGAGGCCAATAATTAACAGTAAATCTGACATCATTTGCTTGCTGCCTTAAACAAACCACCTATGGCTTGTGATAGTTGAATGCTTCGATTGGGATTTCTTAACTCGCCTAGTAGTTGATTGCGCAAACTAGGAATAGCCACAATATCAGCAAAGACCTGATTAAAAAAGGCTTGGGGCTGCAGTGCTAGGGCTTCTAAGTAAAGACTGCGACTTGAATCTTGTTTTAATACCGACCAGTTACGTCCGGCAATACTGATTAGGGCATTGGTATCTAAAGAGGCTTGGCCGTGTAGATGCTCAAACGCTTGTTGGCTGTGTTTGGCGCTAGAAGCCAAAGCTCGTAGGAAATAGGCTTGGTGCTCTGGGGCTGCATCTTGAAGTTTCGTGAGAATCTTATCGGCGAGTGTGTCGCTAATCAGCAAGTGTTCAAGGCATTGGCATAGGGCGATTTGCACTTCGATGGCGGCTGTATCAAAACTCAATACCAAGTGCTGCTCATGATCAAATTCTTTTGTGCGTACACACACATCGGCTATGCCTTGCATTCCAATATGTTGCCATTGTGATGGGGCAATTTGGCCTGACAGATATTGCACGGCAAACTCGTATTGTGATGAAGCGCGCTGGCCAAGTTGTTTACGAACGAGTGCGTTAAATACGGCAAGTTTTTCCTGGCTTGGCTTGAAATTAAACGGATTATTCGCGAGTCGTTCTTGCTGCTCATCACTGAGTGGCTGAGTGGGATCTTGCCCTAATGCCGCTAATATCATTTCGATAAATTGTGAGCGCGGTGCAGGCGACAGTAATCCTTGCTCATCTAACGCCAGTTTTAGAAACCAAATAAAGTGTTGCTGGCTCGCATCCCAAAAGACAATAGCAAATTGTGCATGCCCTTGAATGGGATAAGGATAAGGGGCTGACAGAGATTCGATTTGGTGAAATGCGAGCATATCAATATGTTGCACCCTACGGCCAAGATCATACACTTGGAACTGGGTTTTGGCTGTGGTTAAAAACTGGCTTAAAGTTGTAATTTCAGTCATTTGGCTGCCATATCAATCAAAGAGGCTCAATAAATTGGCGCCATTATAGGGGGAAGTGCGTCTGGATGGTATTATTGCGGCACTTTAATCGACCTATTCGGCCAGTGAATTGTGGGGAGTTCTTGAATCACAAAGGGCTAATATGAGAATGGATCTGAAAGCTATGTTATACAGTCAAACCCAAGCTAAATTGGCTCAGATTACCCACGCGCTGCAAGCGGCCGAGTTGTGGTCTGAGCAAGCGCCTTCTGCCGCTGCAATGGCAAGCACAGCACCTTTTGCCTGTGATCTTATGCCCCTTGAGCAGTGGCTGCAGTTTATTTTGTTGCCTAGAATGCAGACTTTAATCGAAACGGGGGCGCCATTGCCGACGCAAATTGCGATTGCCCCTATGGCTGAACATGTTTGGCAGGATATGCTCCCGCGCCAAACTTTAATTAGCGTATTGAATGAATTGGATATGTTGTTAAATGAATCAAGATGATATCTGGCTTGAAACGCCTGAAAATGCAGTGAATGTATCCCAAGAGGATGATTCAGAAGAGCAGGCGCCTGAGATTGAAATTCTTTATGAAGATGAGCACTTAGTGGCAATTCATAAACCCGCAGGCTTATTGGTCCATCGCAGTTATTTAGCGCGTCGGGAGCGATTTTTTGCCATGCAGCTGACCCGTGACTTAGTGGGCTGCCATGTGTTTCCTGTACATCGTCTCGACAGGCCGACATCCGGCGTGCTCTTGTTTGCCAAGAGTAGTGAAGTGGCCAATGCTCTGTGTGAGCAATTTGCCTCCCATACGATTGAAAAACAATATCTGGCTTTAGTGCGCGGTAATATGCATGAGAGCGGTATTTTAGACTATGCGCTTAAGGTTGAGTTGGATGAATTAGGCGATAAGAATGCCGATCCTAATAAAGCGGCGCAGGAGGCTGTGACGGCGTATGAGCCGTTACTCAATACTGAAATTCCGTATCCGTCAGGTCGATATCCCACTAGCCGATTCGCACTGGTACGCTTGAGTCCTAAAACGGGGCGTAAGCATCAGCTCAGAAGACACATGGCGCATTTACGCCACCCCATCGTCGGTGATACCACCCATGGCGATGGTAAGCAAAATGCATTTTTTCGTGAGCATTTCGGTATTAATCGCCTGTGGCTTATCGCAAAAAAACTCACCTTTACACACCCTATAACTCAAACTCGGCTCAGCATAGAAACCGAGCTCGAGCCTGAGTGGGAAACCGTGTTTGCCGAGCTAGGTTGGGATGAGGCGACCTTGAGTCAGCAAGCAGAGTTATTCATCGCCCAAGAGGCGTGAACAGCAAGCGGCCAATGCTTGATATGGTGATATCAACTTAGCCGCGTGAATAAAATTAAGTGCATTCACTTTGCTTTGTTATTGAAACTAAAGTCATCGAATTTAAAACGAGGTGGATTGCTTAATCGAGGAGTTGTGGCGTTTGTGCTGTTTGTGGCCGCAGCTCTTGCATCATGACGGCTAAGGTTGAGAATCCAGACGTGAGTGCAAGTGGCGATATGAGATTTTGCTGGGCGGAGTGGAAATAGTTTTTACGCCGAATATGGGTTGTTTTGTGGTGCTGCTTGAGGTGTTTTTGGCGGGTGGACTGTCGCATTAGATATTTTCTCACGCTCAATGGCTTGATTTATAAAAAATTTGCGCCTTAGCTTGCTCATACGCTGAACAATAAAGTAAGGTCAGCCTAATAAGGTTTGTAACGCGATGTGGAGTGTATCATGAAAAAGGTGAATCTGGTGTTTGGCACTGTATATGGTAGTGCACAATTTGCCGCTGAAACCCTAGAGAAAGAAATGCAAGTTTTAGGTTATGATGTCACATTGTGGCAACCTAATGAGGTAGCAAGCTTTATTCCTCCTCAGGATGAATTGTTAGTGGTGGTGACTTCGACGACCGGACAAGGGGACTTACCCGATGATATTCAGTCTTGGTACCATAATCTTAAACATCTAGCACCCTATTTACCTGAGCTTAGATACAGTGTGATAGCTCTAGGTGATTCAAGTTATGAGACTTTCTGCGGTGCAGGTAAGTCTGTAAATGCACTCTTGAGTGAACTTGGCGCTAAGCCGCTGGTGGAATTACTTGAAATTGATGCCTGTGAAACCATGGAACCTGAGGTTGAAGCGATAAAATGGCTAAAACGCTGGAATCAAGTCGTCAAAACCGAGCTCGTCGCTTAGGTAGTTTCGTCAATCTACAGTGGTTTAAATTTGCCCAGCGCTTAAGCCAAGCGCTGCTTATTCCTATTGCCATTTTACCCGCCGCTGGGGTTATGCTCGGCTTAACCGTTAGTCCGATTCCTTTTATGCCCGAAGAGCTGACAGTGCTGATGCTGGCGGTAGGCAAACTCATTTTCGCCATTATGCCGATGTTATTTGCCGTGGCTGTCGCTATTGGTTTTTGTCGCGATCAAGGCATTGCCGCCTTTTCGGCAGTGTTTGGTTATGGGGTGATGACAGCGACGTTAGCCGCACTGGCCGATTTGTATCGACTTCCAACCCAACATTTATTAGGAATGGATACCTTAGATACTGGAATTGCAGGTGGCATGATGCTCGGTGGTATTACTTGCCTCGCAGTCCGTTGGAGTCAATATATTCGCTTGCCTGCGATTTTCTCTTTCTTCGAGGGACGTCGCAGTGCATCTTTACTTATTATTCCCCTAGCGATGAGCCTAGGTTATGTACTCGCCCATGTGTGGCCACCCTTAGCTTTATTGATTGAGCTCGTATCCGACTGGGCGGTTTATCAAAAACCCGCCATCGCCTTTGGCGTTTATGGCGCATTAGAGCGGTTACTTATTCCCCTTGGCTTACATCATATTTGGAATGCGCCTTTTTACTTAGAGGTGGGCCAATATCAGTTATTGGGGCATGAAGTCGTTCGTGGTGAGGTGGCGCGCTATTTAGCGGGCGATCCGCAGGCAGGAAACCTTGCCGGTGGTTATCTGATTAAAATGTGGGGATTACCGGCGGCTGCACTGGCAATGTGGCGCTGCGCAGATCCCTCAGAGCGGAATCGCGTGGCGGGTATTATGCTCTCGGCGGGGGCGGCAAGTTGGTTAACTGGGGTGACTGAACCTATCGAATTTGCTTTTATGTTTGTGGCGCCGATTCTATTTATTATTCACGCCTTACTCACTGGGCTCGCTTATTTTGTCTGTATTATGCTGGATATTCACCACAGCATAGTATTCTCCCAAGGGCTGGTGGACTTTACGCTGCTATTTCCATTGTCCCGTAATGCCAGCTGGTTTATTTTCCTTGGGCCTTTAACCGCCATAATATATTACCTGTTGTTTAGACTGAGTATTTTAGCCTTTAATTTGAAAACTCCCGGTAGGCTTGAGCATAACGACAGTAAAGGACCCAAAGAAAGTTTACGGGCGATTATTGCGGCGCTCGGCGGGCGTGAAAATATCGTTGAACTTAATGCTTGTTTGACACGGTTACGCTTGAGCGTACACAAGCCCGAGTTAGTCAATAAGGTGCGTTTGAGTCAGTTGGGCGCTAAGGGCGTGATCGTTATGGGCAAAGGTGTGCAGGTGGTTTACGGCACTAAGGCCGAAACCTTGCGTAAAGTATTGCAGCGTTACTTAGATACTCGGCGCTAGGATTGTGTTTTTACAAAATTAACTGCTTAATTTTTACATTTTATTGATTCAAGCCTCTGAAATATCATTTTTATTTTCGCATTATAGGGTTTTCATACTGTTCAGCATGATTTGCTATGGCAAACTCGATGTAGGGACAATATAGGAGAGCCAACTTTGCAACAAATGACTGAAACTCGCGGTAATACTTCGCCATCCATGGAACGTAAAATCTTACTGACGGATTGCGCTGATGCCCAAGGCCTCATCGCTAAAATCACCAGTGTTTGTTTTACTCATAAACTGAATATCATCAAAAACAGTGAGTTTGTGGATAATGCCCAAGGGCGTTTCTTTATGCGAACTGAGTTAGAGGGCATTTTTAACAGCGAACAGTTATTGCAGGATCTGCGTGACGTACTGCCTACGCAAAATCATATGACGTTAGTTAGCGCGGGTAAAAAACGCATTGTGGTGTTAGTCACAAAGGAAGCGCACTGTTTAGGCGACTTGTTAATGAAAGCCTATTACGGTGGTTTAAGTGTCGAGATTGCCGCTGTGGTGGGCAACCATGATGCACTACGTGAATTGGCAGAGAAGTTTAACATCCCCTTTCATCTGGTGAGCCACGAAGGCTTAGACCGAATTCAACACGAGCAAGCACTGTTGGCTGCGGTATCGCAATATGAGCCAGATTATCTGGTGTTGGCTAAGTACATGCGGGTGCTAACGCCTGATTTTGTGGCGCAATATCCTAATCACATCATCAACATCCATCATTCTTTTTTACCTGCTTTTATCGGCGCAGCACCCTATCGCCAAGCCTGGGAGCGCGGGGTGAAAATTATCGGTGCGACGGCGCATTTTGTGAATAATTGCCTCGATGAAGGGCCGATCATCAAGCAAGACGTGATTCCCGTCGACCACAGTTATAGTGCCTTAGAAATGGCGCGTGCTGGGCGCGATGTTGAAAAGAGTGTATTGAGTAAAGCGCTGCAATTAGTGCTCAACGAACAAGTGGTCGTGTACGGCAATAAAACGATCGTTTTCTAAGATGTAGGTGAGTCGTGGCAATGGCATGACATTCAGCGGCGTTTATTTTAACCCGCGTCTGTCATGAAATCAGCTATCATTATGTTTATTGGAGATTTTATAGTGCTCACATTGGGGTGAACATAGCGGTATAGTGTATTACCCATGCTCGAATTACAGGTCGGAGTGCTGGATGTCAACTCGTCAAAGCCTTATCGTTGGAATGAAAGACTTGCCCGATAGTTTGAATTTATCTTGGGCACAGCTAGATGAGCAGTTTTGTGTGCTACGGATGAGCCAAGCCTTTTACAGCCGTTGCAAACGCTCTGCGGCGCAAATCATTAATCAACCCATTAGCCAATTGTTTAGTGCTTTTAATGCTGAACTATGCGCCGATATAGTGAGGCGACGCGGCCAAGAAATCGGTTTTCAATTACAAGATCATCGCGGCATACGTGTGCATCTCGCGCTGCATTCTTTGCCTGAAATGGGATGGTACTTGATTCTATCCGACATCAATTTTGAAGATCCGCAGATGAAGGAGTTGCACTCGGATTATCGTCGAGCGATTCAAGCCAGCGATGCTTGGTTGCAACACATAGAAGATGTGATTAAATCCTCCCAAGAAGAAGTATTTAAAGTTGCAGTTTCTAAGGCAATGTCGCTCACTGGCAGTCGATATGGCTTTATTTTGTTGCATAACGAAAAGTTAAAAACACTCACACTCGCCGCGCGTTCTGAGTATCCCCACGCAGAGGCTAATCAAGCCGATTTTGTTGAAGATAATATCCAAGTGTCAGAACTTGAAAGCCGCGTATGGCTCGAATGTGTGCGAGATTATAAGCCGATCATCCAAAATCAAACCGACTCTCAAAGGCGCTTAGGGGATTTGCCCTTAGATAAACTGCTACTTGGAGGGCGTTACTTGGCGGTGCCGATTTTATTTCGCAGTCGCTTAGTGGGCATGCTGTGCGTGGTCGACCGTAACGAGCCTTTTAGTCGTAATGATGCGAGATCATTACTGACTTTTGCCAGCATTTTATGGCACAGCATTGAACTACCACGCACATTGCGCGCGGTATCCCGCCAGTCCAAAATCATTAAAGCGCAAAAAGAGCAATTATCTCAATCGTTAACACAGCTTATTAGTGCTATTTCTGAGGCATTAGAACTGAAAGATGCCTATACCGCAGGGCATCAAAAGTCGGTGGCGCAATTAAGTTATTTGATTGGTGAGAAATTAGGTTTAGACCCGCTGCGTTTAGAAGGGCTGAAGATTGGTGCCTTAGTCCATGATATCGGCAAGTTAGCGATTCCATCGCAGATTTTGACAAAACCGTCAAAACTTTCAAAAGAAGAATACGCATTAATTCAGACTCACCCATTACATGGTGCTGAAATTATTGAGGATGTGGAGTTTCCTTGGCCCATTAAAGAGATGATTTTACAGCATCATGAGCGGCTCGATGGCTCAGGTTATCCCGCGGGCTTAAAGGATAAGGCGATTTTATATGAGGCGAAAATTATTGCTGTCGCCGATGTTGCCGATTCGATATTGTCCCACAGGCCTTATCGCCCATCATTAGGGCTGGAGAAAATGACTGAAGTGCTGCGTGCGGGTAAAGGGACACTTTTTGACCCTGAGATAGTCGAAACTTGTTTAGCGATTTTGATTAATCGAGAGTTGAGTATTAGCGATCATATCGGTGCTGCGCCGCTTGAACCTTTAGTCACTATTTCACTCGACCATGAGTTAGTTGATATTAAGCGTTTACTTACGACTGCCCATGCTAAGGTGGCCGTGGTATTGGATGAGCAACATAAGATACTAGGGGTGATCACGAGTCGCTTACTGGAACATTGGTTTAGCCCATTACTTGGCACTGCGGCTGAGCGTGAACTGGATAGGGCATCTTTACATAAAAAAGCCCATCAGATCATGGAGCATTCAGTGCCTATTATCAGTGAGGTGGCCACATCGGAAGATGCATTACTGCAGTTGAATTTACTAGACTCAGAATATCTTGTGGTGGTGAACAAAGCGCAGCAGCCATTGGGGATTATCGGCTGGCGGGCTATTGCCATGACGAGAAATGCATTCCGTGAAGTAGAGCGTTTGATTTAAGTGTCTTATTAAACACTTTATTTTTAAGCCTGATAATAACAGCGCAATCGTAGGCTAAATTTTACCGACAATAAAAAAGATGCCCTTAGGCATCTTTTTATGGAACTCATGTTATCGAACAAATGCTGTGACTGTTAATCAACAATACGCAGTAATTCGTTGATACCCACTTTACTACGGGTTTTTGCATCGACTTTCTTAACGATAATAGCGGCATAGAGGCTGTACTTGCCACAGGCTGATGGTAAGTTGCCAGAAACAACCACAGAGCCTGCTGGTACACGACCGTAATGCACTTCGCCGGTTTCGCGATCATAAATTCGAGTACTTTGGCCGATATACACACCCATGGAAATCACTGAGCCTTCTTCAACCACGACGCCTTCAACAATCTCAGAACGTGCACCGATAAAGCAGTTATCTTCGATGATGGTTGGGCCCGCTTGTAATGGCTCAAGTACGCCACCAATACCTACGCCGCCAGATAAATGCACGTTTTTACCGATTTGTGCACATGAGCCAACGGTCGCCCAAGTGTCAACCATAGTGCCTTCATCAACATAGGCGCCTAAGTTCACATAGGATGGCATCAACACGGTATTTTTACCGATAAATGAGCCTTTACGTACTGTCGCCGAAGGCACTACACGAATGGCTTCCGCTTTAAAGCGGGCTTCATCATATTCGGCAAATTTTAACGGCACTTTGTCGAAGTATTTGGTTTCGGCGCCATCGATAACCACGTTATCGAAAATACGGAAGGACAGTAATACCGCCTTTTTCAGCCATTGGTGCACATGCCATTGTCCGTCGATTTTCTCGGCGACACGGACTTCACCTTTATCGAGCATATTGATGACATTTTGCACATCGCTGCGCACACCTGCGTCAACTGTGCTTGGTGTGATGTCGGCGCGTGCTTCAAAAGCCGCCTCAATACGTTGGCGTAAAGCCTCCATTTACTTCTCCCACTGGTCTTGTTAATTAACTGATTCGATATTCTTTGCACTCAGGGCACTGATTAAAGCGTCCCTGAGGGTATTCTCTTGGGTTTCGTTAAGTTGCAAGCCATCATTAGTCTGCAGCATAAAAAAGTCTTCGGCTCGCTCACCAATGGTGGTGATTTTGGCCGCGAGTAATGTTGTGTTGCAACGGTAAAAGATATCCCCAACTTTTGCCAGTAATCCTGGCGAATCTAAGGCGATAAGCTCCATCATACTTGTACCATGACGACTGCTTTCGAGGAAACTCACTTGTGTCGGCACATTAAAAGGTTTCATCTTGCGCGATAGTTTTCTAAAGCGCGGCAGTTTTGGACTGTCGCTCGACAGGGCTTTCTCAAGCGCCTTACGGATACTTTGGATGCGTGAAAGCTGGCTAACGGGCTCACCATCCTGCTCTAAGATCACAAAGGTATCGAGGGCATAATTATCTTTTGACGTCATGATGTTGGCATCATGGACGTTGATATTTTTATTGTCGAGTACCGCCATCACAGTTGCGAACAATTTAGGTCTGTCTTGGCAATAGACAAATAGCTCAGTACCACCACGGGTGGTGTGTTTGGACACTAAGACTAAAGGCTCATCCTGTTGTTTGTGCTTTAAAATCGCTTCGGCGTGCCACGCGACTTGATTGGGCTGGTGGCGTAAAAAGTAATCTGCCTTGAAACGTTGCCACAGGGTATCGAGATCTTTCTCTTTCAGTCCACGGCGCAGCAGTTCTTTTTTCGCCTTGGCTTGGTATTCACGTACTCTGGCACGAATATCGACGGGTTTTTCTTTACCGCGGGCGAGCACCCTTTGGGTCGAAAAGTACAAATCGCGCAGCAGTGAGCCTTTCCAGTTGTTCCAGGTTTTTTCGTTGGTGGCGCAGATATCGGCGACGGTTAAGCAGTACAGATAGCTTAAATGCACGGCATCGCGGACTTTATTGGCAAAGTCGGCCACCACATCGGGATCGGAAATATCACGGCGCTGGGCGGTGACAGACATCACTAGATGATTCTCAACCAGCCAAGCGACTAGACGGCCATCGTGATCGTTTAACCCGTGCAGCTTACAAAAGGCGAGGGCATCGCTTGAGCCTAGTTTACTGTGATCGCCACCGCGGCCTTTGGCGATATCGTGGAAGATAGCGCCTAATACCAGTAAGCCCTTTTTCGGCAGTTGGTTGATCAGAATCGAGCCTAAGGGAAATTCTTCCTTTTGTTCGGCTTGGGAAAAACGCTCGATATTGAGTAGTAATCTGTGGGTGTGTTCATCGACCGTATAGGCGTGAAACAGGTCAAACTGCATCTGGCCTTCAATATTTCGCCATGCGGGTAGATAGGCCGATAACACACCGTGTTTATGCATTAAAGACAAAGCAACAATGCCGCGAGGGTGGCGCAGAATTTCCATAAAGGCTTGGCGACAAAGCGGGTTTTCTTGCAAGGCTTGAGATTGCGCGCGTCTTGCTCGGCGCAGCGAACGCAGTGTTGGTGCGTAAATGCCTTTGATGTTGGAGTTTTTAGCGACTAACAAAAACAGCCGGACAATTTCTTCGCCACTATCGAAAAGGTCATCGCTTAGCGCTTCAATAAAAGTGCCGCGGCGCTGGTAGTGTTTATCTATCGATTGAATTTCTAAAGCTTTTGTGTGCCCCAGTGTTGCCCGTTTAAACAGCTGCAGCAACATTTCGTTTAGCTCCATCACTCGGCGTACCGTGCGATAGTAACGTTTCATCATTTGCTCAACAGCAAGCTGGGTGGCGTCTTCATACCCCATAAGCTCGGCAACTTGGCGCTGTACATCAAAGAGTAAGCGATTTTCATCGCGACCGACCACCATGTGCAGGGCAAAGCGTAACTTCCACAAAAAGTGCTGACATTCGAGCAGCTCTTCTAGTTCACCGGGCTCTAAAAAGTCGTATTGGACTAATTCTTCGAGGCGAGCGGCGCCAAAGTGACGCATGGCTACCCAAGCAATGGTTTGAATATCCCTAAGACCACCGGGACAACTCTTGATATTGGGTTCTAAATCGAAGGCACTGGCTCTGGCATGACGGGCATTTTGCTCATCCCGTTTTGCGATAAAAAAATCGCTTGAAGTCCAAAAGTCACTCTGACGAATCGCATCATAAAGTTGATCGAATAAAAATTCGGGCCCTTCGAGCAATCGTGCCTCTAACAGATTAGTGGCTATGGTGATGTCTTCACGGCCGAGAATAATCGTGTCGTTTAACGTACGGACACTGTGGCCGATTTCCAGATTGGCATCCCACAGAAAGGCAATAAACTGACTGAGTGCCGCTTCGGCGGCGGGTGACAAGATATCATTAAACAGGAACAGTAAATCGACATCTGAGTGGGGATGCAGCTCCCCACGGCCATAGCCGCCCACGGCAATCAGGGCAATATCATATTCCCTTAGACCGTGCTGTTCCCAAGCTTGCTTGACAAGGGCATCGACAAATTGACAGCGCTGCGTGACGAGCTCTTCAATCGGGGTTTTAGCCTTAAAACTGGCCAAAAGAATCTGATTCTGTTCGATTAATGATTGTTTAGCGAGCAGAGCTATATTCATCGAGTCCCTTGTTTTTATGTTTGTTAGTGTGGCCTATCGCTCGTGATTGATAATACGTGGGAAATCCTCATCCTCACGCAGGGTAAGTACTTCAACCCCTTTTTCAGTCACCAGTAAGGTATGTTCCCACTGGGCTGAATTTTTACCATCGGAGGTCGTTACCGTCCACTTATCATCGCGATCGAGTATGGTCGTGTGGCGACCGGCATTGATCATAGGTTCAATGGTGAAACACATGCCTGGGCGTAATACTGTGTTATCGCCGTTACGGTAATGCATAACCTGAGGTTCTTCATGGAAACCCGAGCCAATACCGTGGCCACAATAATCTTGCACGATGGAATATTTCTCAAGGCCTGTTTTACTTGCTTTGATGAATTTTTCGATAGTATTGCCAATTTCACCCAGTTTTAAACCTGGACGAACCTTACGAATAGCTAAATACAGGCTTTCTTGCGCTATGCGGCACAGACGTTTGTCCTTCGCACTCACTTCACCGATTAAAAACATCATCGAGGTATCGCCGTGATAACCGTCTTTAATCACTGTGATGTCGATATTGAGGATATCGCCTTCTTTCAATGGTGGGTTGTCGTTTGGAATGCCGTGGCAAATCACATGGTTTACAGAAGTACAAATGGATTTAGGAAAACCATGGTAGTTAAGCGGCGCCGAAATCGCACCTTGCTCTTCGGTATATTTGGCGCAGAGGTCATTGAGCTCATTGGTGGTCACGCCCGGTTTAACATGCGGCGCGATCATTTCTAATACCTGTGCGGCTAGTTTGCCCGCAGCACGCATTTTTTCAATTTCTTCAGCGGTCTTGATGACTATACTCATTGCGTTTTCTCTTGTGTCTTTAATGTCTGTTGGCCACGCAACCTAATGCAAAAATTTGTGCTTTAGGGCTATTTATGGTATAAAGCGCGCCGTTATGTTTAAGTCTTGGTGAATTGTCCAAGCCAGCTTTTGCGCTGCTTTGATACTTGCAAGACTAAAGATGGCGGCCATTATACATGGCTATTTGTCTAAATACTAAATCACACACGTGTCGACACATTCTTCGGGGTGCCCTCAGTTGTTATATAAGGGGTCGAAGACATGGGATACGTGGAGGTCTAACCCCCTAAATTTTAAGGTAATAGAAATGACTACAGTTTCAATGCGCGATATGCTTCAGGCCGGTGTCCACTTCGGTCACCAAACCCGTTACTGGAACCCAAAAATGAAGCCATTCATTTTCGGTGCTCGCAACGGTGTTCACATCATCAACCTTGAGCATACTGTGCCAATGTTCAATGAAGCGCTAGCTTTCATCAGCAACGTAGCTTCAAAGAAAGGTAAAGTATTATTCGTTGGTACTAAACGTGCTGCTGGCGAAGCGATCAAAGAAGCTGCTCTGTCTTGTGACCAGTACTATGTTGATCACCGCTGGTTAGGCGGTATGCTGACTAACTGGAAAACCGTTCGTCAGTCAATCAAACGTCTGAAAGAACTGGAAAGCCAATCAGTAGACGGTACTTTCGACAAGCTGACCAAGAAAGAAGCGCTGATGCGTACTCGTGAGCTTGAAAAGCTGGAAAAATCTTTAGGTGGTATTAAAAACATGGGCGGCCTGCCAGACGTATTATTCGTCATTGGTGCTGACCATGAGCATATCGCTATTAAAGAAGCTAACAACCTGGGTATCCCTGTTGTTGCAGTTGTTGATACTAACTCTGCGCCAGATGGTGTTAACTACATCGTTCCTGGTAACGACGACGCTATGCGTGCTATCCGCCTGTACACTTCTTCTGTTGCTGCTGCTGCAAAAGCTGGCCGTGGTCAAGATTTGGCTGTTCAAGCTGAGCAAGACGGTTTCGTAGAAGCCGAATAATAATAAGGCGGGATGATTATCATCACCCTTATTAACCAAGATTTTTGATTGGTTAACAGGGGCCATTCGGCCCCTGTTTTATATCTGCAAATTAGTCGATTTTTTATAGAGGATTTAACAATGGCAATTACTGCTGCCCAAGTTAAAGAACTGCGCGACCGTACTGGCGCAGGCATGATGGATTGTAAAAACGCTCTGACAGAAGCTAACGGCGACATGGAGTTAGCAATTGACAACATGCGTAAGTCTGGCGCTGCTAAAGCGGCTAAAAAAGCAGGTAACATCGCTGCTGACGGTACAATTCTGATCAAGAATGGCGAAGGTTTCGCTGCGCTATTAGAAGTTAACTGTCAAACTGACTTCGTTGCTAAAGATTCAAACTTCTTAGCATTCGCGAACGCAGTATTAGATGCCGCTGCTGCATCTAAAGTGACTCTTGAAGATTTAAAAGCACAGTTCGAAGATGCACGCGTTGCATTGGTAACTAAAATCGGTGAAAACATCAACATTCGTCGTGTTGAGTACATCGATGGTGCAAACCTATCTTCATACCGTCACGGTGAGCGCATTGGCGTTGTTGTTGCCGGTGAAGCTGACGAAGAAACCTTAAAGCACATCGCAATGCATGTTGCTGCTTCTAAGCCTGAATACGTGAACCCAGAAGATGTTCCTGCAGAAATCGTTGCAAGAGAACAAGCTCTGCAAATCGAAATGTCAATGAACGAAGGCAAATCGGCAGAGATCGCTGAGAAGATGGTTCTTGGTCGTATGAAGAAGTTCACCGGTGAGATTTCTCTGACTGGTCAAGCTTACATCATGGAACCAAAGAAAACTGTTGGCGAAATTCTGAAAGAGAAAGGCGCTAAAGTCACTAACTTCATTCGTTTAGAAGTGGGTGAAGGTATTGAGAAGAAAGAAGAAGATTTCGCGGCTGAAGTTGCTGCTCAAATCGCTGCTTCTAAAAAGGCTTAATCGCCAACGCTAAATACCCCCAAGACCGCGGCAATAGCTGCGGTCTTGTTATGACCAGGATAAAAATTATGAGCACCAATCCAAAACCCGCATTTAGACGCATTCTTCTTAAATTAAGTGGCGAAGCACTGATGGGCGACGAAGGCTTCGGCATCGACCCTAAAGTATTAGATCGCATGGCTCAGGAAGTGAAAGAGCTGGTTGAGCTGGGTATTCAGGTGGGTGTGGTTATTGGTGGTGGTAATCTGTTTCGCGGTGAAGGCCTAGCAAAAGCAGGCATGAACCGTGTGGTGGGCGATCACATGGGTATGCTGGCAACGGTTATGAACGGCTTGGCAATGCGAGACGCCCTGCACCGTGCCTATGTTAATGCTCGTCTGATGTCAGCTATCCCGTTAAAGGGTGTGTGTGATGATTACAATTGGGCTGAAGCGATCAGCTTGCTAAAATCTGGCCGAGTGGTTATTTTTGCTGCCGGTACAGGTAATCCTTTCTGCACGACCGATTCTGCGGCCTGTTTACGCGGCATTGAAATCGAAGCTGAAGTCGTATTGAAAGGCACTAAAGTCGACGGTGTATACTCTGAAGACCCAATGAAGAACCCAGATGCTGTTAAGTATGATGAAGTGACTTATGCGGAAATTCTGGAAAAAGAATTAAAAGTAATGGACTTAGCCGCCTTTACTATGGCGCGTGATCACGACATGCCTATTTTAGTCTTCAACATGAATAAACCTGGCGCTCTACGCCGCGTTATCATGGGTGAAGAAGAAGGCACGCTGATCAGAGCGAAAAAAGTTATTTAATGACCAAGAAGGACATTTAACGTGATTGAGAACATTAAGAAAGATGCGCAAGAGCGTATGGGTAAATGCGTTGACGCGACTAAAAACCAAATGGCAAAAGTGCGTACCGGTCGTGCCCACCCAAGCCTGTTGGATTCCATTCAAGTCTCTTACTACGGCACTATGACGCCACTAAACCAAGTGGCTAACGTGGGCGTTGAAGATTCACGCACTCTGTCTGTGACTGTGTTTGACCGTAGTGCTATCCAAGCCGTTGAAAAGGCTATTATGAGCTCTGATTTAGGTCTGAACCCTATGTCAGCTGGCGCGACATTACGTATTCCATTACCCGCGCTGACCGAAGAACGTCGTAAAGACTTCATCAAAGTGGTGCGTAACGAAGCTGAAAACGGTCGTATTGCTATCCGTAACGTGCGTCGTGATGCGATTTCTGAAGTGAAAAAGCTTGAAAAAGCTAAAGCTTGTACTGAAGATGATGTGCGTCGCAGTGAAGAAGAAGTGCAAAAGTTCACCGATGCTCACATTAAAAAGGTCGATGAGATTTTAGCGGCCAAAGAAATTGAGTTGATGGAAGTCTAATCTCAGTTCGATAAGCTAGAGTTGATGCGCCGTGTAGGGGTATACTACACGGCGTTTGTCTATTTTAAAGGGCTGTATTAGATGTCATCCACAGTGGAACTTGATCCGCACCCTAGGACGAGTGAGAGTGATTTATACACTCAAACGACCTTGCCGGGACAATTACCCGAACTCGTGAAACAGTCGTTACCTAAGCATGTTGCTATTATCATGGATGGCAATGGGCGTTGGGCACAAACCCAAGGTAAACCACGAGTGATGGGACATAAGGCTGGTGTTAAGGCCGTTAGAAGAGCCGTAAGCACGGCAAGCCAATTAGGCATTGAATCGCTAACCTTATTCGCATTTTCTAGCGAGAATTGGCGTAGACCCGATAAAGAAGTCAGCTTGCTGATGGAGTTGTTTTTTACCGTATTACAGCGCGAAATTAAATTGCTGGATAAGAATCAGGTTAAGCTCAACATTATTGGCGATATCAGCCGCTTTTCGGCGCGATTACAGAAGCAAATTGCTGCTGCCCAAGAGAAGACATCTCGCAATACTGGCTTGGTTCTGAATGTTGCGGCTAACTATGGTGGCCGTTGGGACATACTTCAAGCAGCACAAAAATTAGCGGAAAAGGTCGAAACTGGCGAAATGACCAGCAGTCAGTTCACCGAAGAAGCCTTAAGTGCACATTTGTGCATGCAAAATCAGAGTGAAGTTGATTTAATGATCCGCACGGGCGGGGACTGTCGCATCAGCAATTTTGTGCTGTGGCAGGCGGCCTATGCAGAATTGGTGTTTACCGACACCCTTTGGCCTGATTTCGATGAACAGGCTTTTCATGAAGCGATAGCCATTTTTGCAAGTCGCCAGCGCCGTTTTGGTCTGACTGGAAGTCAGATTGATGAGATGCGTGCATTGTAAAACCTCATGAGGGATTTTTTTTGCTAAAACAACGAATAATAACAGCAACTTGGTTAGTTCCATTAGTTTTAGGGGCGATATTTTTGCTCCCTGCCAGCTACTTCGCCTGGGCCTTAGTTGCCGTCTTCCTTATTGCAGCAAAGGAATGGGGAAGAATTATCGATAATCAGTGTGATGTCACCCAGTGGAGCTTTACGTTTACAGTCGGCATCCTATTGGTGGCAATTAATCTGATTGTGCCAATCGATGCAGTTTGGTTAAGCCATCAGTTACATCCTATTTATTTGGCCATTCTTTATATAGGCGCATTCTGGTGGTTAGCATCACTATTATTAGTGGTAACTTATCCTAAAAGCGCTAAGTTCTGGCAAAAGAATCCTATGTTTAAGTCCATGTTTGGACAGTTAACCTTAGTGCCTTGCTTTGTTGCTCTTATCGCACTCAAATCCATTAGCTCACAAACTTCACCCTATTACGGCCCAGTGTTAGTACTGTTAGTGATGTTGATTGTGTGGGCCGCGGATTCTGGGGCTTACTTCGTCGGTAAAGCGATAGGTAAAACGAAACTGATGCCTGCAGTGAGCCCTGCTAAAACCTTGGAAGGCCTAGTTGGTGGTTTAGTGACGACTATGCTCGTGGTTGCAGGTGTTATGTATTATTCGCCAGAGCAAGAACTGGGTTTAGTTGTGGCAGTGACCTTATTTGTTGCTTTAGTGTCAGCGCTGGGCGATTTATCTGAGAGTATGTTTAAGCGTGCGGCCTGTATTAAAGATTCTGGCACTATTTTGCCCGGTCACGGCGGCGTGCTCGACCGCATCGACAGCCTGACTGCAGCCTTGCCGGTGTTTACCCTGATCTACATTGCATTCTGGATGTAACGCTATGCAAAATATGGTGATTTTGGGTGCTACCGGTTCAATTGGTGCTAGTACCTTAAGCGTGATTTCGGCTAATCCATTGGCTTATAGCATCTATGGATTGGTGGCCAATACGAGCGTTGATAAGATGCTGGCTTTGTGTGTAGCCCATAAACCGAAAGTCGCGCATATGGTGGATGAAGAGGCTGCGAAACAGTTACGCGCCGTTTTACCCGCTGCGCTCAATATCCAAGTCACTACTGGCATGAACGATTTACTCGGTTTAGTGACGGCTGCTGAAGTGGATACTGTAATGGCAGCGATTGTCGGGGCGGCAGGGCTAGTACCAACCCTTGAAGCCGTGAAGGCGGGAAAGCGAGTATTACTGGCCAATAAAGAAGCTTTAGTCATGTCGGGTGAGTTGTTTATTGAGGCGACTAAGCGCTCTGGTGCTGTGCTATTGCCCGTGGACAGTGAGCATAATGCTATCTTTCAATGTTTACCCCTAGAAGTGCAGGCTAACCTCGGCCGTTGCGATTTAGCTGCGTCGGGTATATCCCATATTTTGTTAACCGGTTCTGGCGGACCTTTCCTGCGGTCGGAGCTTGCGACACTTGCGGCCATGACGCCTGCCCAAGCCTGTAAACACCCTAATTGGTCCATGGGACCTAAAATCTCTGTTGACTCCGCCACTATGATGAATAAGGGTTTAGAGTTCATTGAGGCGCGGTGGTTGTTTAACACTCAGGCTGAGCAACTTAAAGTGGTTATTCATCCGCAAAGCGTGATCCACTCTATGGTGCAGTACCGTGATGGTTCAGTTATCGCCCAAATGGGTAACCCAGATATGCGTACGCCTATTGCCCATTGCATGGCTTATCCGCAAAGAATTCATTCGGGCGTTGAACCTTTAGATTTTTTCAAAGTCGGACAGTTAAGCTTTTATGAACCTGATTTTGAACGTTTCCCCTGTTTGGCTTTGGCTATGGAGGCGTGTGCCCAAGGCCAAGAGGCAACAACCGTATTAAATGCTGCCAATGAGGTTGCTGTTGAAGCATTCTTGCAGGGGCAAATTGGTTTTACGCAAATTGCAAAAGTGAATGAGGCTTGTTTAGTCACTGTGCCTAAACGTCCTATGGGTAGTCTAGAAGATATTTTAGCCTTAGATGCGCAAACCCGCGTCTATGCGCGTGAGACATTAGCAAGCATCACTTAGCAATAGCTGAGTGATTAAATTTATAACGTAAGGAGTGGGATGTTAGATTTTTTATGGAACTTAGGTTCTTTCATCGTTGCACTGGGTCTGTTAATTACTGCCCACGAATACGGCCATTTCTATATCGCGCGACGTTGTGGCGTGAAAGTCGAACGTTTCTCCATTGGTTTTGGTAAGGCTATTTGGCGCCGTGTTGGTAAAGACGGCACTGAATATGTGTTAGCCATGATCCCCCTTGGCGGCTATGTCAAAATGCTCGATGAGCGTGTTGAAGATGTTCCCGATGAATTAAAAGATCAAGCGTTCAATCGTAAAACCGTATGGCAACGTATTGCGATTGTGGCCGCAGGTCCAATTGCTAACTTTATTTTTGCCATCGTTGCCCTGTATTTTATGTATCTGATTGGTGTGCCATCACTTAAGCCTGTGATCACCTCGACGATACCCGGGACTGCTGCTGCGCAAATTCAAATCACAGAGCCAATGCAAATAACGGCCATTTCCGGTCAGGCTGTGCGTAACTGGGAAGAAGTGAATTTAGCTTTAGTCGGCCACATAGGTGATGAAAGTCTGAGTGTATCGCTAACGCCATTGAATGGTTTGCAAGGTTTAGACTCTAGTGCGCGGTCTTATACCTTAGATACGCGTAATTGGCGTTTTGATCCTGAAAAAGAATCCCCGATTACGGCATTAGGGTTAGGGATTTATCGTCCCGAAATCGTCCCCACCATTGCTGCGATTAGTCCTGACAGTGCCGCTGCGAATAGTGAGCTAAAAGTCGGTGACACCTTAGTCGCAATAAATGGTAAAAATTATACTGATTGGCAGGCTTTTGTTGACATTATTCAACATTCTGCCAATGTGCCTGTGAGTTTAACAGTGCGTCGCAATGGCGAACAGTTTAATGTGGCAGTGACACCCTTAAGCAGTAAAAATGCCGATGGCCAAGAGATAGGTATGCTCGGGGTGAGCCCAACCCAAGCACAATGGCCAGACAATATGCGTTTACAACTTGAATATGGACCAATCGATTCTTTCGGTATAGCAGCAGATAAAACATGGCAACTTGTTGCTGTGAGCTTTAAGATGATTGGCAAATTATTTACCGGCGATGTGTCGGTGAAAAACCTGAGTGGACCCATTTCGATCGCACAGGGTGCGGGCAGTAGTGCAAACTATGGCTTGGTCTATTTTCTCGGGTTCCTCGCGCTCATCAGCGTCAATTTAGGCATCATTAACTTGCTGCCTTTACCTGTGCTCGATGGGGGACACCTGCTGTATTACTTTATTGAAGTAATAACTGGTAAACCTGTACCTGAAAAGGTGCAGGAAATAGGATTCAGATTTGGGGCAGCAATACTGCTGATGTTGATGAGCGTTGCGCTTTTCAATGATTTTGCCCGACTCTGAGCAAGGACAGACTAATAATTAGAAGTGCTCTATGAGATTGAATAAACTTTTTGCCTCGATGTTATTCGTCGGTGCGTCGTTTTCAGGGACTGTGTTGGCAGATACTTTCCAACCGTTTGAAGTGACCGACATCCAAGTTGAAGGTTTGCAACGAGTTGCACTCGGTGCTGCCTTGTTAAGCTTACCAGTAAAAGTAGGTGATACTGTTGACCAGTTAAGAATCCAGCAAGCGATTAAAAGCTTGTATGCATCGACTAACTTTGAAAATGTCTCCGTGAGTCGAGATGGCGGCGTATTAGTGGTGAAAGTCACTGAACGTCCCACCATCAGTGCCGTGACATTCGATGGCAACAAAGACATTAAAGACGAACAGTTACAGGAAAGTCTGGACGGTTCTGGCGTTAAAGTCGGTGAGTCGCTCGATCGTACTATGTTGACTGGTATTGAAAAGGGTCTGCAGGATTTCTACTACGGCGTGGGTAAATACGGCGCGAAAGTGGAAGCCCAAGTGATTAACTTACCCCGTAATCGGGTTGAGCTGAAATTTAAGTTTACCGAAGGTTTAGCGGCCGAAATCCGCCAAATTAACGTGGTCGGTAACAAAGAGTTCACCGATGCTGAACTGATCGGCATGTTGGAACTTAAAGATTATGTGGCTTGGTGGGATCTGTTTGGTGAGCGTCGTTATCAGAAGCAAAAACTGCAGGCCGATCTCGAGACCATCAAAACCTATTATCACAATAAAGGTTATATCCGCTTCGAAGTCACCTCGACTCAAGTGGCTATGACGCCTGACCGTAAAGGTTTATATATCACCATCAACGTAGATGAAGGTGAGAAGTATAAAGTTAAAGAAGTAAACCTGACGGGTGATTTGATGGGCCGTGAAGAGTTGATGAAATCAATTCTGCCAATCAAAGCGGGTGATATGTACAACGGCGGTGATGTGACTTTCACCGAAGAAATGTACAGCAAGTATTTAGGCCGCTTCGGTTATGCTTACCCTGAAGTGAAAACCTACCCTGAAATTGATGATAAGACTAAAGAAGTCACCTTAAACATCAATGTTAAACCGGGTAAACGTGTTTACGTACGGGCGATTAACTTCACTGGTAACACAGTGACTAAAGATGAAGTGATGCGCCGTGAGCTGCGTCAGATGGAAGGGGCTTGGTTAAACTCTGCGCAAGTTGAGCAATCTAAAGCGCGTCTTAACCGTTTGGGCTTCTTCGAAACCGTTGACACTGAAACTATTCAAGTGCCGGGTACTGATGACTTAGTTGATGTTGCGGTTAAAGTGAAAGAGCAGCCATCGGGCTCATTTAACGCGGGTGTCGGTTATGGTACTGAATCAGGCCTGAGCTTGCAGTTTGGTGTACAACAAAACAACTTCTTAGGTACAGGTAATCAAGCGGGTATTAGCTTGAGCACCAACAAGTACTCTAAAAACGTTAACTTATCCTATACCGATCCGTACTGGACAAAAGACGGTGTGAGTTTAGGCGGGAGCGTTTATTGGAGTGAGTTTGACGCCAATGAAGCTAACTTAGAACGCTATAAAAACAGTTCGTATGGTGTGGCGCTTAACTCGGGTTTCCCGATTAACGAATACAACCGTATCAATGGTGGTATTGGCTATCGTCACAACACGATTTCTGAGATCTCAGCTTATGAGCAGGCGCTGCGTTTCTATAACATCTATCGTGATGACGATCCAAACGCGGACTTAAGTTTCGATAACTTTGAACTCAGTCTGGGCTGGTATCGTAGCACCTTGAACCGTGGCACTTTCCCAACAGATGGCTCGTCCCAGCGTCTGAACGGCAAAATGACTTCGCCAGGGTCTGATTTACAGTATTTTAAGACAGACTTTGACACTAACTACTATTTCCCTGTTAACCGCAGTCAGAGCGTTGTGCTCTTGGCCCGTGGTCGATTAGGTTATGGTAACGGTTATGGTCAATTTAATGATAATGACCAAATTTTACCTTTCTGGGAAAACTATTACTCAGGTGGTAGTAGTTCGCTACGTGGCTTTAAGTCGAACTCTGTAGGTCCACGTTCATTCTATCTCTACCGAGGTAGTGAGCCGTGTGCACCGGATCCTTCGGGCGATGGCTGTAGCTTGCCTGGCGATCCTAATAGTATCCAAGTCAGTTCTGGCCGCTCTATCGGTGGTAATGCCCTTGCAACGGCAAGTATGGAGTTGATTGTACCAACCCCATTCCTGGATGAGGCTTACACTAACTCAGTTCGTACTAGCTTCTTCGTCGATGCGGGTAACGTCTGGGATACTGAGTTTGATTACGAGTCATATCAAACACTTCCGGCGGACGAGTTTGCTAAGTTACAAGACTATAGTGATCCAGCTCGCCTGCGCGCCTCTTGGGGCTTGAGTGTGCAATGGTTATCACCTATGGGACCTATGGTGTTCAGCTTGGCGTGGCCGCTTAAAGAATATGAAGGTGACCAAACGGAGATCTTCTCTTTCAATATTGGCAAAACTTTTTAAAAGGCATACACTCGGCAAGTTTTGCTGACAATAACAAGGTAACAAGGAGTTTATTTTGAACAAGATGGTAAATTGCGCGCTGATGACGTTAGTTTTGTTAGGCGCGCCGTTAGTGGCACATGCTGAGAAAATTGCCGTAGTGGATATGGGCGCTGTGTTTGAACAGCTCCCACAACGTGAACAGATCTCCCAATCTCTGAAGAAAGAGTTTGGTGATCGCGTAGCTGATGTCCAAAAAATGCAAGAAGAAATGCGTTCTCTGATGGAGAAGCAGCAACGTGATGGTGCATTAATGAACGATGCACAAAAAACTGAGCTGGTTCGTAAAATGGAATCGCTAAAATCTGAATATCAGTTAAAAGGCAAAGCATTGGATGAAGACCTACGTCGTCGCCAAGGTGAAGAGCAAAATAAACTGTTAGTTAAAGTGCAAAAAGCCATCAACACTATCGCTGAAAAAGACCAATATGATTTGGTATTACAACGTGGTGCTGTCATTTATGTTAAGCCTAACGCTGACATCAGTGGCAAAGTGGTTGAAGCCTTAAGCAAAGGCAAGTAATAGATGAATAGTGTGACTTTAAAAGAGCTATGCCTGTTATTAGACGGTGATATCCAAGGCGACGAAACGCTAATTATTAATAGTGTGGCGACCTTAGAAAATGCCAAGGCGGGTCAGATCTCTTTTTTAGCCAACAGTAAATACCGCTCTCAGCTTGAGGCAACTCAAGCGAGTGCGGTGTTATTGTCAGCTAAAGATGCGCAGGATTATCAAGGTACTGCGTTAATTGTAAAAGATCCATATGTCGGTTTTGCTCGTGTTGCTCAGTATTTGGACACTACACCCAAAGCGGCGGTGGGTATCCATCCTTCGGCACAAATTGATCCTTCAGCCCATTTAGGGGAAGGTGTCGCTATTGGCGCGAATGCTGTGATTGGTGCGAACGTCATTTTAGGTGAAAATGTGCAGATTGGTGCCGGTGTTGTGCTGGGACAAGATGTGGTTATTGGCTCAAAAACACGTTTGTGGGCTAATGTCACCGTCTATCACGATGTGCATTTAGGACAGGATTGTATTATCCATTCGGGTGCCGTATTAGGCTCAGATGGTTTTGGTTATGCTAACGAACGTGGTCAGTGGATTAAAATTCCGCAGACAGGTGGCGTGCGTATTGGCGATCGGGTTGAGATTGGTGCTAATTCAACGGTAGATCGTGGGGCATTAGGCCATACAGAGATCCACGACGGTGTGATTATTGATAACCAAGTGCAAATTGCCCATAACGATATAATCGGCGAAAATACTGCTATTGCAGGCAGTACTACTGTTGCTGGCAGTGTCACTATTGGTAAATATTGTATTATTGGCGGTAGCTGTGCCATCGCAGGTCATTTGAGCATTGCCGATGGTGTGCATGTGTCTGGTGCTACCAATATCACCACTAATATGCGTGAGCCTGGCTTATACTCTTCTGCCACCGTGGCAATGGACAATAAACTTTGGCGTAAAAATACAGTTCGTTTCCGTCAGTTAGATGAACTGTTCCAGCGTGTTAAAACGTTGGAAAAAAATTTAAAAACACCAGATTAATTGCCCCAAGGCAATTTGAGGAACTCGGTTCGTGTCTAATCAAATGAACACTATGGATATTAAAGAAATACTTAAATATCTACCCCATAGATATCCATTCCTATTGATCGATCGTGTGCTTGATTACACTCCTGGTGTTAGTCTGCAGGCGATCAAAAACGTTTCAATAAATGAGCCATTTTTTCAGGGACATTTCCCGATACAACCTGTGATGCCAGGTGTGCTTATTTTAGAAGCGATGGCACAGGCAACTGGCCTGTTAGCCTTTAAAACGATGAGTAGTGATGTACCACCACCAGGTGTGTTGTATTACTTTGCTGGTATCGATAATGCGCGTTTTAGACGTGTGGTTGAGCCAGGAGATCAAATTCATTTTGATGTCAAAATGATTAAAGAGCGCCGCGGGATTGGCGTTTTCTACGGTGAGGCCAAAGTGGATGGTGAAGTGGTTTGTTCCGCTGAAATCATGTGTGCCCGCAGAGAGATTAGTCAGTGATAGATACATTAGCGTTTGTGCATCCCGATGCAAAAATTGGCAATAACGTCACTATTGGCCCTTGGACCTATATCGGTGCGGGCGTCGAAATTGGTGATGATTGTTGGTTGAGTTCCCATGTGGTGGTCAAAGGCCCAACGATTATCGGCAAAGGGAATCGTATTTTTCAATTCGCCTCCGTTGGTGAAGAATGCCAAGACAAAAAGTACGCTGGTGAGCCGACACGACTGATCATTGGCGACAATAACGTCATCCGTGAAAACGTGACCATTCACCGTGGTACAGTTCAAGATAACAGTGAAACCCGTATTGGGTCGAATAACCTGTTTATGAACTATGTGCATATCGCCCATGACTGTGTGGTAGGCGATAATGTCATCATGGCGAATAACGCATCTATTGCAGGTCACGTGCACGTTGGTGATTGGGCTATTTTAGGCGGTATGACAGGTGTGCATCAGTTTGTGCATATTGGTGCCCATGCGTTTACTGCTGGTTGTTCTTTAGTACTGCAGGATGTGCCTCCCTTTGTGATGGCAGCGGGTCAACCGACGGTGCCTCGCGGCTTAAACAGCGAGGGTATGAAGCGTCGCGGTTTTTCTAAAGAAAGCCAGTTAGCCGTACGTCGTGCTTATAAAACCTTATATCGTAGTAGTTTAACGGTAGAAGAAGCGATTGAAGCATTAGCTGAAGATGCGCAGAACGATGAGCAAGTCAAATTACTGCTTGAGTTTGTAAAGTCATCGAGTCGCGGCATTATTCGCTAACTTGATGACCACAAGACAACAAAAGGGCATTTTTATGCCCTTTTGTATTATTGGTTTAAGCCTTTTTTGTGGTAGACGTAGTCGTTAAAAATGCGTTTATTCATCAATGCATTCGACCATAAATGAGCTTAGTCATTAATTGAATCATTAACTTAACATAAGTGTAGGCTTGGAACGATGCATTTTAGGTGCGGTTTACCTCTTCATCCAATGCCATTAATTCATGAGACGTGATTGGTTTATGAGCAATAAAACTCCATTAGTGTTTGCCATGGTTGCCGGAGAACTCTCAGGCGATATTTTAGGTGCAGGTTTAATGGCTGCGCTGCAAAAGACCCATCCCGATGCGCGCTTTGTCGGTATCGGTGGACCCCGCATGGAAGCCCTCGGCTTCAAATCCCTGTTTGCGATGGAAGAACTCGCAGTGATGGGAATCGTTGAAGTGTTATCCCGTCTACCTCGCTTATTAAAAGTGCGGTCATCCTTGATTAAAGAGATCACCGCGCTTAAGCCCGATTGTTTTATTGGTATAGATGCACCGGATTTTAATATAGGCCTCGAGCTTAAACTCAAAGCGTGCGGTATTAAAACCGTTCATTATGTGAGCCCATCCGTGTGGGCATGGCGCCCCAAACGTATATTCAAAATCGCGAAGGCGACCCATATGGTGTTGTCGCTATTGCCATTTGAGAAAGCTTTTTATGACAAGCATCAAGTACCTTGTACCTTTGTGGGTCATACCTTAGCGGATGATATTCCGTTGCGAAGCGATAAAGCGGCGGCGCGCCAGTTACTTGAACTCGATGCCGATGCAGAATATTTAGCGATTCTACCGGGATCCCGTGGTGGCGAGTTAAAGCAACTGGCTGAGCCTTTCGTGAAGGCGGCTTTACTGATTAAGCAGAACTTCCCTGATATACGTTTTGTGACGCCGCTGGTCAATCAAAAACGCCGTGAGCAATTTGAGCAAGCGCTGAAGGATTTTGCACCGGATCTCGAAATTCATATGGTCGAAGGCCAGTCGCGCGAAGTCATGGCGGCTGCCGATGGCATTTTATTAGCATCTGGTACCGCGACGTTAGAAGCCATGTTGGTCAAGCGTCCAATGGTGGTGGCTTATCGTGTTAGCCCTATGACCTATTGGATTGCTAAGCGCATGATGCAGGTCGAGCGTTTTTCTTTACCGAATCTACTGGCTGGCAAAGATCTCGTCCCTGAGCTCATTCAAGAAGATTGCACGCCAGAGAAAATAGCTGCGGCGGTCACAGTCGAGTTAAATCGAGATTTTACGCCGCTCAAAGCTGAGTTTGATGCCCTGCACCAAGTGTTACGCCGTGATGCGAGCTTAAAAGCCGCTGAAGCGGTAATGGCACTGGTTGAGCCTAAACCAAGTCATGCTAAATCGCTGGAGGCTAACTAGTGGCAACTTTTAAAAGTTTAACCGAAGCCGATTTGCTGGCCTTTTCGACGGGATTAATTGCTGGTGTGGATGAAGTCGGCCGTGGGCCTTTAGTTGGTGATGTGGTGACTGCCGCTGTGATTTTAGATCCAAACAAGCCCATCAGTGGTCTGAATGATTCCAAGAAACTCAGTGAGAAGCGCCGCGAAGCTTTGTTTGATGAGATTTGTGAAAAAGCCCTGTGTTATCACGTGGGCCGCGCCAGTCCTGCTGAAATCGATACGCTTAATATCTTGCATGCCACTATGTTGGCAATGCAGCGCGCGGTTGCAGGGCTTAAGATTGCGCCTGCGTTGGTGTTAGTCGATGGCAATCGCAGTCCGGCATTTGTTGCCCATAATGGCGTCTGGCTTACCAGTCACAGCATCATTAAAGGTGATGGTTTAATTGCCAGTATTAGTGCCGCATCGATTATCGCCAAAGTGACGCGGGATCGTGAGATGGATGTGCTCGATGCTGCTTATCCGCAATACGGTTTTGCTAAGCATAAGGGCTATCCGACTAAGGCGCATTTTGAGGCCATCGCCGAACATGGGGTGTTTGACCAATATCGTAAAAGTTTTAAACCCGTCAAGGCATTACTGGGACTATAAGCTGTGCTCCCAAGCTACCTGAAGATACGAGTTTCAGGTTGTTTGGGTATAAGTTCCCGTTATCCAGCAAAGTCACTGGCTCTGGCTGCGTGACTTTGTTAGTCTGCTTTCTAGTTATTGTTAACCTGCTATTCAAAGATAATCCTAATTATGTCCGATCCTCGTTTTGTGCATCTTCGTGTCCACAGTGACTTCTCTATGACCGATGGCGTGGCCAAGGTCAAGCCTATTTTGGCGCAGGTGGAAGCGCAGGGAATGGCTGCGGTCGCCTTGACTGACCAAAATAACTTTTGTGGTTTGGTGAAGTTTTACAGTGGTTGCCATGGTGCGGGGATCAAGCCGATTATTGGTGCCGATTTTTGGATGCAAGTGCCCGGATTTGAAGGCGAATTGTGCGCCTTAACCATTATTGCGATGAACAATGTCGGTTATCAAAATCTGACCCAAATCATCAGTCAGGCTTATTTGCGTGGCCAAGTGGCCGGCCGTGTAGTGATAGACCAAGAGTGGTTACTCACTTATAACGAAGGCATTTTGCTGTTATCGGGCGCCAAAGAAGGCGATCTGGGTAAGGCACTGCTCAAGGGCAATGGCACACAAGTCGAATCTTTATGCGACTTTTATCAGACCCATTTCACTGACCGTTATTTCCTCGAACTTATCCGCACAGGTCGCCCCGATGAAGAGCGTTATCTGCATATGGCTGTGGCCTTAGCGCAGGAGAAGGGCATCCCTGTGGTGGCTACTAATCAGGTGGTGTTTCTTAAACCCGAAGATTTTGATGCCCACGAAATTCGGGTGGCAATTCACGATGGCTTTACCCTTGCGGATCCTCGCCGACCTAAAAAATACAGTGAACAGCAGTATTTACGTAGCGAAGAGGAAATGTGTGAACTATTCGCCGACATTCCTGCGGCGTTGTCGAACAGTGTCGAAATCGCTAAACGCTGTAATGTCACGATTCGTTTATACGAATATTTCCTGCCTAATTTCCCGACGGGCGATATGTCCATTGAAGACTTTCTGGTCGACTGTTCGAAGAAGGGTCTTGAAGAGCGGCTCGAGTTTTTGTTCCCTGATCCTGAGGTGCGCGCCGAGAAACGCGGCGAATACGATGAGCGCCTCGACATTGAACTTAAAGTGATCAACCAGATGGGGTTCCCCGGTTACTTCTTGATCGTGATGGAGTTCATCCAATGGGGTAAAGATAACGGTATTCCAGTAGGGCCTGGTCGTGGCTCGGGCGCGGGTTCACTCGTGGCCTATGCGCTTAAGATTACCGACTTAGACCCATTGGAATTTGACTTACTGTTCGAGCGATTCCTCAACCCTGAGCGGGTTTCTATGCCCGACTTTGACGTCGACTTTTGCATGGATAGACGTGATGAAGTGATCGACCATGTGGCCGAATTGTACGGCCGCGAAGCGGTATCGCAAATCATCACCTTCGGAACTATGGCGGCAAAAGCGGTTATTCGTGACGTTGGCCGTGTGCTGGGTCATCCCTATGGCTTCGTTGACCGAATTTCTAAACTCATTCCACCAGAACCTGGGATGACGCTGGCGAAAGCGTTTGAGGTCGAGCCAGCCCTGCAAGAATCCTATGATGCCGATGAAGACGTAAAAGATCTGATCGACATGTGTCGCAAGCTCGAAGGTGTGACGCGTAACGCGGGTAAACACGCTGGTGGTGTGGTGATTGCACCAACAAAAATTACCGATTTTGCGCCACTCTATTGCGATGCTGAAGGTAAAAACCCAGTAACGCAATTCGATAAAAACGACGTTGAAACCGCAGGTTTAGTTAAATTCGACTTTTTGGGTTTACGTACTTTGACAATCATCGACTGGGCACTGGAGATGGTGAACAAGGTCGAGGTCAAAAACGGTCGCCCACCTGTGCGCATCGAAGCGATTCCGTTAACGGATGCTGCATCTTTCCGCTTGTTGCAAAAATATGAAACCACCGCGGTATTCCAGTTGGAATCCCGCGGTATGAAGGATTTGATTAAACGTCTGCAGCCCGACTGTTTTGAAGACATGATCGCACTGGTGGCATTGTTCCGTCCTGGGCCTTTGCAATCGGGCATGGTAGATAACTTTATCGAGCGTAAGCATGGGCGCGAGGAAGTATCGTATCCCGATTCTCAGTACCAGCATGAATCCCTAAAAGAACTGCTATCGCCGACCTACGGCATTATTCTGTATCAAGAGCAAGTGATGCAGATTGCACAGGTGTTATCGGGTTACACCCTTGGCGGCGCCGACATGTTGCGCCGTGCTATGGGTAAGAAAAAGCCCGAAGAGATGGCCAAGCAGCGCAGTATCTTTAAAGAGGGCGCAATCAATAACGGTGTCGACGGCGACTTGTCGATGAAGATCTTCGACTTAGTGGAAAAGTTCGCCGGCTACGGTTTTAACAAATCTCACTCAGCCGCCTATGCGCTTGTGTCTTATCAGACATTATGGCTAAAAACCCATTATCCTTCGCAGTTTATGGCGGCGGTAATGTCGGCCGATATGGACAACACAGATAAAATTGTGACTTTGGTCGATGAATGTGAGCGTATGGGGCTACCGCTCATTCCTCCGGATGTGAACAAAGGCTTGTTCAAATTTACCGTCGATGATGATTTGCGCATCGTTTATGGCATTGGCGCCATTAAAGGCGTGGGTGAAGGTCCAGTTGAATCGATTTTAGAGGCGCGTAAAGATGGCCCCTTCGTGGATCTATTCGATTTCTGTGCCCGTATTGATTTGAAAAAGCTCAATAAGCGCGTGATTGAAAAGCTGATCTGCGCGGGCGCACTCGATACTCTTGGGCCGCATCGTGCGTCTATGATGGCAACCTTGCCCGAAGCGATTCGCGCTGCCGATCAACATGCAAAAGCAGAGGCGATTGGCCAACACGATATGTTTGGTTTGCTCAACAGTGAACCCGAAGACAGTAAGCAGCAGTTTGTCGAATGTACCCCATGGCCAGATAAAATTTGGCTCGAAGGCGAGCGCGAAACCCTAGGCTTGTATTTGACCGGTCATCCGATCAATCAATATTTAAAAGAGCTTAAGCATTACACGTCCGGTCGTTTGAAAGATGTGCATCCCACCGAACGCGGTAAAACCGCTAAGGCTGCGGGTTTAGTGGTGGCAACGCGAGTGATGCTGACCAAACGCGGCTCGAAAATGGGTCTGTTGACGCTCGATGATAAGAGCGCACGTCTTGAAATCATGTTGTTTACCGAAGCCTTTGAAAAGTTTAATCATCTGCTGGAGAAAGACCGCATCCTCATTTGTGAAGGTGAGGTGAGTTACGATGATTTTGCCGGCGGCAACCGTATGACGGCGCGTAACATCATAGATATCAGTGAGGCGCGCAGCCACTTTGCCAAAGCGCTGGAAATTGATATGGATGGCAGCGAGTTAACGCCATCGGCGTTAGACACTTTCGAGCAAGCCCTAAGCCCGTGGCGTAACGGCGCCGTGCCTGTGGTGATCAATTACACTCAAGCTCAAGCCAAAGGTCAGTTTAGGTTAGCCGATGCTTGGCGAGTGAATCCGACCGATGACTTGATGCTCTCGCTCGAATCGCTCCTCGGGCCAAACAAGGTGAGAATTTTATTCTAATGTTGGCGAATGTCTTAGGTGTAAACAGATGAAGTTAACTTATGTCGGCTAAGCGTGACGAAGCGTCGACTGCTGGCGATCTCAGCGCGCATATCTGTGATTTTTTGGCTGCGCAATCCTTAGCGCCTGACAGCAAGTTAGTACTGGCTTACAGTGGTGGGGTTGATTCCGAAGTCTTGGCCTTTGGTTTAAGCCAGTTTGCACGGCAACATCCGGAGTTTAATTATCAGCTAGTGTATGTACACCATGGCCTAAGCGATAACGCTGAGGCTTGGGCACAGCATTGCCTTGAGCGGGGCCAGTATTACGACCTGCCCGTGACGGTTGAGCGAGTCGCGGTTAATCGTGGACCAAGATTGAGCCTTGAAGCCGAAGCTCGAAAAGTCCGTTATCAAGCGATTGAACGGCATTTAAGCGAAAATGATGTGTTGTTGACAGCTCACCATGAAGACGATCAGCTCGAAACTATTCTGCTGGCGCTCAAACGTGGTCAAGGCCCGAAAGGGCTGGCGGCCATGGGGCAAGTACAAGCATTAGCACAAGGCAAACAATTGCGGCCGTTATTGGATATCAGCCGTGAGCAGATTGAAGCCTACGCAAAACAGCAGGGCTTAGTGCATATTGAAGATGAAAGTAATCAAGACGATAAGTACGATCGAAATTTTTTACGCTTAGAAATCATTCCCCGCTTAAAAGCGCGTTGGCCGAGTATTGCGACAACTGCGAGTCGCAGTGCGGCATTGTGCGCCGAACAACAGGCGACGCTGGATTTACAGGTGAGTGAACGTTTACCTTTATGGTTAACCCAAGCGCCTTACCATACTCAAAGTGTATTCAAGCTCGATGGTTTTGCCGAACAGTCAGCCGACTGGCAAGCGTTACTCTTGCGTGGCTTTATTGAATCCCAAGGTTTTGCTTTGCCCTCAAAGGTGCAGCTTAAGCAAATCATCACTCAGCTTCTTAACGCGAAAGACGATGCTAAAGTGCATATTCGAGTGGGTGAGTGTGAAATCCGCCGCTTTGCTAATCAAGTCTATTTATTCAAGTATCAAACTCACAAACGTCACACTCAGCCTGTGAGTTGGACCTTGCCACAGCATGACTTTATTTCTTTATTACAGGGAGATAGTACCGAATTAGTCGTGTTGCCAGAGGGCTTAGCGAATGGTGAGCAGATTAGGCTGATAGTGACAGAACAAGGTCCCAGAGTCCGTTTACCTTTGCCTGATGAAGTCGTTAGTGTGCGTTATCAACTTGCGGGACAATTTCGCTGCCACCCGCATTCTCGGGGTAAGGGGCGAGAATTAAAGAAACTGTGGCAAGAGTTTGCCATTCCGCCTTGGGTACGCGAAAAGGTGGGGTTTGTGTTTTATGGCGAGCAACTGGTGATGGCAATTGGACTGTGGGTTGAAAAGGGCTTTATTGTTGAGTCGAATGGACTTGGTTTACAGGTGTTTGTTGAGGAAGCAAAGGAATTCTAGTCGAGAGTTAATCCTGGAATATTGGTGTGTTCTAGGAAAGCGAGAGGAGAGTGGAACGCAGCGCGTCAGTTTGATTTAGACCTTTATGGGGTACGCGCTGCGAGTGAGTTATCGCATTTCATTTGGCATCCCTGCGCGTGTTAAACTAATTGATTTTGGCTGAGTTTATAGCAGTTACGTCCGGCGGCTTTGGCTTGATAAAGCGCCTTATCGGCAAGTTCATAAAGTTGTTCGGCTTCAATAGTATCGTGTGATTCTGCCGCCCCTAAACTACAGCTCACCCCAAATTGATTGAAACTACTGTGCTGATTGATTACCGAGACAATCCGTTCACATAACAAGCCAGCCGCATGAATATTGCCTTGGACAATAATGACGAATTCATCACCACCAATCCGGAAGGCTTGATCTGTGTTGCGTATGGTTGCACGAATGATGTCACCAAATTCCTTCAGAATATAGTCACCACATTTATGGCCGAATTTATCATTAAGTTGTTTAAAGTTATCAAGATCGAGCACTATGAGAGCGACTGCTCCTTGTTTTCGATGGGCTCTGGCGGTCGCATTACTGAGACTCTGACTGTAATAATGGCGATTGCCTAAGCCAGTGAGCGAGTCAAACATAGCTTGCATCGACATTTCTTGATATTGCAACGCATTTAATAAAGGTTGCAATAACAGCGGTTCAATATCCTGTAAGTTTGAGGTTTGTGATGGCGTAAATGGCGTCACCAGTTGGTACTGAATCGTTAATGGCATTCCTGCACACATGAGCTGTCGTTTGACGCTGATACCATAACGTTTGCCCCAGCTGAATTTGTGCTCGCCATAGGTTAAGCGCACGCCTTGGATCGGCAAGTGTTGTCCCAGCACTTTGCCATAGCAGGCAAAGACTGTCCTTGGATCTAAACTGGCGTGCAGTTGTTGGATCACTTGTATCAAGTCCAATGGATTATCATTGGGACTATAATGTTCTGTTTGATAGCGATATTCGTCGGGATACAGCTCGGTCGCTAGGCCAAAGTCCATAATCATCACTCCAGCAAATGTTAGTGCGATACATCTCTAACCTAGTCTAAGCAAATACCGTGCCGCAATATTTTTTAATAAAATTTGTCTTTGTTAGTCATTCAGTTAAGCTTAAAACTGAGAGTTAGATTTTTTGACACGTCAGCATTTTGACAGGAGTCATAGCCCCAATGGAACATAGCTTTTTAATCCAAGTATTACTTATGCTCGTGATTGCCATTGTGGCCATTGCTGTGCTGCGCCGTTTGGGCCTACCCGCAATTCTGGCTTATTTACTCACAGGTGTTGTGAGTGGACCGAGCGGTTTTCATTGGTTTACCCAGCATCAAATGCAATCTGTCGCTGAACTTGGGGTTGTGCTACTGATGTTTACCTTAGGCTTAGAGTTCTCTGTGCCGCGGCTGTGGGCCATGCGCCGCACTGTATTTGGCTTAGGCAGTGCGCAGATGGTGATCACGACCCTGTTGACTATGGGCGTGGCCCTATTGTGCGGCCTGAATTGGGTTGAAGCCTTGGTTATCGGTGCTGCCATCGCGTTGTCATCTACTGCTATTGTCCTCAAATTACTCAATGAACAGGGATGGCTGAGGCGCCGTCACGGTGAACTCTCCGTCAGCGTGCTTTTGTTCCAAGATTTAGCGGTTGTGCCGTTGTTGATCCTATTGCCATTATTGGCCAATGGTGGCGAACCTTTGATGGTCGCGGACATCGCCTTTGCCTTGCTTAAAGGCATATTGGCTTTTTTCCTCTTAATGGCGTTTGGTAAGTGGGCGTTGCCGCGGATATTTGATGAGGTTGCGCGTTCTCGCTCCAATGAGCTGTTTGTATTATCGACCTTAGTCGTTGCGCTTGTCACAGGGGCTTTTACTCAGTGGCTAGGATTATCTATGGCGCTGGGGGCATTTATGGCGGGTATGCTGCTGGGAGAAAGCCAGTACCGCCGCCAACTTGAGGCGGATATACGACCGTTTCGCGATCTATTGATGGGGCTGTTTTTCATTTCCATCGGCATGATGCTCGACTTTACCTTAGTGATGCGTTTCTGGTGGCAGATATTGTTGATCTTAGTGGCCGTTGTACTCGGTAAGGCGCTGATCATTCATGGGATCTTAAGATCGGTTGGTGAACCCTTTCGGATTGCGATGAGCACCGCCATGAGCCTAGCCCAAGTGGGCGAGTTCAGTTTTGTGGTGTTGGCTTTAGCGGTTAACTATCAACTTCTAGATAATGAAATCAGTACCATGTTAGTCATGGTCGCCGTGCTTTCCATGACGATAGCCCCGTGGTTAGTTCGCCATAGCGTGGATATTGCTAAGTGGGTGTTAGGAATAAGGCAGGCAAAACATGTGGATGAAGCTGTGCCACTCTTGATGGATGAGCATGATCTGGTGATGATTTTTGGTTACGGCCGAGTCGGGCAGACCATTGCCCGTTTTTTGAAAACCGAAGCCGTACCTTATCTGGTCATGGATCTCGATCCGACTCGTGTCTCTGAGGCGCGCCGTGCTGGCGAACCTATTTATTTTGGTGATGTGTGTAAACGGGCGATGTTAAAACAAATAGGCGTTAAGCAGGCCAAGATGATCGTCATCACTTTTTGTGAGTCGCGCAGTTTGGAAGAAGTTCTACCCTTATGTAAGTTATTGGCGCCAGACGCTAAAATTTTAGTCAGAACTAAAGACGACAGTGATTTAGACTTACTGAAAAAAGCCGGTGCCAATCAAGTGATCCCAGAATCTTTGGAAGGCAGCCTGATGTTAGTGTCACAGGTGTTACATCAATGTGGTGTGCCACTGGCGCGCATTTTAAAACGCTTAGAGTCAGAGCGGCGCAATCATTATCAATTTTTACATGGCTTCTTTTCCGGTACAGAAACCGACTTCACCTTAGAGTCATTGCATGCGGTGGCGTTACCGCGTGGTGCAGATGCGATTGGTAAAACCGTTGCCGATATCCTGTGGGAAACACTGAAAGTAGAGCTAAGGGCGATTCGTCGCAATGGCGCTGAAGTGGAACATCCTGAGCAGGACTGGGTTTTTCGTGCAGGGGATATCTTACTGATAGTGGGTAAACCACGACGACTTGAGAAAGCTGAGGCTAAGCTCTTACATGGCTAAAGGCCTGAGGTTCACTCTTTTGAGATGGATGAAAATGCAGATATAAAAATGCCGACATAGTGTCGGCATTTTTGTCTGGAACTTGTTAACTTAAATTAGACAAAGTCTAATTACAGAATAACTACGTTCGCAGCTTGAGGACCTTTTTGGCCTTGTTCGATGTCAAAAGAAACCTTTTGACCTTCAGCAAGAGTTTTAAAGCCTTCTGAAACGATTGCGCGGAAATGAACGAATGCGTCAGCGCCACCATTGTCAGGAGAAATAAAACCAAAACCTTTATCTTCGTTAAACCATTTAACTACACCAGTAGTTTTAGACATGAATGTCTCCAAAATTTTCAAACAAATAATTCGCAATTATGCGGTATGTTAGCCAGAAATAGAATTATTTACATTGATGATAAGTTATGAGTGGAAAGCTTCATGACAGCAAAAAAAATATTACAGGCGTAGCGAAGGTTTTCAAATACATAATATTGCTTATAAATAGGTCTGAATCACAGGCCGGAGTGCAGATTAACATACTCTAGGGGTTTGTATAGTTTTATTTTTAAATACCTCTCATCTCGAAACTGCTTTTTTGCGATTTATTGAGTGCGAAATTAGATATAACTCTTAATATTCAAAGTAATAGGTTTGTGTTTGATTGTTGGCTAGTGTAAAAATATTTTTTATGTTTGCCAGACTGACTTGCGATTAACCTTTCAATCCGTTCCATGAGGTTTAAATGCGGCTTGTATGCTTAGGTAAGAATTCTGTCACGATCTGTTACGTTATTGAATTGTTGCTTATTTGTGGTTGATGGTATTCTCGTCATTCAATAAAAACGTGCTTGAGCTATGGATTCAGGACGATAACTTTAGATTGAATATAATAAGAATGGAGAATGACGTTGAAAACAGTACTAAAACGGATTGGACTCGGCAGCTTAGTCTTAGTGCTGTTATTAGTGGCGCTGGCCGCCCATGAATGGTTTGCGAAAAAGCCGTTTTTCTTTCGCGCATTTCTAGACCGCAGTGTGGTCAAGATGGCTTTCGAAAGCCCTGAGACCTTAACCTCATTGGGTTTCTTAGAATCGGTAGGGATTACAGGCCATAACGCCGAGTTGGATGACGATAGTCCAGAGGCGATGGATAAGACTTTCGGGCAAGTGCGAGATCTGCGTGAAACCCTATTGAGCTATTCCGATGCGGATTTAGATGAAAATCAACGTATCTCCAAGGATATTGCCCTATATCTTGCCGATTTCGCATTGGTCTCTGAGCCGTATCGTTACCATAACTATCCGCTGAATCAGTTATTTGGCGTGCAAAACGGGTATCCAAGCTTTATGCAGGCGCAGCACCAAGTGCATTCTGTGGGCGATGCAGAAAACTATCTGTCGCGTTTACAAAAGGTGAAACTTAAGTTTGCGCAAACTCTCGAAGGTTTAAAAATTCGTGAGGCTAAAGGGATTATTCCGCCTAAGTTCGTGATTGAGCGGGTGCTCACCGAGATGAATGATTTTGTCGCGACGCCGATTCAAGACAATATTCTCTACAGTTCCTTCAAAACTAAATTGGCTGACACGGATATCAGTGCCGATGAGCAAGCACGGTTATTGGCAGCGGTGGAAGCGGACATTAAAGGTTACGTGCATCCAGCGTATCAATTATTTATCGACTACCTTACCCAGCTACAAGCCAAAGCTGGGACGGATGATGGTTATTGGGCGCTGCCAAATGGTAACCTTGCCTATGAGCAATTGCTGAAGTTCTTTACGACCACTAATTACACTGCGGACGAAATCCATGCCAAAGGGCTCGCTGAGGTAGATCGCATTCAAAATGAAATCATGACTATATTAGCCGCTGAAGGTTACGATGTGGGCCAAGGTTTCTCGGTCGCGATTGAAGCATTAGCCGCCGATCCTAAGTTTTACTACGAGGATAGCGATGCGGGTAGGGCGCAAATCCTCGTCGATTATCAAGCGATTCTTGATGAAGTGAATGCGGGACTCGGTGATGCCTTTCGTATTCGACCCGAAGCGGGCATGGAAGTGGTGCGTATTCCTGAGTTTAAAGAGAAAACGGCACCGGGTGCCTATTATCAGCAGCCCGCGATTGACGGTAGTCGTCCAGGGCGTTTCTATGCCAATTTATATGACATCAAGGCCACGCCTAAATACGGTATGCGCACTTTAGCCTACCACGAGGGGATCCCTGGGCATCATTTCCAAATTGCGGTGGCGATGGAGTTAGAAGGTATGCCACTTATTCGTAAGATGGCGCCTTTTACGGCGTACATTGAAGGTTGGGCTTTATATAGCGAACGTTTGGCTTGGGAGCTCGGTTTTCAAAAGGATCCCTTTGATAATATCGGTCGTCTGCAGGCTGAGTTGTTCCGCGCTGTGCGTCTAGTGGTGGATACGGGTATTCATCATAGTCGTTGGACTCGCGAGCAAGCGATTGACTATATGAAGAAAAATACTGGCATGTCCGATCGCGATGTCACGGCTGAGATTGAGCGTTATATCGTTATGCCAGGTCAAGCGACGGCTTATAAAGTTGGCATGATGAAAATTCTCGAACTGCGCGAAAAAGCCAAGTTGGCCTTAGGTGATAAGTTCGATCTCAGGGATTTCCACGATGTAGTTCTGAAGAATGGTGCAGTTCCTTTGGATATCTTAGAAACACTGGTCGACCGCTACATTGCTGATAAAAAAAGTGCTGGGGCTAAAGCCACTGACGCTAAAGCGAAAATTTAGCGTTTGGCGGTAACAGTTAATGCTTGGATATTAATAGTAAAGCATTATTTATCAATTACTTACATCCAAGTGAGGCCAATTCCATGTCTGCGGATAAGTTTGTTATTTTTATCCTGCGGGCATGGTGGGGTAGTCTATCGTGGCTATCATTCTGGCTTTCGGCCAAGGCTTTCAATACAATCCCACACAACTTATTGATAAATGTCGCGCGGCAATGGCTTGCTATTGCTCGGAGTTGATATTTTTAGTTTCAAGGTTTTTACATGAATCGCTTGTCCCCCCAAGATCCTATCCAATTGACTCGAACCACTATAGAGTCATTATTCACGCCGCCAACCTTAATGCGCGCCCGTGATTATGTGATGAAAGGACGGGTGTTGAGCGCTAAAGCGAACGCCGATTTTCGTCATATTGAAGGTCGTGTCATGGGGACGGAATCCCAGCCCTATCGGCAGGATATTCGCCTTGTCAGCATGAACCATAAGTTGATCATGAATGGCTTCTGTTCATGTCCCGCCACTGGGCATTGCAAACATATTGCTGCCGTACTTTACAGTTTACTGAGTGATAGAACCGTTGAAGATCAACGTATTGCTCAGTGGTTACATCTGCTAGACGAAAGTGATGATCTCATGGTTTCAAATGTCGATTTACTCTACGACGATCGCGTGCTCTACGTATTATCTAAAGATGATAACGGTGTGTTTCTTGAGCTAAGAAAAGGCAAGTTGGCAAAGAATGGCGGCTATAACAAAGGCTCGAAAATCGCTTTGTCTGACGTGCAATATTATATGCCCGCTTGGATTGGCGCAGAAGATGTGCTCATCATTAATCTCATCATGTCAACCCGTCGCCATGGTGCCTCGCGTCTGTATCTTAAAGCTCAGTTAGGTGCCATGGCACTGGAAAAAATGCTCGTCACTGGGCGGTGTTTTTGGGAGGAGAGTCGTTTACCGCTCACCCGAGGTGAAGCGAGCAAGCCTGAATTCATTTGGCTAGATAAGGATGCCGAGCATAAACAAATGCAGTTAATGCTGCCCAATAAAGACAATTGGGAGCTTATCCCCTGTGAGCCACCGACTTATATCGATTTAGATTATTTTAAAGTGGGCGCATTGGACACTGAGATCAGTGTTGAAAAGCTGTTATTACTCAGTCAGATGCCTCCAGTGCCTAGCTCACAGATTGAACTGGTGAGCCACAAACTGATTAAGCATTTTTCGGCGAAAACGGTACCTACACCTGCTTTGATTGATTTTGTCGAGCTGCAAGTGCCGCTTCAAGTTAGGTTGACCTTAACCTCGCAGGATTTACCTGAGTTTGCTATGGCGCAGCCATTAGTGCTGTTGGAATTTGTCTATCAAGACGTGGTGCTCGGCGGCCAATATCCCGACGAGCCCTTGTCCTTAGTCACTCATCAAGGCAAAACCTATCAAGTCGTGCGTCAACTCGATGCGGAAATGGATGCGATTAATCGTCTGATGGCATTGGAACTGGTGGAGCTGGCGCCTTCTTTTATCCCAAACAGTGGCAGCTATGTCAGTATTTGGGGGTTAGGTTCACTGCCTGAAACGATTGATGCTTGGTTGCACTTTATTCAACAGGAAATCCCGATCCTGGAGGCCTTGGGCTACCAAGTGCATTTTGCCGACAATTTCAGCTTAAATGTCATTGAGACTCCGCTGGCGATTGAGCTGGATGATACGCAAGAGGGGTGGTTTTCTCTGTCACTGAATGCTGATATCGATGGTCAAATCGTGCCTATGTTGCCCTTAATTGCCACTTGGCTTAAGCAGTACGGTGAGCCCGCCGATGATGCAGAACTACTGTTACCAAGCCCAAATGGTGATTGGTTAAAAGTCAAAGCCAGCGTGATTAAGCCGCTGATCAGCATTATTTTAGAACTGTTCGATAGCCACAAAGGCAACAGCGTGTCTTTGCCTAAATACCGTGCCCACCTATTAAATGATTTTGCCGACAGTGATATTCGTCTGCTTAATGGTGAACGAGTGCGCAGTTTAGCGACTAAGCTCGAAAATTTTAACGGTGTGTTAGAGGTCGCAGTCCCAGACAACTTAAATGCTGAATTACGTCAGTATCAACAGCAAGGGTTGAATTGGCTCTGTTTCTTAAAGGAATATCAGCTTGGCGGTATTTTGGCCGATGATATGGGGCTGGGTAAAACCATTCAAACCTTGGCTTTTTTACTCAAGCAGCAAGAACTAAAATCCACGGTGGCAAGTTGTTCACCGAGTTTAATTATTTGCCCAACGAGCTTGGTGGGTAATTGGGCGAAAGAAGCCGCGAAATTTGCGCCTTCGTTAAAGCTAGTCGTTATTCATGGTGCTTTACGCAAGCCTTTGCTCGAACGCTTAAATGAGTTTGATATTGTGGTGACGACCTATCCGCTGATTGTGCGCGACAGTGACTATTATCAACGGCAGGTGTTTGAACATATCGTGCTGGATGAAGCGCAGCAGATAAAAAATGCGCAGGCGAAAGTGACTCAAGTGATTAAAGATCTTAAAGCGCCGTTTAGATTGTGCCTGTCGGGTACGCCGCTTGAAAATCACTTAGGCGAACTTAAGTCCTTGATGGATTTTAGTTTGCCAGGATTACTCGGCACGAATGCCTTCTTTAACAAATCCTTTAGGCACAAAATCGAACGTTATGGCGATATGGAGCAAGCGCAAATCTTGAGTCAGCGGATTGCGCCTTTTGTGTTGCGTCGAACCAAAGATGAAGTGGTCGGTGAATTACCCCCTAAAACCGAAATTTACCAGAGTTTAGAGTTAGAAAAAGATCAGCGTAATCTCTACGAGAGTATTCGACTGGTGATGGAGAAAAAACTGCGGGATTTATTTGCCACTCAAGGCGTTGGTAGCAGTCATATCGAGTTTCTCGATGCCTTACTTAAGCTACGCCAAGCCTGCTGTGATCCGCGCTTGGTGAAGTTAGAGCAAGCGCAGAAAGTGAAGAATAATGCTAAGTTAGACTGGCTGAAGCAGAACTTACCAGAAATGGTGCAAGAGGGGCGTAAGATATTGATTTTCAGCCAGTTCACTAGCATGCTCAGTTTAATTGAAGCTGAGCTGGTGGACTTGGGGCTCGATTACAGTAAGCTCACAGGACAAACTCGCCTGCGCCAAGCGCAGATAGATAAGTTCCAAGAGGGCGATACGCCTGTGTTCTTAATCAGCTTAAAAGCGGGCGGCACTGGGCTCAATCTCACCGCGGCGGATACTGTGATCCACTATGATCCCTGGTGGAATCCTGCGGCGGAAAAACAGGCTACGGATAGAGCCCATCGTATCGGCCAAGATAAGCCCGTTTTTGTCTATAAGCTGATTGCAGAAGGTACAGTAGAAGAGAAAATCCAAGAAATGCAGCAGCATAAGCAAAGTTTGGCGGACAGTATTCTCGAGGGTAAAGGCAAGGGCACATGGCAAGGAAGCGCCGATGAACTGTTATCGCTCTTTAGCTAAATCGTGGCCAGTTTTTCTAAATTGATTGAATCATTTGACTGAGGTGAACCATGCAGTACCAAGTCGACACTCATACCCATACTGTGGCTTCGAGCCATGCTTATAGCACGATTCATGACTACTTAGCGGTGGCAAAGCAGAAGGGGATTCGCCTATTTGCCACCACAGATCATGGGCCTGCGATGGCCGATGCGCCGCATTTTTGGCACTTTGTGAATTTAAGAGTTTTGCCACGTATGGTTGATGGCGTCGGGATTTTGCGGGGTATCGAAGCTAATATCAAAAATATCGACGGCGAGATTGATTTCTTTGGTGATTATTTAAAGCAGCTCGATATTGTGCTCGCAGGATTTCATGAGCCCGTCTATCCTCCGTCAGATAAAGCGACTCACACAGAGGCCATGATTAATGCGATTAAGAGCGGCAAGGTTGATATCATTACTCATCCTGGAAACCCCGCCTATCCAATTGATATTGAAGCCGTTGCCCGCGCCGCCGCTGAATACGGTGTGGCGCTCGAAATTAACAATTCCTCCTTTGAAGTGTCCCGTAAGGGCAGCGAAGCCAATTGCACTGCGATTGCCAAAGCGGCCAAGGAATTTGGCACGATTTTAGTTATGGGCTCTGATTCCCATGTGGCTTTTAGCTTAGGCGGTTTTGCGCGGGCGCAAGCGATTATCGATGAAGTGGCTTATCCGCCATCACGATTACTCAATCGTAGTCCTTCAGCACTCTTGGCCTTTTTAGCCGCCCGTGGCCATGAAACCGTTGCTGATTTGATCCCCTTATTCAGTGACGATGAGCCATGCTGTTGATTAGTGATGAAAATAGTGGCAACTAAAGTGACGCCACTTCAATGCGGGGCGGCGAGTGCCACAGTCGCTAACACTCCTCAAGTGGTGTTAATCACTGGCGCGAAGAGTCAGCTCGCTCAGGCCTTGCTGAGAGTCGCTGCCGATATTAGCGAGCTAGTCCCAAATACCAGCACAAGTACAAACTCAGTCGCACCAATTAAGCTTTATGCGCTGAGTCGCAATCAGTTAGACATTACCGATGCCGCCAATATTGCTGCCGTGTTTACTCAATATCGACCAAGCTGGGTGATCAATTGTGCGGCCTATAATGCGGTCGACGCAGCTGAGTATGATGCAATCGAAGCCAATCGCGTGAATGCACTCGGCCCTGAGTTATTGGCGCAGCAATGTTGGCTGTCGGGGGCGCGCCTACTGCATGTGTCGAGCGATTATGTGTTTGGTGGTCATGCTGTTTGCGAGATTGCTCATGCAGCTGAACGTGCAGTGGGTGATGCTAGAGAAAGTGGCGTTAAACAGCATCAAAACCCTGACTCAGCTTCAAATTCAAACCCAAACCCAAATCCAAACCAAGTTCATGTACCAAGGCCATTTGTTGAACTTGATGCTCCCGAGCCGTTGTCTGCTTACGGCAAGAGTAAGTTGCTCGGCGAGCAGAAGGTATTGGCGGTTCTGGGCGAGGATGCAACGATTGTGCGCACCTCATGGCTCTACGGTCAAAATGGGCATAATTTTGTCCAAACCATGCTGAACTTGATGCGCACTCAACCAAGATTGCAGGTGATAGTCGATCAAATCGGCTGTCCGACGTGGAGTGATGCACTCGCTAAGGTGATTTGGCCATTAGTCATGCAACAGTGCTCGGGCGTATTTCATTACAGCGCTCAAGGCCAATGCAGTTGGTATGAGTTTGCCTGTGAAATCCAGCGACAAGCCCTAGCGCTCAATCTGCTAAGTCTGCCAGTAGTTATCCAGCCGATTACCAGCGCTCACTATGCTAAACAAGCATTGAATCGCGGCGTGAGTTTGGCAAAAAGGCCGAGTTATAGTGTGTTGAACAGTGGTAAATTACGCTCCACTTTGGTGACCAATAACACACAGTCGATACCTGATAACGTGGAGTGGCAAGATTGGCGTCAGCAACTGAATTGCATGTTGCGGCGGTTATCTTGACGATAATGAGCGTGACTCACATTTTGCTTTAGGCTGCTTTAATCAGGCGTTAAGCGTTTGCGTTATCGCAGTGATTAACGCTGTCGAAAAAAATAATCCCGCCAATAATCAGGTTTAAGTGACGGCTTTAGACTATCAATATGAAAACATAGGCTGTGAATACGAATGCAGCTGGACTTAAGCCTCTTCTCAGCGCCGATGGCTTGCCTTAGTATCTATCGTAATCACTTTGTTTATCTGTGGTTTTGCGCGCCGCGGTTTAAGCTGCGAGTCTTAGTCTATTTTGCTTGATGTATGATGAATTTGTTCTAAATTCCCCTTGGATGACAATGGCATAATGCCAAGATATTTAATGCATTAAGGAAGTTTCAGTGACAGACAAGACGACAATAGCGCAGACATTGACCAAACAAGATCTACTGCAAGTGGTCGCGATTGCCAAAGCCGCAGGCAATGCCATTATGACGGTTTATGGTCAAGATGACTTTTCGGTGAGCCATAAGGGGGACGATAGCCCCGTGACGGCCGCCGATTTAGCCGCGCACCACGTGATAGTGGCGGCATTGGCAAAGCAGTTTGTCGGTATTCCTATTATGTCTGAGGAAGCGGCGGATATCGCGTGGGACGTGCGTCGTCAATGGCAAACCTATTGGTTGATTGATCCCTTAGATGGCACTAAGGAATTTATTAAACGCAATGGCGAGTTTACCGTTAATATTGCGCTTATCCATCAAGGGGTTGCTATCGCAGGTGTAGTATATGCGCCTATGCTCGATACCTATTATTACGGCGCTAAACATTTAGGTGCGTGGCGCCAACAAGCGGGTCAAGAGAGCCCCTTATTGGGCACCAACACGCCACGCGAAATGCCGATGATTGTCGGCAGTCGCTCGCACTTGAGCCCTGGCTTAGCGCAATATTTACAACAGTTTGGTGAGCATGACATCTTAAGCGTGGGTAGCTCGCTTAAGTTTTGTATGTTGGCAGAAGGCAGTGCCGATCTGTACCCCAGACTGGGTCCTACCAGTGAGTGGGATACCGCGGCGGCGCAAGCTGTGCTCGAAAGTGCAGGCGGCACAGTTGTCTGTTATGACTCAGGTGAACCATTAACTTATAATCAAAAACCTGACATTTTAAACCCTTACTTTATTGCCACAGCTCCTGGCTGGGTAAAATAACGATTGCCTTGCATCAATCTCACTTGATGAAAGGGCAAGCTAAACACTGGAGTAGTAATTCATGATGCGCATGGGCGTCGATTTAGGCGGAACAAAAATAGAATTAGTCGCACTGAGTGATGAGGGCAATGAGCTATTTCGCAAGCGTGTGACGACGCCACGTGACTATCAGGGCACGCTTGCTGCGGTGGTTGATTTAGTTAAGGAAGCGGAAGCGACTCTTGGCGAGAAAGGCACTGTCGGCGTGGGTATTCCAGGTGTGGTATCGCCCTATTCAGGTTTAGTCAAAAATGCTAACTCGACGTGGATCAATGGTCAGCCCCTCGATGTACATTTAGGGGAATTGTTGCAGCGTGAAGTGCGGGTTGCCAATGATGCCAACTGCTTTGCGGTATCTGAGGCGGTCGATGGGGCCGCCGCTGGTGCATCTGTGGTGTTTGGCGTGATTATTGGTACTGGTTGTGGTGCTGGCGTGGCAATTAACGGCAAAGTGCACGGTGGTGGTAATGGTATCGGCGGTGAATGGGGTCATAATCCTTTGCCTTGGATGACCAAGGAAGAGTTCAATACCACCCGATGTTTCTGTGGCAATCCCGATTGTATAGAGACCTTTATCTCTGGCACTGGCTTTGTGCGTGATTTTAATACGGCATTGACGGCGGCGGGCACAATGCGTGCTGCTGCAAAATCAGGTGCCGATATTATGTTGTTAGTCGATGAGGGGGATGCGATTGCGGTCGCTGCGTTTGATCGTTATATGGATAGACTCGCTCGTTCACTCGCACATGTGATCAATATGCTCGATCCCGATGCCATAGTGTTGGGCGGCGGAATGTCGAATGTCGCGGCGATTTACCCAAGATTACCGGCATTGCTGGCCCATTATGTGGTGGGACGTGAGTGTCATACGCCTGTGGTGCAGAATCTATACGGTTGTTCATCGGGAGTGCGCGGTGCCGCTTGGTTGTGGGAAAAGTGATCCATTATTGAGGATATAAACTCAACCAGTGAACTCATTACGCTATGAAATCAACGTCTAGTGATATCAGAGTCTTGTAAACAATAGCCCAGTAAAACGCCGGGCTAGCTTTATGTGCGATGTATTCCCCCCGTATTTTGATGCTATGATTGCGCTCCTTTGGATTGCTTGGCATGGACATCATGTTTTGGGTTAAGAAAGTTGTTTCACAGGGGATGATGCCGATTCCCTTTATCCTATTGTTATTACTGATTTCTTTTCTAGTATGGCGCCGTCGCAGTATGGCGAAATACTTAGTATCCTGCGCTTTTTTTCTCTTACTGTTTTTAAGCAGTCAACTGAGTGTGAATACCTTAGTGCGGCCGTTAGAATCAGCTTACCCTATTAATTCCACGCCCATCGCAGGCGCTTGTTTTGTGATGGTATTAGGTTCAGGGCATGCTGATATAGCAGGAGCGACTGCGGTGCAATCCTTATCAGACGTCGCCCTTACAAGGTTAACTGAAGGCATTCGGCAACTTAAGTTGGGTCAAGAGTGTATGTTGATCGTCAGCGGCTGGGGTGGTGAACTCACTCAATTTTCCCATGCTGAAATGATGGCTAAAGCCGCGGTAGAGCTAGGTGTTGATAAAAGCCGAATTATTCAATTTCCACTGGCGCGCGATACGATAGAAGAAGCGCAATACTTAAAGTGGGAGTTAGGGGAGGAGCCCTTTCGCTTAGTCACATCGGCCACTCATATGCCAAGGGCGATGGCTATTTTCGCCACTAAAGGCTTACACCCCGATGCTGCCCCAACGGATTTTATTGGCCGAGATGATTTTTGGTGGCGGTTAACCGCCGATAATTTAGTGGCTTCTCAACGGGCGATTCACGAATACATTGGCCGTTTGTGGTTATGGATAAAGGCCGTAAGTTAAAGGTGTGGTTTGCCAAGTTCAGTCTAAAGATAGTGAGTTTTAACAGGAATATGAACAATGACAATTGAGTCAGAAATAGTATCTGTGCGTCCTTTATCGAAACGAAATGGGTTAACCTTAACTTGGCTGGGAGGCTTAAGTTTGGTGCTGGGTTTGGGACTGTTTCTGACGTGGCCGGCCTTGTTTGCTGTTGGTTTGATGTTTTTTAGTTTGGGCGCGATTTCATTAATTCTCGGTTTAGCCAAGGTATATGAACCGGAAACGACTCTAGCATTAGATGACAAGGGGCTGACCTATTTTCATCGCCGCGGCAAAGTGTCTATCGATTGGGATAATATTCAGCGGGTCGATATTCCGCGGGTGACTAATGGTTTAGATACTATAGAGTTATCTTATTTAGGCATTAAACTGAAACATTTAAATCCCATTCTCGATAATATTTCCCTGCGTCTAGCAACAGGATTATTAACTGAACAGCGACCTTTGCTGGTGACAGCCGCCTCTCAAGATGCAGACTTAGCGACTTTAGAAACTTATCTCGGCGCTGAATTTGGCCCTTTAGTGATAGAAGGGGATCGTTATCGTGGCGTATTAGCTATGTTTGGACATCGCTGCGTGATGTTAGATACGCGTTTAGGGTATCACTTTTATATTCCCCATGACAGTTTAGATAGGGAACCTAAGGACTTTATTAAGTTACTTAGACAACGTATTGCACAATGTAGCTGCTCAGCTGGTTAAATCTACAATCTCAATTGAAGATCATCAGCAATAAAAAAGGGGACCCTAGGGTCCCCAATGAGTTGCAGAGATAAAGTTTGGGTTGTGCAGGGGCAACCCAAAGGTACTAGTGTGCTACCTCTGCGTGTACCTTATCTACACCGTAGGTTTTACCTTCAGCATGACAAGTTGCGCAAGATTCTACTGGTAAGTTAGGATCTGTCATTGCGTCAGCTTCAACCACAGCACCGTTGCTTCTAAAGTGAGCGACAGCCGCTGCATCAGAGTGAGCGTGACAGCTACGGCATGATTCAGCTACTGGGCTAATGTAGTTGCTACCCACTTTGATTGAACGTTTCTCAGAAGCTAAACCACCGTCAGTCGCAAACAGTTTTGCATCATCTTTGTGACATGCAGAACATGCAGTTTCTGGTGATGGATAACCGACTAATTCACCATTGGCATCGCGGAAGATCCCTGCGATAACATCAAAGTTACCACTGTGGAAGCGGTGGGCGACGGTGAATAGGTCTTTGTTATTGAAAGTGACTTCTGGATTAATGACTTTGCTACCGTCTTCACCTTTAGAAACCACTGTTTTATGGCCTGATGCACCCGTTGTATCGTTGTGACAGTGCATACATTGATCAAAAGTGTAAGTTCCGTGTCTGGTGCCCTTGATATAATCTAAGGTGCCGTGACAGTCGTTACATTTTGCTTCTTCTACGGTAATACGGGCAGGATCTGTCATTCGAGCTTTAACTACCGCAGTAGTATCTAAACTATAGAATTTAACTGGAGCAGTGTTACCAATTGGATTTGTTGGGCCAAATTCAAGTCCTGTGGCATTACAGCTACTCACTTTACCTGCTTTGATACAGACGTTGGCTTCTGAACTGGCGTAGATAGTACCTACAGCTTGGGCATCGGGAATATCTTTTACGAAAGTTAATTCACCATTAGATAAGGTTCCATCTTTCAGTGTCAGAGCGATTGCTGTTGGTTTGACATCTCTCCAAGCATAAACAGTACCATCAGTAGTTACGTTACCCAGTAATAAGCCGTTAGCCACAAACATACCAGTAGGGTTAGTTGTCGCGTTATACACTTTTAAATCGGTTCCGTTAGGAATTGCAGCGCCATTCATGGTCACATTGGCTTTTAATGTCAATGTTTTCATTCCAGGTGCTGCTGAAGTCACTACTGCAGCACTGGTAAAGTCAACTTTGAATAGGCTTGCATACTCAGCGCGTTTACCGACACTGTGTACAGCTTCAGGTGTTAAGCTACCGCTGCCATGGCAAGATTTACATTGAGTATCATCAGCTTGGGCTAAACCAAATTCTGAATGGTTTTCGCCAGTGGTGAAGTTCACATTGATATGACAACCCACACAAGCTTGTGCATAAATATTGGTGTTATAACTTGGTGCACCATCATGACAAGATTTACATTCTTTCAAATCAGATGGGAAACCAACTTCACCGAAATATTCTTTTGCTTCGCCACTTAAGCTGTCACTGATGTGATGACCTGCGTGGATCCTATGGATCATGGGAGCAAAATCAAATACCCAACCTTCGGCCAGTTGTGCGTCACTTGGAACGAGATCAGGGTTATGGCAAGTTACGCAGTTTTTAACATCTTGGTAGTTATGGTGGGCTTCAATCTTCGCGATATGGCCGTCTACTTCACCGTGACAGTTTTTACATGCCGCACTAGATACTGTGTCTTTACCCGATATACCTAATTCATCTGTTGCAGGGATAAAATCAACGGGTACAGACAAAATCTTGTCAGATAGGACAACACCAGTACTATCGGCGATGTTGTAAGCACGTAAAAAGACTCTGTGTACTGCGTTTGGATTATCATTTGGATTAATGATTGGCGCTGCGCCACCATAAGTCCAAGTTGCTGTGTAAGTGCCTGGCGTCGCTGTATCTTCGGTTAAAGTACAAGCGTTTTTAGTTCCGTTCAGGCCGTTTAGAGTACAAGTTAACGAAGTGCCAGCTGCATTTGCCGTGGCATTATTTTGCCACTCAATCGGCGCGCCAGTACCTGAGGTGTTTTCATTTGCTGTTAAAGAATAAATTGCAATTTTATCCAGTCCTTTGAAAGGGACTACTTTACCTGCATTTTTACCCGTAACAGTAAATTTAACACTGAAGCCTTCACTGCTGGTCACTTTAATGTCGGCAGGACTTAACGTGAATGCCAGATCTGTAATGGATTGAGCTGTCGTTGCGAAGGAACCCGCAGGGGCTCCGGGTGTACCTGGTGTTCCGGGAGTGCCTGGTGTTCCGGGTGTACCTGGTGTGCCAGGTGCCCCATCTTGACCATCGCTTCCGTCCCCGCAGGCGGTAAGACTTAAGGTACTGACGAGAGCCAGTGCCAGTAGAGATTTATTGTAGTTTTTCATCATCGCGTCCCTTTTTCTATCTATAAGACTGCGTGTGCAGTGCCTCTAATATAGGAGGATTCATCTACTTATAAAGTGGTATTTGCAAATTTGTATCTGATATGTGAACGATGATTTAACACCTGTGAATGGTAATTCTAAACTTTGCATTTTGATATTTTAAATAGTGAAATTAAGCTGCTAGCCTATGATGTGTATCACAATTTCAATCTTTAAACTTAGGTCGAAATGATGAATTCATTTTCGGTTAAGCAAAATGAACGATGTTAAGAGAGCCTAAATCTTAAGTCGTTATGTTAAGGTTTTGAGCATAAAAGCAATGGGATAAGAGGGCGAGGATGGGGGACCATATGGCATTTTAAAGTGATTGAATTGTGCCTTGGATAAATAGAAGTATAGCCTAGTAAACCCACTTAACCCATTTAACATCCATGACGTAAGCTAGGTTGATGAACTTAGTGTGTAATCTATTTTTGTATTAGTGTGCTGGTTCGAGTGCGGCAAGTAAGGAGCGCACGACGAGATCACACTGGCTTTGGCTGTAACGCCGATGAACTGCAGGTTTCTCAATCAGATAATAATGTGGCGCCATCATAGTTTCGTGGAGTCTATTAAGCTCTGTGTCGCTAAGGCGCTCGAGATGTAATCCGGGCATATGTTTAACTGTGTGCATATCAATGCTGGAACAAAAAGCCACACTCTTCATGGTTAATAGATGGGCATACCATTCCTCCCTGTCTATCACTTTCTCTACGGTAGGCAGTAAGATACCTTGGCGTTGGCAAAATAATTCTAAGGGATCGATTTTACTGTTAAAGCCCTTGAGTTCTTGAAATAGAAACGGATGGCGACAAATTTGCTCTAAGGTAATATTTGTCTCAACGTCCCAAAGCGGATGTTGCTTGGCTGCAACGATATAAATGCCATTGATTGAGCCAAGTTTGGTGTAACTTAATTCTTTATTTTCAGCACTTTCAAACGTAATCCCAAAATCAAGCGCACCTGCGTGGATCAACTCAGCGCTATTTTCCTGCCATTTATGTAAGCGTATTTGTCCTAGCTTTTGGGCAAGTTCAGGAGTGCTTAACTGAGGCGCTAAAAAGCTTAGCAGGCCATTACAAGCAGCGATATGCAGCGGTAAGTCGGTATTGATGGCCGCATTTTGTATCTGGATTGCAGATTGTTCGAGGTGATAAACCGATTCAGTAAACTGGCAAATAGCAACATAGAGACTTTCTGCTAAAGGCGTCGGTTTAAGCCCCTGTTGACGACGATAAAATAGTTCATCGTTAAAGGTTAGGCGTAATGCATTGAGGCAGCGGCTTATTTTGGGTGCAGAAACATCTAGCGCTTTGGCCGCGCTATTTGCGTGTCCAGTGTCGAAAATACTTTTAAATACAAGCAAGGTAAAAACATCGAGTTCACAAATCTGTTTTAGTAATAAGTTGCTCATTTTGTATTTTGCCCTGTATGAGTCTTAAATGTTTTTGCGGCGCTATTAGGGGAGTTCTGTGTCCTTGCGATAACCCGAACCACCGCGATCAAATATCATGGATACTAACTGCCAAGATTAACATTCAGCATGCGGATTAACTGTGATCCCTCTCGGCAAAATAACAATTATTTAACTATTGTAAAGGGAGGGGGGAGTTAGATGAGTAGGCGCTATGTTTAACATCGGGCGGAAAGGAATGATTGAGCTAAAAGAGTGAGTCAAAGTCTGCTCGCCTAAGGCGGCGAGCAAACGATAGTGATGCATTTAGGATTAGCGAGATTCTATGACGTCGTTTTGCACGGACGGTAAGTTGAGTGGATCTGCTGTTGGTGTATGGCCTATTGTATGGGAATAAATGGTTGGTGCATCTTCTTTAATCCGCATCCCGATAAATTGGCCACCCTCAAGGATTTGCATTGAGGTACTTGCCACTTCGCCGTCGACAACACCATTACGTTGGATCACTAAACGCTCACAAATGAGTCTGCCTTTGAAGTGCCCATCGACGATAAATTCATGGCACTTTACTTCACCTTGAATTATACCGCCTTGTTCTATGGTGATATTGGCCTCAGAAAGCAGCTGACCTTGGATATCACCGCCCACAAGCACGTCGCCTGTTAATTCGATATTTCCCGTGAGTTTAGTGCCTCGAGCAATAAAGCTAAAAGAGGTACTTTTTTTAGGCGGGAAAAACAGTTTTTTTACAAACATCATCATAAATTAACTTAATTCGAGAAGGGATTAACTGAGTTCAACAGAGGCGCGATACTAGCTTAAAATCCATGAGAAGCACAGCTCTGCATGTGTTAATGCAATTACAGTGTTCTATCAAGTTGGTCGTTTTATCTCAATGGCTTTGCTAGGGCAAGGAGCTACGCAGGCACCGCATCCAGTACAAAGATCAAGGTCTATTTTGGGGCTCGGAGCCTGACCAATACTGAGCACAAAACTGATGGCTCTTGGTTCGCAGGCATCCTTACAACTTTGGCACCAGATCCCTTGAAAGGTTAAGCAGCTTTCTTGAATATGGGCTTGGTATTGCCAAGGTGCTTGAGTCAAATCGAAAATATTTTCAGGGCAAGCTTTAGCACACAGAGTACAAAATGTGCACTCATTGTCCTTAAAGGAGACTTCAGGAAATCCGCCATCACCTTTGATGATAATGTGAGTTTCACAAACCTCAAGACAGGCGGAACAACGAGTACACACATCGGTAAACTCGATATCATCACGTACCCAAGGCAGCCTTATCGCATTATCTTTACGCCGGCGAAAGAGGCTGCGACGGCTGTGATTAATACTTTGAGTCATGTTGCTCCTCGGGTGGTTAATGCTGTAAAGCGATGGTATTTAGAGGGTAAAGAAAAATGGCTTGGGAGATTTCCACAAGCCATTCAAGTTATTAGCCGTTATAACCATTCGGATTGGTTGATTGCCAATGCCAGCTACTGTTGGCCATATCTTCTAGGGTATGAGTCGCTTGCCAGCCAAGATCTTCCCTTGCGTGGGTTGGATCGGCGTAGCAGGCGGCAATATCCCCTGGGCGACGTGGTGCAATTTGGTAGGCAATGGTGTTACCACAGGCTTTTTCAAAGGCCTTAACCATGTCTAATACACTATATCCTTGGCCTGTGCCTAAGTTATAGGTCACTAGACCTGGTTTAGTGGCCAATTTTGCGAGCGCTTTTAAATGGCCATTGGCTAAATCCACGACATGGATATAGTCACGCACGCCAGTACCGTCGTGAGTCGGATAATCATTACCAAACACGCTTAAGGCGGTGCGTTTACCCACGGCAACCTGCGCAATAAAGGGCATTAAGTTGTTAGGGATATCGTTAGGATCTTCACCGATTAAGCCACTGGCATGGGCGCCAACCGGATTAAAATAGCGCAGACGGGCGATATTCCAGCTCGGATCGGCATTGTGTACATCTGCCAATATATGTTCAACCATCAACTTAGACTGACCATAAGGGTTTGTTGCCCCTGTGGGAAAGTCTTCGGTGATCGGTAAACTTGCGGGATCGCCATACACGGTTGCTGATGAGCTGAATACGAGATTTTTTACCTTAAATTCTGCCATGACTTGGCAAAGGATAAGCGTACCCGTAACGTTATTCTCATAATACTTCAGGGGTTTTGCGACGGATTCTCCCACCGCTTTTAATCCTGCAAAGTGGATAACTGAATCAATAGCATGATCGTTAAACACTTTCTGCAATAACGCTTTATTGAGAATATCGCCTTGATAGAAAGTAACCGATTTACCAGTGATCCGCTCGACTCGGTTTAAGGCTTCTATGCTTGAATTAGACAAGTTGTCCAATACAATCACATCATTACCAGCATTGAGCAGTTCTACTACTGTGTGGGTGCCAATATAGCCAGCACCACCGGTCACTAAAATCGTCATTACTTAATTCCTTTTACAACGGTTTTTAAATAGTGCGCAAAATCTTCACCGATTTCGCTGTGGCGCAGGGCATATTCAACGTTAGCACGCATATAACCTTGCTTGTTACCACAGTCGTGGCTCTTACCTTCCATGTAGTAAGCATTTACGGTTTCTTGCTTCATTAACATCGCAATCGCATCCGTTAATTGAATTTCATCGCCTGCGCCCGCAGGGGTTTTAGCCAGTAGTGGCCAAATGCTGGCAGGTAACACATAACGGCCTACAACGGCTAAGTTAGACGGCGCTTCATCCACGGCTGGCTTCTCAACCAGTTCGACTAATGGCTCAGATTCACCCGGTTGTAAATCATGACCATTCACATCGGCAATACCGTATTGGTTGACGACGTTATGTGGCACGCCTTCCACCATGATTTGACCGACTTGGGTTTCATCAAACAGGGCAACCATAGCGGCTAAGTTATCGCTACGAAGGTCACAGCTGGCTTCATCTATGATCACATCCGGTAGCAATACGGCAAATGGTGCATCGCCGACGACAGATTTAGCACACAAAATCGCATGACCTAAGCCTTTAGCTTGAGATTGGCGCACGCTGATCACTGTTACATCTTTAGGACAAATGGATTGTACGGCTTCAAGTAACTGACGTTTAACGCGGCGTTCTAATTGGGCTTCTAATTCGAAACTGGTATCGAAATGGTTTTCGATAGAGTTTTTACTGGCGTGGGTCACGAGTACAATTTCTTTGATCCCAGCCGCGATAGCTTCACTGACTACGTATTGAATCAATGGCTTATCGACAACAGGTAACATTTCCTTTGGAATTGCTTTGGTCGCTGGAAGCATACGAGTGCCTAGGCCTGCGACAGGAATAACGGCTTTACGAATTTGATGTTGTTTCATTGCGAACCTTTTAGGTCAAGGAGATGCGGTTAATGGCCAATATTGTAAATGACCTGCACAGAAAAGCTATTTAGAAACGCTGAAAACTTAGGATATTTAAGTATTTTTACAGCGAAGTCGACGTAAGTTTTAGCAAAGGTAGCACAGTGCATCTAATCCAGCATGGGTGATGTGCACTTGCATGGCGTTTTTAATACCCTTGTAATATTTGCTTTACGTTTACGTCACAGTAGTGGTGCAAGAATAAAGTGTGAGGGAGTTAACAAATTTAAAGGCTTAGATCACTATGGTTCCATGAGCGCTAGCCACTAAGTGAAGACTATGACGAAAGGAACAGAGTACATCGCTCACAGAGCTGATGACACAGGGTTTATCAACTACCCGCAAGAAGAACATGAGATTTGGAGCCAGCTTTATGCCCGTCAAGCGATAAACCTGCCTGGCCGTGCCTGTAAGGAGTATTTGCAAGGGCTAGATGCCTTGGCTATGCCAAAGGATCGTATTCCGCAACTTACTGAAATTGATACTGTATTGCAAGCGACCACCGGCTGGAAAACGGCAGCCGTACCTGCGCTGATTTCCTTCGGCCGTTTCTTTGAACTGCTGGCCAATAAAGAGTTTCCTGTGGCGACATTCATTCGCCGTAAGGAAGAGTTTGATTACCTGCAAGAGCCTGATATTTTTCATGAAATCTTTGGTCACTGCCCTTTGCTCACCAACCCTTCATTTGCCAATTTTTCACATATGTATGGCCAATTAGGTTTAAATGCCAGCAAAGAAGAAAGGGTATTTTTAGCGCGTTTATACTGGTTTACGGTTGAGTTTGGCTTGCTACAGCCTAAAGATGGCCCCTTGTGTATCTATGGTGGCGGTATTTTAAGCTCACCTGGTGAAACTTTATATGCAATGGAAAGTGACGTGCCAGAACGTCAGCCCTTTGATTTATTGAAGGTGCTACGAACCCCATATCGCATTGATATTATGCAGCCGATTTATTATGTGATTGAGCACATTGATATGCTTGATGAAATTGCCAAAATGGACATCATGAGTTATGTCACTAAGGCACGTCAGTTAGGTTTATTTGCACCTAAATATCCTCCCAAAGCCAAGGCGAGCTAGTCTCGATTCGATGGATAGTTCGATGTGTTATTTGAGTCGCCATCTAATTTAGTCATGTGATTTAAGTAATTAATAAGTAATAAGTAATGAGTAAAGTGCAACTGAATATCCCTATTAATGTTGCCAACAGGAGTATGTATGACTGCGTTATCGAATATGAAATGTGAAGCGTGCCAAGCCGATGCACCAAAAGTGACCGATGAAGAGTTGGCAGAACTTATTCGTATGATCCCTGATTGGGGCGTGCAAGTGCGTGACGGCGTAATGCAGCTTGAGCGCGTCTACAAGTTTAAAAACTTTAAACTGGCGATGGCATTCACGAATAAGCTGGCGGATTTAGCGGAAGAAGAATTCCACCATCCAGGCATTTTCACAGAATGGGGCAAAGTGACTGTCACTTGGTGGTCGCACTCCATTAAGGGGCTACATAAGAATGACTTCATCATGGCCGCCAAGACAGACCAGTTACTAGGTTAATTATTTAATCAATTTAATCAGCATCTTAATGTGTTTTACGATGCTGATTTTTTCTTCCTGTTACAATTCAACTGTAAACTAGGCTTGCCACTTTCAGTTTAACCTTCTAACGTATACGGGCTCTGCTATTTCCCCTCATCGCTGACGTTTTCGTCAAAGGTAACGATTTGCCTAGCAAGCGTTATTTTTGTTGTAAAGCCTAAGGCGAAAAATAGCTCTGCACGGTTTATCCCCAAAATTCAAATCAAAAAAGGGAATATCAGTCATTATGCGCTTGGAAGTCAGCTGTCAGGATCGTGTTGGTTTAGCCAAAGATATCTTAGTCGTGTTAGAGCGTTATGGTATTAATTTAATTGCCATTGATGCCAGTAACCAAGGATTCCTGTACTTACAATTTGCCGAAATCAGTTTTGAAACCTTGAGTGCCTTGATGCCGCAGATCCGCAAAGTGGAAAGTGTCCACGATGTGCGTACGGTGTCATTTATGCCCTCAGAGCAAGAACATTACGCCCTTAAAACCCTGCTCAAAACCTTACCGGACTCCGTTTTTTCTATCGATGCCAAGGCTCGTATCCGTATCGTTAATGAGTCCGCCTTGCTCAATATCGGTATGGGTGAGCACGAAGTGCTTGAAGAGTCGCTTAATCATTGGGTGCAAGGTTTTAACTTCAGCCGTTGGTTGAGTGAAGCACAAGTATTGCCACAAGCGGCGCGGGTGCAAATTGGTCCGAATGAGTATCTTGCCGAAATGCTGCCGATTTACCTACCCGATGAGGATGAAAAAACCATCTTGGTTGGTGCTGTGGTGTCGCTGAAATCCCCTGCGCGCGTTGGAAAACAGTTTAACGCGCTGCAGAACCAAACCACTGGCTTTGAAAATGTATTAGCCAGCAGTGACAAGATGAAGGAAGTGCTTAAGCAAGCGCGGCGTATGGCCCAGCTCGATGCACCTTTGTTGATCACGGGTGAAACGGGTACTGGCAAAGAATTAATGGCCAGAGCTAGCCATGATGCGGGGATGCGCCGTGAAAAACCTTTTATCGCCATCAACTGCGCCGCTCTACCCGACAGCGCTGCCGAAGAGGAATTATTCGGTTACGTCAGTCAGGGCAAAGTCGTCAAACGAGGTTTTTTTGAAGAAGCTAAGGGGGGCACTGTATTTCTCGATGAAGTGGCAGAAATGTCTAGGGCGGCTCAAGTTAAGCTGCTACGGCTATTGCAAGATGGCACTTTTAGACGCATAGGGGGCGATGAAGAAGTGCGTGCTGATGTACGAATTATTTGCTCGACCCAGAAAAATTTAGCTGAACTATGCCAAACCGGCGAGTTTAGGGAAGATTTGTACTATCGCATCCATGTGCTGAGTTATCACATTCCGTCCTTACGCGAGCGTAAAGTCGATATTATTCCACTGACGGAAATGTTCCTCGAACACTACAGTCAACAGTTGTCTAGCCCTGTTCGGCGGATTTCGGCCCAGTGCCGCGATCATTTGCTCACCTACGCTTGGCCAGGTAACGTACGCCAATTAAAGAACGCGGTATTTAGAGCCGTGTCTATGTGGGATGGCTCGGCCGAGTTGACGGTAGAACAGCTGAAATTGCCGTCATACGCCGAAGGTTTTGGTTACTTTGATAATGAGTTTGAGGGCAATCTGGACGATGCAATGAAGCAGTTTGAAGCGAGTTTGTTGCGTCGATTATATCCGGCCTACCCGAGCACTCGCCAGTTGGCGAAAAAGCTAGGTGTATCACACACAGCTATTGCTAATAAACTGCGTGAATACAAGATAGCCAAGCGCCGTTAGTCAGAGTCTCGTTGGGTTGACACAGTCAATGTAACAGTATCGTTCCACTTAGTTGCCGACTTTTCAGGCATATTGCTTACCGAGATATTGATAAGCGGTAACTAGGTTATAAACGTAATGATTAGTTTACAAAATGTGAAATAATTGACCTAAATGTGATTTTGGTCACGCTATAGGAATCTTGAGCTGCATCGGGTATTTCTACGCGCAACAAATACGTTAAAGCAAGTAACAGAGCATGCCTCGTTGGCGCGAACTGCGTAACATGTATGCCCTTAATGAGTCAAAAAGTTCGATTTAAATCGCCGAATATAAGCTGGGTGACGTCGCGTGTTTTCCAGCACAATAAAATTGTACACCTAGCCGAAGAGCACTGGAGCCAATATGAAACTTGCAAGTTATAACAATGGTCGTCGTGATGGTCAGTTGATGTTAGTCAGCCGCGATCTCACTAAAACGGTTGCCGTTCCTGCCATTGCCCACACTATGCAGCAATTACTCGATGGTTGGGATTTACTGAGACCGCAATTGCAAGAATTGTACGATGCGTTAAATGAAGGCATGTTAGATAACGCGCAATCGTTCGACGAAGCTAAGTGCTTGTCGCCATTACCGCGTGCTTACCAATGGGCCGATGGTAGCGCTTATGTGAATCACGTTGAATTAGTCCGTAAAGCCCGTGGCGCTGAAATGCCAGAAACCTTCTGGACAGATCCGTTGTTTTATCAAGGTGGCTCAGACAGCTTTATTGCCCCTAAAGCGGATATCCCATTGGCGAGTGAAGACTGGGGTATCGATTTCGAATCTGAAATTGCGGTTATTACCGATGATGTGCCTATGGGCGTGAGCACTGACAATGCAGCTAAGCACATTAAATTGTTGATGCTAGTTAACGATGTGTCATTGCGTAACTTGATCCCTGGTGAGTTGGCGAAAGGCTTTGGTTTTTTCCAATCTAAACCATCGAGCAGTTTTTCGCCTGTGGCTGTGACACCGGATGAATTGGGTGTCCGTTGGGAAGATTCGAAAGTGCATTTACCGCTGATCACCTATTTAAATGGTGAATTATTTGGTCGTCCGAATGCAGGCGTTGATATGACCTTCAATTTCAGTCAGTTAGTTTCGCATGTTGCAAAAACCCGTCCATTGGGCGCAGGCGCAATTATAGGCTCTGGTACTATTTCTAACTATGACCGTAGTGCAGGTTCGAGCTGTTTAGCGGAAAAACGTATGTTAGAAGTGATTGCCGAAGGCAAAGCCACTACGCCATTTATGCGTTTTGGTGACACAGTGCGTATCGAAATGCTCGATGATAATGATGTAACCATTTTTGGTTCTATCGATCAAAAAGTGGTTGAATACAAAGCCTAAGGCTTTTCCTTAAAGGGCTACACCGACTCAAACTAACGGGGCTTAATTGCCCCGTTTTTATACTGACTTTTATAAGGACATGAAAATATGAAACTTTACGGTTATTGGCGTTCCAGTGCAGCCTATCGGGTTCGAATTGCCCTTAATCTCAAGGGGATTTCAGCCGAACAGTTTTCAGTACATCTCGTACGTGATGGCGGCGAGCAACATAAAGCGGCCTACATTGCGCTTAATCCTTTAGAGTTAGTGCCAACCTTAGTGGTGGATGATGAGCTGGATGTGGATGCATTGTCGCAATCTTTAGCGATTATCGAATATCTTGATGAGATACATCCACAGTCGCCATTACTGCCTGCATCGGCTCTTGAACGTGCCCACGTGCGCGCTATGGCACTTACGGTCGCCTGTGAGATCCATCCATTAAACAACTTGCGGGTATTGCAGTATTTAACGCAAACCTTAGGTGTTGATGACACCGCTAAAAATACTTGGTATCACCATTGGGTCGCAAGTGGTTTTACGGCCTTAGAAACCTTGTTAACACAGCATAGCGGTCGTTATTGCTTTGGGAATGGCGTGACATTAGCCGATCTGTGTTTAGTACCGCAGGTGTATAACGCCCAGCGTTTTAATGTGGATTTAACGCCTTATCCCAATATCATGCGCGTGTGGGCTGAGTGTAATCAGCTTGAAGCCTTTGTCGATGCTGCGCCAGAGCGTCAAGCGGATGCGGTGTAACGAATTGCGCGGATACGGTTTTTACGAATAGAAAGAATGGATGATGAGGCTTGCTTTGCGAGTCTTATCTCAGCGATGGAGTTTAAATGCTTTTCAGTAAAAAATGTCCGTATTGCAAATGTAAACTCGGCGCTAAGGATGTGCCGATTAAGGAAGGACGCTGCTGCCACTGTGATAAGCCGATACTGTACAAACTCAATGTAATAAAATGGATGCTACTGTTCATGCCCATCTTTACTGTTAGCGTTAATCTGCTAGACAAAGATGTACATGGTTTTTGGATTTGTGTTGCGGTAATGGCACCTATTTATAGTTTCGTTTCACTACTCTGTCATGAGGTCGTAAAGTGCTCAGAAACCGATGGCGAAGTGGAGTAAGCCTAATGTCTTTCCCGTGTTTTTATCTGATATTGAAGCGGGCGATACTGTTATGAGTGGTGCTACGAATAATGTTATGAATGATGCAATGAGTGAAGCAGCGCTAGAGCATCAATTACTTGAATGGATAGCTCAAGACTGCGAGCGGGTGAGGGCGCTTGAACTCGCGCTTCAATGTGCCAAAGTACACTCAATGCCGCAGTGGTGTCTGGCGGCGGGATTTGTCCGTAATTTAGTCTGGGATCGTTTGCACGAATTTGAGTTGAGTCCACTGAACGATATCGATCTGATCTATTTTTGCCCTTTAGATATTAGCCCTGAGCGGGATCTGGCGATTGAAACCTATCTTCATCAGCTTGCCCCTGAGTTACCTTGGTCGGTTAAGAATCAGGCGCGCATGCATAGTCGCAATCAAGACATGGCTTACACATCTTGTATTGATGCTATGGCCCATTGGCCAGAGTTAGAAACCGCGGTTGGGGTGTGTTTAAAATCTCATGTTGAGACAGATACTCAGGTAGATGCAGAGACTGCTCATCATTCCATGCATTACGGTATTGAGCTGGTGGTTCCCTTTGGGCTGAACTCCCTGTTTGCCCTCAAATTGAGCGCCAATCCAAAGCGATCATTACCACTGTTTGAGCACAGAGTTGCGACTAAGGGCTGGCTAACTCGCTATCCTTTGCTTACGTGTTGCTACTCAAGCTAATCTTCTCACTTTCTTATTCGTTCAGTCTAAAACTGACTTAACCGCCTCACACTGTCATTCCATGCAATCTAGTTATCTAACATGATAGGTATAATCCTCAAGCCGTTTTTATTTGTCCATTTTCTGCTTTTAGCATTATTCAACCCGTCTCTATAATTTGAAATTAATGTTCAAATAACCTCTTAGTTAAGTGCTTTTCATTGTTACTAAAATGTTTGTGGTGTTATTGATCACTACCTCTTGCGGTAGTCATTAGTGATGGCTAATACAGCACTTAGCTCACAGAAAACAAAGGGGTATTATCAATAAATGTTTGAATTTCGTGATTCAGCTCCCATGTGTAGTACCTATAAGTGAGTATTGCTCACTCACTTTGATTTGGATCAATAAATCAGCTGCATATCTCTGGCAGTGTAGGCGTCAATTGTTAAGGATGTAATACAAAACAAAAACCTATGTTGTACATATGGAGTATGATGATGAATAAAAACACTGTTTCTACACTGGTCGCTGCCACCCTTTTAGCCGCTGGTTTTTCTGCCTCTGTATCGGCTCACCAAGCGGGTGACATTATCGTTCGTGCGGGTGCTGTGGTTGTTGCGCCAAATGAATCAAGTGATGATGTTGCGGGTAACGGCGAGTTCCAAATCAGCAATAACACTCAAGTGGGTTTAAACTTTGGCTACATGCTGACAGATAACTTTGGGGTTGAGTTATTAGCTGCCACACCTTTTAGCCACGATGTTTCTTTGGCTGGCGTAGGTAAGATTGCTGAAACTAAACATTTACCACCCACTTTAGTGGCGCAGTACTACTTTGGTGATGCGCAATCTAAATTACGTCCATACGTGGGTGTCGGTGTTAACTATACTAATTTCTTCGACAATGAGTTCACCAACGATTTAAATGGTGCGTTAACTGACTTGAGCATGAGCACTTCGTGGGGCTTAGCGGCACAAGCAGGTGTTGACTATCAGGTTAACAAAAACTGGTTAGTGAACGCTTCAGTGTGGTACGCACAAATTAGCAGTGACGTGAAGTTTAAATTAGCGGGCGACACTGTGGTTATCGACACTGATATCAACCCATGGGTTTATATGGTCAGCGTGGGTTACACTTTCTAATCCACTGATTAGATAAGCGTAAAAAAGGAGCCTTAGGCTCCTTTTTCGTTTCTGCACTTTTTATCGCGCCATGTTCTGTTCCACTTAGGCTAAGCCGATTTAGCGCTTTGGCTTTTTAGCTTTCCAGTGGCGAGTGTTATAGATAAATTCGGGTAATAACACAGTAAGCCAAGCGACGAGGCGCCAGCGTTTGGTCACATAGACGCGGCGTTTGCCTTGTTTCATTGCCTTGATGATTTGCGCTGCGACTTGTGGCAATGGTGCAAGCCACATTGCACTTTGCTGCATAGCGGCTTTATCGAGCAAACCAAGTTGGATATCGGTAATCGTAATCGGTAACTTAAGGCGCTGAGCATGCATACTTAAGCCCTCAAGGTAATTCTGGCCAAAGGCTTTTGAGGCGTGATAGGCCACACTCGGCCCGCCGCGCAGGCCCGCAATCGAGTTGATTGCCGCCAGTTGTCCATAACCTTGCTCGCGAAATAGTCTAAATGCCGTATTGCAGATGGCAGCAAAACCTCGCACATTGACATCGATAATGTCTTGCTCCGGTAGCCAAGGCAACTCGGGGTCATAGCTATTGAGGCCTGTATTAACTAAGACTAAGTGCGCGCCGCCAAGAGTTTGCCAGACTGATTCAAGTTGGTTGATGATGGCTTGAGGTTGTTCAATTTGAAGTGCAAAAACTTGTACTTTTGTTGGCAAGGATAAGGCAAAATCGCGCAGTGATTCTGGATCTTGGGCGAATAAGACTAATTCAACCTGTTGATCTGCCAATTGCTTTGCAAGTTCACGACTTAATTGTGAGCTAGCTCCCACAATGATTGCAGTTGCTTGGGTCATAGATTTTTCGGCAACGAAATGGTGGCTTATGATAGAAAGTTATGTTCACCAAGACAAGATTTATAGCTTGGGCGTATGGACATCTAGAAGTCTTTATGTATGATTAGGAGAAACAAAATGAACAAATGGTTGCGTTTAAGCGCGTTGAGATTAACAGCCTTAGCATTAATGGCCGTAATGGGGGTGTTATCGGGTTGTGCGACACCGAATGCTATCGTTGAGATAAAAGGCGAGACCTTATATCGCGAACGGATAGCCTTACCTGCCGATGCTAAGGTCATAGTGCAACTGCTTGATGTCTCAAAAATGGATGTGCCAGCCATAGTGATGGCGGAGCGCGTGCAACAAGGTGCTGCGACACCCGCGCCATTCAGTTTTGCGATTGGTAGCGATCAGTTCCAACCCGGTCACACTTATGCCATAGGTGCCCGGATTATGTTGGGTGATAAGTTATTGTTTATTAATACTCAAGCCTATCACATTGATCTCAATTCCACTGAGCCAATGACGATACTGCTAGAGAAAGTCGGTGGCTAGTTAGCTCGCTCAGAAGTGAGCTGACATACGCGCCGAATCCGTTAGTATTTACGAACAGAAGAGGCGCGGTATGCCGGTTAGAATTCCAGATCATCTGCCCGCAGCAGGGGTGTTAGAGTCAGAAAATATTTTCGTTATGTCCGAGACGCGGGCGGCGAATCAAGATATCAGGCCGATGAAGGTGCTGATTTTGAACTTGATGCCGAACAAAATCGAGACTGAAACCCAGTTATTGCGCTTACTGGGCAACACGCCTTTACAAGTCGATGTGGATTTACTGCGCATTCACGACAAAGAGTCCAAGCATACTTCCATCGACCACATGAATACTTTTTACCGTGATTTTGAAGCCGTGCGCCATAAAAATTACGACGGTCTTATCATCACGGGCGCGCCGCTTGGGCAAATCGATTTCGAAGATGTGGTTTATTGGGATCATATCCGTGAAATCATCGACTGGTCCCAAGAGCATGTCACCTCAGTGTTGTTTTTATGCTGGGCAGCCCATGCGGGCTTGTATCATCTCTATGGTTTAAATCGAAAAATATTGCAACAGAAGCGTTCTGGCGTATTTGTACATAGGCGCACTTGTCAGCATTTCCCACTGTTACGTGGTTTTGATGATGAGTTCTTTGCACCCCATTCGCGTTTTGCTGAGATGGATGTGGAAGAAATTAGGCAACACCCGCAGCTGCAAGTGTTAGCGCAGTCCGATGAAGCCGGGGCCTATTTGGTATTAAGTCGCAATAACCGTAACTTGTTTGTAATGGGGCACCCTGAATATCAAAAATCGACTTTAAACGATGAATACCATAGGGATTTAGCCCAAGGCTTAACGCCAAATGTGCCACAAAACTATTATCGAAATAATAATCCAGAAGCCGAAGCCATTGCCCGCTGGCACAGCCACGGTAGTTTGTTGGTCAGTAATTGGCTCAATTATTACGTTTACCAGTTAACGCCTTATGACTTAAGTGATATGACGGCGATGACGCCGTGGGAATCGCGCTAAGGTTTTTTTTAGCCTTTTATAGTGATGTGGTCACATGGATGTGACCTAAGCTGATACCCAAAAGCTCTTAATTTATCTCTCCCTTAGATTCTGTTGTCCACGCTTGACTGCGCTTAATCCCTGCCTCGCTGTAAATCCTTACTGACAATTTTCACCCGATAAAATCGACACATTAGACCAAGGAATACTTGCTTTACGTTCGCGTAAACGTCAGAGTGGTTTATTGTCGATTTTATTAAACGTCCCAAGGCTAGCACTAGGCCTTGTGGTCAATTTGGGTTGGAGCCTGCATGAGTACTGAAGCGTTAAATCAAGATATTGTTATTGTTGCCGCTAAACGCACCCCTATGGGTGGTTTTCAAGGCAGTTTGTCATCTGTTGCATCACCGACTTTAGCCGCGACAGCCATTAAGGGCTTGTTGGCGGAGACTCAATTAGCGGGTGAGCATGTTGATGAAGTCTTGATGGGCTGCGTATTACCCGCTGGTTTAGGTCAAGCGCCTGCGCGTCAGGCAACTTTGGGTGCGGGATTACCCTTATCCGTTGGTGCGACCACAGTGAACAAAGTCTGTGGCTCAGGCATGAAGACGGTAATGTTAGCCCACGATTTGATTAAAGCGGGCAGTGCAAAAGTGGTGATCGCTGGCGGTATGGAAAGCATGAGCCAAGCGCCGTATCTTTTGGATAAAGCCCGCGGCGGCATGCGCATGGGCCACGGCAAAGTGCTCGATCATATGTTTTTAGATGGTCTTGAGGATGCTTATACTGGCGGCGCCATGGGAACGTTTGCCCAGAAAACCGCCGATGAATTTGGGATCACTCGTGAGCAGATGGACGCCTTTGCGCTAAGTTCGCTCGAAAAAGCCAATGCCGCGATTGACTCGGGTGCCTTTAAAGCCGAAATTACCCCAGTTACTGTCAGCGATCGTCGTGGTGATGTGACTATCGATACCGACGAGCAACCCGGTAATGCCCGCCCTGAAAAAATTCCTACGCTGCGCCCAGCCTTTACCAAAGATGGCACTATCACAGCGGCGAACTCTAGCTCTATTTCCGATGGCGCAGCGGCATTGATGCTGACCTCGCGTGGCGAAGCTGAGCGTTTAGGCTTAACTGTATTAGCCACCATTAAAGGCCACACGACCCACGCCCAAGAGCCTTCACTCTTTACCACTGCACCTGTCGGCGCTATGGCGAAATTACTGGCCAATGTCGGTTGGTCAACGGATGAAGTTGATTTATTCGAAATCAACGAAGCCTTCGCCATGGTGACTATGCTTGCCGTGTCTGAGCTCGGTTTAAATATAGCTAAGGTTAACGTCAATGGCGGTGCCTGCGCCTTAGGTCATCCTATTGGCTGCTCGGGTTCACGTTTACTAGTGACCTTAATCCATGCTTTAAAAGCCCGCGGCCTTAAACGCGGTGTCGCCTCGCTGTGTATCGGCGGTGGTGAAGCAACAGCGATGGCGATTGAGGTCTAATCGCAAAGGTTTTTGTCAAATCAGGTTTTAGTTAAATCAACAAGACGGGGCTGGCAAGGGCAATCACTTCCCTTGAGGATAATCATAATATCGCACCGCCAGCCCATCACTCTACAAGGAAAGGATTGCAACATGACCACACAAGTAAAGCATTACATTGACGGCGAGTTTATCCAAGGTACGGGCACATCACAGATTATTGTCACCAATCCCGCGAATAACTCGCCGATTGCTGTGATTAATGCTGCCACTAGCGAAGAAGTTCACGCTGCGATTGCTAGCGCCAAAGCGGCTTTTAAAACCTGGAAAGAAGTGCCAGTGTCTGAACGCGCGCGCGTCATGTTGCGTTATCAACATCTGCTAAAAGAACATCACGACGAATTGGCGACCATTCTTGCAAAGGAAACTGGTAAAACCTTTGAAGATGCCAAGGGCGATGTATGGCGTGGTATCGAAGTTGCTGAACATGCTTGTAACGTGGCGTCATTATTGATGGGCGAAACCGTCGAGAACGTCGCGCGTTCAATTGATACTTACAGTTACACTCAACCACTCGGTGTGTGTGCGGGTATTACGCCATTTAACTTCCCTGCGATGATCCCGTTATGGATGTTCCCATTGGCGATTGCCTGCGGTAACACTTTCATTTTAAAGCCTTCTGAACAAGACCCTATGACGCCGCAGCGCCTGGTTGAGCTGTTTGTTGAGGCGGGCGCACCTAAAGGCGTATTGCAATTAGTGCACGGTGATAAAACAGCCGTCGATATTTTGCTGGCAGACCCTGCGATTAAAGCCATTTCCTTTGTCGGTTCTGTGGCTGTGGGTCAATATATTTATAAAACAGGTACCGATAACTTAAAACGCGTGCAAGCCTTTGCGGGCGCGAAAAACCACTGCGTTATCATGCCAGATGCAAACAAACAGCAAGTGATCAACAACTTAGTCGGCGCTTCTGTTGGCGCGGCGGGTCAGCGTTGTATGGCGATTTCGGTTGCCGTGTTTGTGGGTGCCGCGAAAGAGTGGATCCCAGAATTAAAAGAAGCGTTAGCCAAAGTTCGCCCAGGTTTATGGGACGATAAAGAAGCGGGTTATGGTCCGGTTATCAGCCCAGCCGCTAAGGCGCGGGTGCTTAAACTTATCGCCCAAGGTAAAGCCGAAGGCGCCGAGTGTTTACTCGATGGCAGCGATTTTACCGTAGAAGGTTATGAATCCGGTAATTGGATTGGCCCAACCATGTTCGATAAAGTCACCACTGAGATGAGCATCTACAAGGAAGAAATCTTTGGCCCTGTACTCTGTTGTATGAAATCAGACTCCTTAGAAGCCGCTATCGAATTAGTCAACGCCAGCCCTTATGGCAACGGCACGTCTATCTTTACCGCTAGCGGCGCGGCGGCCCGTAAATATCAACACGAAATCGAAGTCGGCCAAGTGGGGATTAACGTGCCTATTCCTGTGCCATTACCTTTCTTCTCATTTACCGGTTGGAAGGGCAGTTTCTACGGCGATCAACATGCTTATGGTAAGCAAGCGGTGCGTTTCTATACCGAGACCAAGACCATCACTTCCCGCTGGTTTGAGTCCGATATCGCCGTAGCTTCAACGCCAAATATGAGCATTAACCTACGCTAAGCTCGATTATAAACCGTGGCGTCTTTATGGCGCCCAATTTATTCAATAAAAAAGTGACCATAGAGTCATAGGAGAGCCCAATGGATTTTAATTTCAACGATGACCAACGTCAGTTTGCCGATCTTGCGCGCCAGTTTGCCGCGGAAGAATTAACCCCGTTCGCCGCCAAGTGGGATGAAGAACATCATTTCCCCAAAGACGTGATCCAAAAAGCCGGTGAGCTAGGTTTTTGCTCTCTGTATTCGCCAGAATCCGAAGGTGGCATGGGTTTATCGCGCCTCGATGCCTCGATTATTTTTGAAGAACTTGCCAAAGGCTGCACCGCGACCACGGCCATGCTGACCATTCACAATATGGCGACTTGGATGGTGACGACTTGGGGCACTGAAACCCTGCGTCAGACTTGGTCTGAGCCGTTAACCACTGGGCAGATGTTAGCGTCATACTGTTTGACTGAGCCGGGCGCGGGTTCGGACGCTGCATCTTTGCAAACTAAAGCGGTGCGCGACGGCGATGAATATGTGATTTCAGGCTCGAAAATGTTTATCTCGGGTGCTGGCGCCACTGAGCTTTTAGTCGTGATGTGCCGTACGGGTCAAGCTGGGCCTAAGGGGATTTCGGCCATTGCGATTCCGGCGGATGCCGCTGGCGTTATTTATGGTAAAGCTGAAGATAAAATGGGCTGGAATGCCCAGCCGACCCGTCAAATCACCTTTGAAAACGTGCGCGTGCCAGTAGCGAACTTGCTCGGTGAAGAAGGCCAAGGTTTTGCGTTCGCGATGAAAGGCTTAGACGGCGGTCGCATCAATATCGCTACCTGTTCTGTGGGGACGGCGCAGTCGGCTTTAGAGCGCGCAACTCAATATATGAATGAGCGTCAGCAATTTGGTAAACCTTTAGCGGCTTTCCAAGCGCTGCAATTTAAACTTGCCGATATGACAACCGAGTTAGTCGCAGCCCGCCAAATGGTGCGCCTTGCGGCCTTTAAACTCGATAGTGGCGATCCTGAGGCCACGGCTTATTGCGCTATGGCGAAACGCTTTGCCACCGATGTGGGTTTTCAAGTCTGCGATGCGGCGCTGCAAATTCATGGTGGATATGGTTATATAAGGGAGTACCCGCTGGAACGTCATTTCCGTGATGTGCGTGTACACCAGATTTTAGAAGGCACTAACGAAATTATGCGCTTAATTATCGCCCGTCGTTTACTCGATGAAAATGCAGGACAAATCCTGTAATTCAACTCGCAATATGCGTGACTTACAGGTCGGCGATAACTGAAAAGGAGTCTATAAAGATGGAATATTTAGTTGAACGTATCGAAGGCCACACGGCGATTCTGACCATGAACAATCCGCCAGCCAACACTTGGACCGCCGAGAGTTTGCAGGCGCTTAAAGCCAAAGTGCTTGAGCTGAATGCCAATAAAGATATTTACGCCTTAGTGTTAACGGGCCAAGGGCAAAAGTTCTTCTCCGCTGGCGCCGATTTAAAACTATTTAGCGATGGTGACAAAGGTAATGCGGCAACGATGGCAAAGCATTTTGGTGAAGCCTTTGAAACCTTAAGCCAATTCCGCGGTGTGTCGATTGCCGCGATTAATGGCTATGCCATGGGCGGCGGCTTAGAAGTCGCGTTGGCCTGCGATATTCGTATCGCCGAAATTCAAGCTGTAATGGCATTACCCGAAGCGACGGTCGGTTTATTACCCTGTGCGGGTGGCACTCAGAATCTGACCGCTCTAGTCGGTGAAGGTTGGGCTAAGCGGATGATTTTATGCGGTGAGCGTATCGATGCGACTCAGGCATTGAATCTACGTTTAGTGGAAGAAGTGGTCGATACTGGCGAAGCGCTTAATGCGGCAATCACCTTAGCCGTCAAAGTGGCGAATCAAAGCCCAAGCAGCGTGACTGCGTGTAAGACGCTTATTCAAGCGGGGCGCACTATGGCGCGTAGCCAAGCGCTACCGATTGAGCGTGAGTTATTTGTCGGATTATTTGATACTGAAGATCAGGCCGAAGGCGTGAATGCGTTTTTAGGGAAACGTAAAGCTGAGTGGAGAAACCGCTAATGACGAATGTAGTAGATAATGACGTGGTCGAGCATGTCGCAAATCAGGTCACGACCACACAAAATGTGGTGTTTCAAACCTTAGCCACTGCTTCTGGCAAATTGGTTGGAGTAGTCACACTCAATGTGGAAAAAGCCCTCAACGCCTTAGATTTAGGCATGGTGCGCGCTATGACGGCGCAGCTTAATCTGTGGAAGAAAGATCCCCTTATCGCTTGCATCGTATTAGATGGCAGCGGTGAGAAGGCATTTTGTGCTGGTGGTGATGTGCGCGCTTTATACCATGCTTCCATTGCCGCTAATGGGCAAGTGACTGAGGAAGCAAAGGTTTTCTTCGAAGAGGAATATCGCCTCGATTATCTACTGCATACCTTTGGCAAACCTGTGTTGGTGTGGGGTGATGGCATAGTCATGGGCGGCGGCCTCGGTTTGATGGCGGGTGCAAGTCACAGAGTCGTTACCGAAACCTCGCGTATCGCTATGCCTGAGGTGACTATCGGCCTGTATCCCGATGTGGGCGGCAGTTATTTCCTTAATCGTATGCAGGGCAAGATGGGATTGTTTTTGGGATTGACCGCCTATCAACTCAATGCCGCCGATGCCTGTTATGTGGGCCTTGCGGATCATTACCTGAACCGTGACGACAAAGAACTGATGTTTGATGCCATGGCAACCTTAGATTGGAGTGATACGCCAGCACTTAATCATCAACGTTTAGATAGCATGATCAACGAGCTGTCTAATCAAGTGGATATTCCTAAGGGCGACAGTGTATTAGCCGAAAGCCAAGACATAATCGACAGGCTTATGGCGGGCAGTCTGCAGGATATTGCAGCACGCATGTCAACTTTGGTATCGGAAGAAAAGTGGTTAATGAAAGCGCGGGACACCTTCCTTGCGGGTAGCCCTATCAGCTGGCACTTGGTCTATATCCAAGGGCAGTTAGGGACTAAGCTTAGCTTAGCTCAATGTTTCAAGTGGGAGTTAACCGCAAGTGTTAACGTGTGTGCCCACGGTGATTTCTGCGAAGGTGTTCGTGCACTCTTGATTGATAAAGACAAGAAACCTCAATGGCGTTTTAAGGATGTTAACTCAGTACCCACAGCGGTACTTGAGCAAATATTGGCTTCCCCATGGGGCGAGGCGCATCCCTTTAACCAACTGAGTTAAGCGTTTAAGGGCCGAGTTGGCTAAGCGCTGTATTTATCGGCTTAGCTAAGCTCGCTTTACTCTGTGATAATGACAGCATAATCAATTTGATAGCATTATCACAACACTAAAAAGAACAACACAGGAGTGATGGCATGAGTACAGTAGCCTTTATCGGTTTAGGTAATATGGGCGGCCCAATGGCGGCCAATTTATTAAAAGCAGGCATGACGGTTCGCGTCTTTGATTTAGTCCCCGAGGCTATGCAGCAATTGGCCGAAAAAGGCGCCTTAGTATCAAGTACCGCCTGCGGCGCTGCAGCGGGTGCAACTGTGGTGATTACAATGTTGCCTGCGGGCAAGCATGTGAAAAGTTTATATTTAGGCAATGGAACAGACAAAGGGCTCCTAGAAGTAGTTGCAGGTGATACCTTGCTCATCGATTGTTCAACCATCGATGCACAAAGCGCACAATTAGTGGCGGCCGAAGCGGCTAAAAGTGGCATCGAGTTTATGGATGCACCAGTTTCTGGCGGCACGGCAGGTGCGGCAGCGGGTACGTTAACTTTTATTTGTGGTGGCTCGGATAACGCTTTTGAACGTGCGCAGCCCGTACTTAAGGCTATGGGTGTGAATATCTTCCACGCAGGCGGTCCAGGTGCGGGGCAAGTCGCGAAAATCTGCAATAACATGCTGTTATCTGTGTTGATGGTCGGTACTTCCGAAGCGCTGCAAATGGGCGTCGATCATGGCCTCGATCCCAAAGTGTTATCCGACATTATGAAGGTCAGCAGTGGCGGAAACTGGACGCTAGAGAAGTACAATCCCTGCCCAGGCGTGATGGAAACAGTGCCTTCTTCTAAGGGCTATCAGGGTGGCTTTATGGTAGATTTGATGGTCAAAGATCTCGGTCTGTCACAAGAAGCTGCATTATTGAGCAACTCTAGCACGCCAATGGGCGCTTTAGCCCGCAGCTTGTATGTTAATCATGCAAGACAAGGCAATGGTCGCCGAGATTTTTCCAGTATATTTGAACAATTTGCACCACTTAAAAAATAGACACAGATAACAAGGGATCACCAGATGGATTTAAAAGATAAGGTTGTCGTCATTACTGGCGGCGCGGGTGGCTTAGGCTTAGCAATGGCGCAAAATTTTGCGCAGGCGGGTGCTAAGATAGCGCTTATCGATGTGGACCAAGAAAAACTCGAGCGAGCCTGCGCTGAGCTTGGATCGGACACTGAAGTCCAAGGTTATGCCTTAGACATTACCGACGAAGAAGATGTCGTCGCGGGTTTTGCCTATATTCTCGAAGATTTTGGTCAAGTGAACGTGTTAGTGAACAACGCCGGTATTCTGCGTGATGGCATGTTAGTCAAAGCCAAAGACGGTAAGGTCACTGATCGTATGTCTTACGAGCAATTCCAATCGGTGATCAATGTGAACCTGACCGGCAGTTTCCTCTGTGGCCGTGAGGCCGCAGCGGCCATGATTGAATCGGGTCAAGCGGGGGTGATTGTTAACATCTCTAGCCTTGCTAAGGCGGGCAATATGGGCCAATCAAATTACGCGGCCTCAAAAGCGGGTGTTGCGGCTATGTCCGTCGGCTGGGCGAAGGAGTTAGCGCGCTACAATATCCGTAGTGCAGCCGTGGCACCTGGTGTGATTGCGACCGAGATGACTGCGGCAATGAAGCCAGAAGCGTTGGAGCGTTTAGAGAAACTCGTGCCTGTTGGCCGCTTAGGTCATGCCGATGAGATAGCTTCTACCGTACGTTTTATTATTGAAAACGATTATGTTAACGGTCGTGTGTTTGAAATCGATGGTGGTATCCGGCTGTAACATTACATAGCAAACAACCTCAAGATGAAGTCCTTGAGGTTGCTCGAGTGTATAATATATATAAAAATCGAGCCTAGCTCTAATGCCTATCTCGCTGAAAAGATCAAAAACCGATGCCCATGTCATCGGTTTTTTTATGCAACGCTCATAAGTACTCGCTCGCACTCACTCATATTACCTGCCTAACCGAATTCACCTGCTTAGCTGATGTGTTGGAACCTTAGTTTAGCTGAACTCGATGTATGGACTCCAACAACCTACAGTCGTAAGTTGGTGTCGACCAAAACAAAAGGAGTCCATACATGAGTAAGCCTACAATAATATCTCTCGACCTTGCAAAAAAGTCATTCAAGTTTGTAAAGTGAATCCATATGGTGAGTTGTTATTCAATAAAGCCATGTCACCACAAAAAACGAAAGACCTTCTTGCCAACTCTCCTCCTTATGTCGTTGCTATGGAAGGCTGTGCTAGCTTTCACTACTGGGCTCGAGTCGCACAATCATTTGGGTATGAAGTCAAAGGGATGGCACCTAAAAAAGTAAAACTCTATATCAGCAATCAAAAAACAGATGCTAATGATGCTATCGGCATTGCCATCGCATCAACACAGTTAGGAATGACTTTCTGCCAGGTTAAAGACCTATCACAACAGAATATTCAAGCGATTCAAATCAGCAGAAAATGGTTCGACCGAACAATCACATCACTGGGTAACCACATACGAGCGTTGTGTTTTGAATATGGCGCTATCATCACGTTAGGTAAAAAGTCATTAGGGCAAGCCATCACTCACTTTATTTCGCCAGAATCAACAGACTTACCTGAGCAAATCAAACCATTGTTCATGATTTTATGGCAACAATATCAAACAACAGAAGAGCACTACAAAGCGGTAACGTTACAGTTAAAGCAGTGGGTCACTCAATCAGAACCTTGTAAACGCTTGATGAAACTCGAAGGCGTTAGTCATATTGGTGCAGCTGGCTTGCTTAGGTGACGGTCAAGGTTTTAAGAATGGCCGGCATGCGGCTGTCTTCGTTGGTGTTACCCCTAAATAACACAGCAGTGGAGGTAAGGTTGTTATGATTGGAATAGATAAGCATGGTGGCGATAAATACCTGCGTTCAATCCTCTACCAAGGCGCACTCTCTGTTATATCAAGGCTGCCAGCAGAGGGAAAAACCTATAAACAGCCATGGCTTATCAATTTAGTCAGGCGAGTGGGTATAAAACGTGCTTGTGTCGCGTTAATCAATAAAACCGTTCGCACCGCATGGGCATTACTCAATTACAGAACCGAATATAACAGTCAGACCATATAGAATATTGTTTTAGAAAAAGTTTTATAAAAAGTTCAGCAAAATGCATTAACAAATATGTAAGACCAACCTTCTGAAAACCTGTTTATCCCGACAGCGTTAATAACGCTACAATCTCGATAAGGACAGAGGGTGCGAATAGATCATGGGTTAGAAGATAGCTTCTTCAATAAAAAACCGTATATACGTGCGTATCTAATCTTTTTGTCGAAACTTTTGCTAAACAGAGGTGGAGTCCATATATGGGATAAGAAATGTTGAACTAATAGCCCTCCAAGTGATCGGATCTTTCGACCAAGAGAAACCCCATCACACCGGAGGGCCTATGCATAAATTAGTGGAAGTGTTTTGCGATGTCGATGATTTTTGCGCTGTTTTCATTCCAGAATGGGAAAAAACGCTGTTAACCGATGGTACACGCAAGCGTCAACGCGCTGGCCGTATGACGATGAGCGAAGTGATGACCATCATCATACTTTTTCAGATGTCTCACCACCGTGATTTCAAGAACTTCTACATCGGCTATCTGGCTCATTTCTACAAATCTGCTTTTCCTAATTTACTCAGCTATACCCGCTTTCTTGAGGTGATGCCCAAAGCTTTAGTGCCGCTTTGCAGCTACTTTGCCAGCCTCAAGAGTGACCCCACTGGCATTGAATTTGTTGATTCAACTAGCATCAAAGTGTGTCATAACCTACGTATTTATCGCCATAAAACCTTGGCGGGACTGGCGTGCAGAGGTAAAGGCACCATGGGGTGGTTCTATGGTTTTAAGCTGCATTTGATTGTGAATCATCAAGGCGGAATAGTGGCAGCCAAAGTGACCCCAGCGAATGTACATGACACAAAACTGGTGAACGAGATGGTGCACAGTGTTATGAATAAACGCTATGCAGACAAGGGGATATCAGTAATAACATTCCATTTAAAGACGTGATCTAATTTGAGATAATTTTATATTTTGGCTCAGTACGCTGAATTTTGAAGAATCTAAATGACTTTTAACATTATAACGAAAAGGGATGTTTGCTGCTAAAAAACAGCGGTTTACCCGAATAGGGATGGGTCAAACTTAAGCTTTGTGCATGTAAACATAAACGCGGTTTGGCCTTGATAACCTCGGCATCACCGTAAAATTCATCGCCTAAAATTGCATGGCCTAGGGCGAGCATATGCACACGCAATTGATGAGTACGGCCGGTTTCTGGCGAAAGCTCGACTAAGGTGCTGTTTTCTCGGCGCTCTAAAACTCGATAGTGGGTGAGGGCGCTTTTGCCGCCAGTCTCTCCCACCTGTAGCGTTTTTTGATAGGGCGGATGTTCAGTGTCTGGCACTATCGCGAGGTCAATAATCCCCTGATCTTGCAGCACATGTCCCATCACTTCGGCGATATAGATTTTCTTACTCTGTCTATCTTGAAACTGTGTTTTTAAATGCGACTCCGCTTTTTTATTACGGGCGAACACCATAATGCCCGAGGTCGCGCAGTCGAGCCTATGCACTAAAATTGTTTCTGGATAAAGGGCTTGTAAGCGGGTTAACGCGCAATCAAAGGTGTGAGCCGCTCGACCCGGATTAGATAATAATCCCGAAGGTTTATTGATGATAATCAGATCTCTATCTTTATAGCGTATGTCTAGCCAAGGAACTGCTGGGGGCTGGTAATCAAATATCTGCATCTTGTCCTCATTTTTGCGCGGCCATACTAGCAAAATTTACGCAGGCACACAGCATAATCTCATGCTTGCTTATTCTTAGAGGGGGGAGGGCAAATATTCTGCAGGCGTCTTACGGCTCCAAATACGGGCATAAGCCATCAGCTGCGGATAAAAAGTGCGGAACGCGGTTTCGATTTCTATCTGCATTTTATTGACGACTTTATGGGTATCTTTAAACAGTGCGGCTTGCGGATGCTGTTTGGCTACTTGTGCTAAGGCTTGTTGTAATCCTTTTTCAGTGGTGTAGCTGCCTAGCCAATCGGCGCTGCGCATTGTGGGCAAGAGTGTAAATAATGCCTCTGGATGGTATGGATCAACGCCTTGCGTGGCGAAAGAATCTAGCGCGTCATAGGCCTTGCTGCTGAATTCATCCAAGGGTTGGTGGTGATATTCTTCCCAATAGTAAGCTAAATAGTGATCGAAACTCACCGCCATGAGTTCTGCTGCTATGCTTCTTAAGGGCGCAGGGAAAGCTTCCATTAATTCAATCGTCAATTCATGGCTGGCGCAAAGGGTATTAATCTCTTGGTTTAGCCATAAGGCTTGGCGTAACTCCATTGGGGCTTGCGCAATTGGCGCTTGAATATAGTTACCTGCTACGTTGGCAGCAAGGTGGGTTTTACTGATGTCGGCGAGATGTAAGTGTGTAAGAAAGTTCATTATTTGTGCTTGGTTAACCACGTCGGTTCACGGTATCATGCACAAGCGCGCTTAGGAAAGCGCCGAAGCTAAAAATGCAGTATTTTTTCGCTTTTTATTGATAATGACATTTGATTCGCCGTGAATAATTATGGCTGACTTAAACGTTGATATAATAATCGATATGGGAAAAGTGAAATAAAATCAATAACCTTTTTTAGGATCATGGATGATGTGGAACTGGTTCACCAAAATGCTTGGTAAAGACGAGCAGCAGAAGCGCAAAAAAGTGCTAATAGAAATCCCCTTTGAACAACACCGTTTCAGCATGGATGACTTTAGTCGCTCGCGGCTAAAATTCGATGCCGATGACCTGCCCCAAGATGGCATCAATCCAGTGGAACCCGAGCAAGAAGTGGACACTAGCAATAAGTAATCTTGATCTTATTGGCCTCTAACCATAGACTAGCCGCCGTTCTAAGCTATCTAGAGGCCAATATGCGCGTTGCAGACTTTTCTTTCGATCTCCCCGATGAGCTGATCGCTCGTTATCCTATGGCGCAGCGTAATGCATCCCGTCTGTTAACCTTAGACGGCAACTCTGGCGCGTTAGGCGACAAACAGTTTACCGATTTGCTGGGGATGATTAATCCCGGTGATTTAATGGTGTTCAACAATACCCGAGTGATCCCCGCGCGCATGTTTGGTCAAAAGGCCAGTGGCGGTAAGTTAGAAATTTTAGTTGAGCGTATGCTTGATGATAAGCGCATCCTCGCCCATGTTCGCAGCTCTAAATCCCCGAAAGTGGATTCGTTAATCCATCTCGACGGTGGCTATCAAATGAAGATGGTCGCCCGCCACGATACTTTGTTTGAACTTGAGTTGTTATCAGAGTTAACCATCTTAGAAGTGCTTGAAGCAGTAGGGCACATGCCTTTGCCTCCTTATATCGATAGACCCGATGAAGATGCCGACAAAGAGCGCTATCAAACCGTGTATAACCAAAACCCTGGTGCAGTTGCTGCGCCAACGGCGGGTTTGCATTTTGACGATGCCATGCTTGATGCATTAAAAGCCAAGGGCGTGAATGTCGCGTTTGTGACCTTGCATGTGGGCGCGGGAACATTTCAGCCAGTGCGTGTCGATACTATTCTTGAACACAAGATGCATTCCGAGTGGGCGAATGTGCCGCAGGATGTCGTGGATTTAATCGCGCAAACCAAAGCTGCGGGTAAACGTGTGGTGGCCGTAGGGACGACGTCAGTGCGCTCCTTAGAAAGTGCGGCACGCGCAAGCCTTGGCGAGCTCAAAGCTTTTAGCGGCGATACCGATATCTTTATTTACCCAGGTTATCAATTCCAAGTGGTCGATGCTATGGTGACAAATTTTCATCTACCTGAATCAACTTTGATCATGTTAGTGAGTGCTTTTGCTGGTTTTGATCATGTTATGGCGGCGTATCAACATGCTATCACGCAAAAATATCGCTTCTTTAGCTATGGCGATGCGATGTTTGTGACGAAAAAAGCCCACTAGACCAAGATTTTGTTTTAAAATAGCCGCCCAAAGTGAGATTGTGCGGCAATTTTTTTCGTTAAAAGATTGAACCTTTTAAGGCTGTCCCCATCTCTATTGTTAATCAAAATGGCATTAGCCATTAAAAATGTAGTCAGACTGTTTATCTGGCGAGGTGAATTATGAAATTTGAATTAGACACTACCGACGGGCGTGCGCGCCGTGGTCGGTTAATTTTTGATCGTGGCACAGTAGAAACCCCCGCTTTTATGCCTGTAGGAACCTACGGCACAGTGAAAGGCATGACACCGGAAGAAGTCCGTGCCACTGGCGCGGATATTTTGCTCGGTAACACTTTCCATTTATGGTTGCGCCCAGGCGAAGAAATTATGCGTAAGCACGGTGACTTGCATGACTTTATGAACTGGCAGCGTCCTATTTTAACGGACTCGGGCGGTTTCCAAGTGTTTAGTCTTGGCGATATCCGTAAGATCACCGAAGAAGGTGTGCATTTCCGTTCGCCCATTAATGGTGAAAAAATATTCTTAGATCCTGAAAAATCAATGCAAATTCAAGATGCATTGGGCAGTGATGTGGTGATGATTTTTGACGAATGTACCCCGTATCCTGCCACCGAAGATGAAGCGCGCAAGTCAATGCAGATGTCTTTACGTTGGGCAAGACGTTCGCGTGATGAATTTGACCGTTTAGAGAACCCTAACTCACTCTTCGGTATTATTCAGGGCGGTGTGTATGAAGATTTACGCGACGAAAGCTTAAAAGGCTTAGTCGATATTGGTTTCGACGGTTATGCCGTCGGTGGTTTGGCTGTCGGTGAGCCTAAAGCAGATATGCATCGCATTCTTGAGCATATTTGCCCGCAAATTCCTGCAGACAAACCTCGCTATCTGATGGGGGTCGGTAAACCAGAAGATTTAGTTGAAGGTGTACGTCGTGGTGTTGACATGTTTGACTGTGTGATGCCAACCCGTAATGCCCGCAACGGTCATCTGTTTACAAGTGAAGGTGTGATCAAAATACGCAATGCGCGTCATAGAGATGACACGTCACCACTTGATACTAAGTGTGATTGTTATACCTGTAAAAATTATTCACGGGCGTATCTTTACCACTTAGATCGTTGTAATGAGATTCTGGGTGCGCGTTTAAACACCATTCACAACTTGAGATACTATCAAATGTTAATGGAAGGTTTGCGCGGTGCGATTGAGACGGGTACATTAGACGCCTTTGTGGCGGACTTCTATACCAGTCAAGGTCGCGAAGTACCAGAGTTAGTCGATTGATTTTTTGCTAATAAGAAGAGAAAAACTATGTTTATTTCAAATGCATATGCAAGCGCTGCCGGCGCACCACAAGGTGGCGGCACGATGGAACTGATTTTCATGCTGGCGATTTTCGGCCTGATTTTCTATTTCATGATTTTCCGTCCGCAATCAAAACGCGTTAAAGAGCACAAAAATCTGATGTCTTCATTAGGCAAAGGCGATGAAGTGTTAACCAGTGGTGGGATTTTAGGCAAGATTGCAAAAATCAGCGACGAAAGCGATTACGTGTTACTGAGCTTGAACGACACAACACAAATCACGATCAAAAAAGACTATATTGCAGCTGTATTGCCTAAGGGCTCTATCCAGTCGTTGTAAGCCAAGAGGGCTCAGGCGTGTTAAATAAATACCCAATGTGGAAAAACATTATGGTGATGCTCGTCATCGCCATAGGTTGTTTCTATGCCGTACCTAACCTTTTTGGTGAAGATCATGCGGTGCAAGTGGTGGCGACTCGAGGTGCTGAAGTAACAGCATCTACCCAAGCCAGTGTGAACGAGCTGTTAGCCAGTAAGAGCATTGCGGTAAAGCGCTCTGAGCTTGAAAAAGGTCAGTTGTTGGTCCGTTTGCAAAATGCGGATCAACAGCTACTGGCTAAAGAACTGATTGCTGACAGCTTAGGTGACAAGTTTACTGTGGCACTTAACTTAGCGCCTGCGACGCCTAAGTGGCTCGAGTCCATGGGCGGCAGCCCAATGAAGCTCGGTCTTGATCTTCGCGGTGGTGTGCATTTCCTCATGGAAGTGGACATGGGCGAAGCGATTCGTAAGATGGAAGAAGCTAAAGTTGCTGATTTCCGTTCACAATTACGTGAAGAAACCATTCGTTATGCTGGTATTCGTGTTAATGCTACTGGAATTGAAATCAAGTTCCGTGATGCTGAAAACTTAGCGACTGCCGAGCGTTTCCTTAAGACTCGCAATAAAGATATGGTGTTCACCGACGCTAGCCGTGGCGAAGATTTCGCGCTGCAAGCTGTGATGAGTGAAGCTTATCTAAAGCAGATTAAAGAAGAAGCACTTCAACAAAACATTACTACCATTCGTAACCGTGTTAACGAGTTAGGTGTGGCTGAGCCTGTAGTACAACGTCAAGGCGCTGAGCGCATTATCGTTGAGCTGCCAGGTGTGCAAGATACGGCTCGCGCTAAGGAAATCTTAGGTGCAACCGCATCAATTGAATTCCACATGGTGGATGACAAAGCCGATCCGAATGCTGCGCAATCAGGCCGTGTACCTGCAGGTTCTGAAGTGTATCAGCGCCGCGAAGGTGGCACTGTGATATTGAAGAAAGAAGTGATGTTGACGGGTGACCATATCACTGGCGCGCAACCTAGCTTTGACCAGTACAGTCGTCCTCAGGTCAGTATCAACCTCGACGCTAAAGGCGGTACCATTTTCTCTGACGTGACCAAAGACAACATAGGCAAGCCTATGGCGACTTTGTTCATCGAATATAAAGACAGTGGTGATCGCAATGCCGATGGCAGCGTTAAGATGCAGAAAATCCAAGAAGTGATTTCTGTCGCGACCATTCAAGCCCGTTTAGGCCGTAACTTTGTGATCACTGGCTTAAGTCATGGTGAAGCACAAAACCTTGCGCTATTACTGCGTGCGGGTGCCTTGATTGCTCCTGTATCAATTGTTGAAGAACGTACCATTGGTCCAAGCTTAGGTGCTGAAAACATTCAAAGCGGTGTACAAGCTATGGTATGGGGTATGGCAGTTGTCTTACTCTTTATGTTGGTTTACTACCGTAGCTTTGGGCTTATTGCTAACCTGGCTTTAACCGCAAACTTAGTCATGGTTGTGGGCGTTATGTCTATGATCCCTGGCGCTGTGTTAACCCTACCCGGTATTGCCGGTATGGTATTGACGGTCGGTATGGCGGTTGACGGCAACGTGCTGATTTATGAGCGTATTCGTGAAGAGCTTCGTGCCGGACGTAGCGTACAGCAGGCTATCCATGAAGGTTATGGTAATGCTTTCTCAACTATCGCCGATGCGAACATCACCACCTTCATCACTGCGCTCATTTTGTTTGCCGTAGGTACTGGTGCGATTAAAGGCTTCGCTGTGACCTTAATGATAGGTATTGCGACTTCTATGTTTACCGCCATCGTGGGTACTCGCTCAATCGTTAACGCGATTTGGGGTGGTAAGCGCGTGAAGACTCTGTCTATCTAAGGGGAAGTGACAATGATTGAAGTTTTATCCTTAAAACATACAGTAAACTTCCTCCGCCATGCACTGCCTATTAGCGTTATGTCGGCAGTGTTAGTGCTGGGCTCGCTGGTATCACTCGCAACTAATGGCGTTAACTGGGGTCTTGATTTCACTGGCGGTACTGTTGTTGAAATGGAGTTTACTCAGCCGGTTGATTTGAATGCACTGCGTGTGCAACTGACGACGCCAGATTCCGAAGGTGCGATCGTGCAAAACTTCGGTTCTAGCCGTGACGTACTTGTACGTTTACAGGTGAAAGAAGGCGTTAAGAGCGATGTGCAGGTTAAGTCTGTCATGGAAGCCGCGCAGAAAGTTGACCCACAAGTGCAGCAGAAGCGTGTTGAGTTTGTTGGCCCACAAGTGGGTAAAGAACTGGCAGAGCAAGGTGCATTGGCGGTATTAGTCGCGCTGATTTGTATCATGATCTATGTGTCGTTTCGTTTCGAATGGCGCTTAGCGTTTGGTTCTGTAGCGGCACTGGCGCACGATGTCATCGTGACATTAGGGGTGTTTTCGTTATTTCAATTGGAATTTGACTTGACCGTATTGGCGGGCTTGTTGACTGTGGTGGGTTACTCACTTAACGATACTATTGTGGTATTTGACCGTATCCGTGAGAACTTCCTTAAGCTGCGTAAGAGCGATCCTGAAGAAATAGTTAACATTTCAATCACTCAAACTATGAGCCGTACCATTATTACAACGGGCACGACTTTGGTGACTGTTGTGGCCTTGTTCCTTAAGGGCGGCACTATGATCCATGGCTTTGCGACTGCATTGCTGTTGGGGATTTTTGTGGGTACTTATTCCTCTATCTATGTGGCGAGCTTCTTGGCCGTTAAACTGGGTATCAATCGTGAACACATGATGCCAGTTGAGATTGAGAAAGAAGGCGCAGACCAACCTCCTATGATGCCTTAAAGGTTAATTTGGAGTTAAAAAGCCACCGACGAGGTGGCTTTTTTTTGCATCGATTTTGAGGCGTATCTGACATTCTGCTAGCAAACTCACAAAGTTATAGTCAGTTATGTTGTAAAAAGTGAATGTTAATTTATTTAACAACTGATGTAAAAATCAGCGCTCGACAGCCTCGGCTATTTAGCAGTAGGATGTCGGCAACCCATATTCTAGAGAGTTGTAGCCGTAGGATGTCGCATGGAAGAACGTAAAGTGTTAGTTGCTGGTGGTAATTTATTGCAGGCCCATACATGGAAAGGTTTATTGGAAGCCTGTGGCATTCATGTTGAACTCAGAGGTGAAGCGTTATTAGGCGGCATTGGTGAACTCCCTACTGGGATACAAAACGTCGAGTTATGGGTAGGTGAGTCCCAATACGCGTCGGCACAAGTTCAATTGAATGCGTTGGATGTTGAAAGTCCGCAATGGCAGTGTGTGCAATGCCATGAGACTAATGAAGGCAGTTTTGAGCTTTGCTGGCAATGTAGCTCAGAGCGCAGCGAGAGCCACAACTAGTCTTTCACTGGCAACTTTCTCAGCTTTGCGGTGAGGCTGAAAGATTGCGTCTGCAGGATGAGAAGATTACACTTTGCTGATAAGCTGACATTCATCATGCCATTCAATATCTTATCTAGGAGTTAGTGATGCAACATCCCAATGCATTTTCCGCCCTTGTTGACGCTATTCTGCCTAATATCACCGAAGTGACAATCGAAGCTTATCAGGCCGATGACCGCTGGCACCTTGTTGATGTGCGTGAGGATCGTGAGTGGCTGCAAGATCATTTACCCCGAGCGAAACATTTAAGCCGGGGTATTTTAGAGCGTGATATCGAAGCGCGTTTCCCCGATAAAAATACACCTATATTACTCTACTGCGCGGGTGGTGCGCGCTCCGCCTTGGCTGCCCATAATCTGCAACTTATGGGTTACACCCACGTTGCCTCTATGATTGGTGGCTATAAGGGCTGGGTACAGCGTCAACTGCCAGTCGTGCAGGACTAAGCGTTCAGGATCTCATCTAATGCAATATTTTCCCTTGTTTGTCGATACGGTTAATTTGAATGTTCTACTGGTGGGTGCAGGCGATGTGGCGAGCCGTAAGTTAGCACTGCTGACACGTACTGAAGCCAATATCCACGTGGTAGCGCCAGAGGTGAACCCTGAAGTGCAACGTTATGCAGATGCTGGCCGTATTTTGTTATCCCAGCGTGAAGTCGTCCATGCCGACATTCAAAATTATGATTTGGTGTATTTAGCTACGGCAAACGACAGTCTTAATGCCGAGTTAGCGACCTTAGCTACCGCGCGTGGTATCTGGGTTAATGCCGTTGATAATCCCGCCTTTTGCCGCTTTATCACTCCTTCTATTGTGGATCGAGGTCGTTTAGTGGTCGCGATCAGCACTGCGGGCGCAGCACCGGTATTTGCACGCACGATTCGCTCGCGTTTAGAATCTAGCCTACCGCAGTCACTCAAACCGTTATTCGATTTTGTCGCTGATAGACGCGTCGAAGTACAAGATAAACTCGATTCAACCTCGAAACGCCGCTTATTTTGGGAGCGTTTTTTCGATACCAATGGCGACCGTTTCGATAGTCGTACCACCGAGCATTACCATAATGCGTTTAATAACTTAGTCAGCCGCGGTGAAATCCTTTTGTTGGATGATGCAACATCTGTGGACTTACTGCCGCTCGCCGCCATGCCATTATTACAGCGCCTCGATTGGATATACAGCCAAGGGGATTTGAGCGTCGAACTCGCTGAACTTGTTCGCCGCGACGCAGATCGTGGTTTTTTACCCGCTTTCAGTGAATTGAGTCAACAGTATGAGCTGGGTACGCGCATGCTACTGGTAGCGGATACGCAAAAAATCAGCTTGTTGAAAGCCCATTTCCCCATGGCTAAACATCTGCGACCCGGTGCGATTTAATTTCTTACCGATTCAGCCTTGGGTTCGATTTAATCTTCTGTTCGATTGCACTTTATGTTCGATTTCATGGGCGTATTCTATTGTTCGTTTGAGCTAATGCCGAGTCTCAGGTAGACTCGGCAGCCTTATTTTAGGATTTCGCTGTTTCAGGATTTCACTCTGCATTTAGGATGACTATGGCCCTCAAGGCGACCGTGTTTAAAGTCAATTTACAGATAGCCGATATGGATCGGAATTATTACCAAGACCATCAATTGACGCTTGCACAGCATCCTTCCGAAACCGATGGCCGCATGATGGTGCGTTTACTCGCGTTTATTGTGAATGCCAGCGAAACCTTAAGTTTTAGTAAAGGTCTGTGCGTCGATGACGAGCCAGAGCTATGGGACAAAACCCTATCCGGTGAAATTGATCTGTGGGTTGAGTTTGGTCAGGCCGATGAAAAATGGCTGCGAAAGGCCAGCGGCCGTGCCAAAGTCGTGCAGCTCTTTACCTATGGTGGTCGCAGTGTACCGATTTGGTGGAAACAGAATCAGCAAGCGTTAGAGCGTTATCAGAATTTAAAAGTGTGGAATATTGCCGAAGAGTCCGTCACGGCGATGGAAGCGTTTGTTGGGCGTAATATGGCATTGCAAGTTTCGATTAGTGAAGGCCAAATTTGGTTATCGGATAATGAAACCAGTGTGTTGATTGAGCCTGAAATTCTCAAAGATATTGAATAACATGTCTTGTAAAAAAAGAGCCTGCAATTGCAGGCTCTTTCTGTTTATCACTTTTAAGTATCAGTAATAGTATCGATTTTTATTTATTTGAAGCTCAGTTCCCAGCCATCGATATAACCAACATCACCACGGCCACTGTCTACTGCTTTTAACTTCCATACGCCGTTCGAATTAGCACCTGTCATATCTGCGGTATAGCTCTTGTTGATATTGTCTGCACCAAGACCGGTGTTGTTATGCAGGGTAACCGTTTTTCCTGAAGGGCTGATCAGCTGCACTTTTAAGTCACCAATGTAAGGGTGGACTATGTTCACGACTGCAGTCACAGTACCTGAATCACCTGTGCGAGTAACCGTGATTGGGCTAGTGATCCCCGCCGCTTTGTTATCAGGAATATTATAGTTATCAGTATTGGTATAGCTCGTTGGCGTACCGCCGCCATTAGACGCTGTGTAGTTCGCCGTTAACGACACACCAGTGAAAGCCGAATCGCCTTTCACCATGGCATAGTAAGTGCCTGATTGTACGTTGGTGATTGGACAAGACTCACTATTGCCACTTTTATACGGACGGCAATCGTAATTAGTGGTGGTTGGCGCCGCGCCATATTGCACATACAAGTCTGCATCACCTGTGCCACCGTTCATCACAAAGCCTAGGTTAGTTGCACCTGCTGGAACTTCAAATGAAAAATGTAATTCTTCACCTGTTGCGCCTGCTAAACCTGTTTTCGCCACACCGTTCACCAGAACACTATCGCCCGGTTCGGTTGGATCGACAGGACCCGTTGGACCAGTACAAGATGCGTCTAGGAAGGCTTTTGCTGCAACTGCATTAACTAAACCATAGCCATAGTAGTTGTCACGACCCGCAGTACCAAGATCTTCGGCGGTCATTTTCAATGCGTTACGGACTTGCGCCGCACTACACTCTGGGTGGTAGCTCCACACTAAGGTCGCAACACCTGACACATGCGGTGTCGCCATAGATGTACCATTGTAGTACTCGTAATCTTTATTGCCTTGGTTGCTGACTGTGACTGTCGCGCCCAGTTGATTGCGCAATGCTAAGCCTGTTGCACGATCAACAGATACAGAAACCATATTGATTTCGTTGTTAGCATCGACAAGGAAGGGGTTTTGTAAGCCGGGTAATACCGCGTTACTGTAAACAATCGTCGCACTGGCACCTGCATTCTTACAGGCTTTAGCTGCGTTAATTTCAGGGTAGCTAGTGCCTTGATTACCAACACGTTCCACTAAACAAATCTTATTGGTCATGTTGCCGCAGTTGAAGCTTGTGCCGCTAACGGTACATTCTGCCAAAGTTGCAGTGCTGGTACCGTTAAATGGTGCGGGGACATAGCTGCCACCAGAGGATATCAGGCGATTGTGTGGCACGACACCTGAGTCAAAGTAAGACTGACTGCCGATAGTGATATCGGCTAAACGGCCTTCGCCACGGGTAACAGTCGATAGAACGGCTTCACCAGGGCCAGATATTTCCACTTGGTTGGTGTATTGGGAGAATGCTGAGTGGTCTTTATGGCTATCCACAGAGGCGACAGACATGACGCCATCGTAGGATGCTGGGTAGCTGTGAGTGCTATTCCCATCGTTACCCGCAGCAGCAATCAGGAGAACACCATTATTATAGTGGGCGGCCAGAGCGTTACGCTCAGTGGTGCTAGAACCTGAACCACCTAAACTCATAGTGACAACATTGGCGCCGTTGGTGACGCAAGTGTCTACGGCAGCGACTAAGGATGAAGAGTAGCCCCAGCCAGATTCATTAAACACTTTGATCACATGAATATTGGCATTTTGATTTGGCATAACGCCGATCACGCCATCATTGTTGGCAATCGCCGCAATCGTCCCCGCAACGTGCGTACCGTGGGCGTTATTATTGCCCGGCTCAAACCAGTTACCCGTGCCTGAGTTATTGGTTCCTGTGACATTGTTGCCACCTAAGTCGCTGTGACTACGGTCGTAGCCTGAGTCGATAATACAAATAGTGCGGTTGCCAGCTTGGCTGTCGCTTAGCTGGGTTGCTCCTACAAAAGTTTGGCCCCAAGGCGTACTTTCACTTAGAAAGCGGCGTGGCATATCTTCTTCGACATATTCCACATCAGCACGGGTTTTTAAGGCATTGATCCCTTTGGCATCGAGTTTCACCGAGTAACTGTTACTGCGGCCGATACGCTTCATTTCCTTCGCTTGTACTTTATTTAATGCGGTATGTTGGGCACTGATTTCAGCCATTTGTGGCTGATAATTCATTGTGGTTGGTAGCGTATCTGTTGTCGCGTCATTGAGTGACTGCAGATCACTCGTTGATTGCACACTATTGGCTGACATGATGGCCGCGGCATCAGTGTTTTTAAACTTCACAATGTAACGCTTTGGCAGTGGGGAGGTTTGTGCTTGTAATGCTGCGGCAAAACCTGGGGCTTGTGGTGCTGCTTGTACACCGGCTGAGATCGCAATAGCTAAGCTTGAAAGGCTTAACGCTATTTTAGTGGTTCTGTTGATTGTCATGTTCTTCTTCCATGGTCAATTTAGTGTTAATCATTATTATTTTATGTTTCATAAGAATAACTACGACTCAGATGCTACTCGGTTAGTGAATTTATCTGCGACCACGTAATTTGTAAATCAATTGTTAACAGTATGGCGGTTGGTAAGTATTTAGATTTAATAGGCATTTATAGTGCATATAAATTCAAGTTGTAACGATTTGTAACCAAATTTTATTAAAATATTTGTTTTTTTATGTGATAAACGTGAATAAGTGAATACGAATTTACGACTTCATATGAGGGCTTTTGATTGATTTTACCGTTATCAATGCATTGAAATTTATATATATATTTTTTTGTAATTAAAAATAACAAAAACAAACTTTAAGTTTTCATCATAATGATAATATTTTCTCAAGTGATTGATTATGCGAAATTGTTGCAAAAGGCTGTCAATAGGGTGGCAGTTGCCAATTGATTGACGACGGCTAAGCCATTCGAGCTAATTTGTTGAAGTGTTTTTGAAGGGGAATGTGAGCGGCAAAACGAGAAGTGGAAGCATGCAATATGTGTGATAAAGGAAAATGCTGAGTGTTACATCATCCAAAATAGCGGTACAGGATATGAGCTACCACTGCGAACTCGAACATGCTTCAATTATGTTTATGAGGCTAATTATGTCGATAAACTTTCAATTAAAAATTTTAAATAATCTTATTTATTTTTCATCGTTAGAACAGTCTAAAAAATATATTCATTTAAATAATTATAACGCCCATCAGTGTGACGCTTTACTTCTAATAATCTGCATACATAAGTGTGAATCTTTCGCATTTTCACAAAATTTAACATATAAGCATTTTGCCTAATAGCGTATCTCTTGGATGGGTGGTAAATTAAATTAATTCATGAGGTAAGTTGTTTTTCTTGTGGCATGGTTTAAGCGAGTGAGTGCACGAATTTAAGGCTGTGCACTATAAATCCTAAATTGGAGTAAATAAAAATTATAAAAAATATAACATCTAAGCGGATCGTATTGATATCTTCTTCAGCTGATCATCTTCATATAGAGCTTGAAACACCACAGTTACTTGCTGAAAAATTAAATGCAATTGTTTCAAATGCTTGGCCTTGTGGCGAATATGATTGTGATGCAATGGCGTTTTTCCTTGCTTGCTATGAAAATGGCGGTGAAGCAGCCCAAGGTTGGTATGGCTGGTATGCAGTTGATATTAATCCTGTTTCAGGAGAGAGAACACTAGTTGGCTCTGGTGGTTATTTTGGACCTCCAGATAGTCATGGGATGGTTGAAATAGGTTATTCAGTGCTACCTGAGTGGCAGCGTCGTGGCTATGCTACAGAAATCGTTAATACACTCGTTTCCCATGCTTACTCTTTTGAAAAAACAAAGAACATTATTGCTCATACTTCAGCGGAAAATGAAGCATCAAAAAGGGTTTTGATTTCCAATGGTTTTAGTGAGACTGGCGTTAATGAAGGTCATCTACGTTTTGAACATGTTAGATAGTTAATTTTTTGCCATACATCGGATCATTTATGTTACTTGTGTAGCAGCGAAAACGATTATTAATTTTTATCTGGATCGATTTACGCTAATAAGACACTTCAATATCTCGTTATTCGCCCGCCATCTCAGACGTCTAATGTTGGGGTGGATAAAAGCTTTTTATATAAAGCAATGTTGATTGATAGGCTATTGCTTAAAGTAAGCTTATTCATTTAGACAATAAAAAAGCGCCCTAGGGCGCTTTTAGCCGTTAAACCTAGCGAGGTGACATTACTTAAGTGATTTATCCTTACTTCCCCACACTAGAGCCAATTTGATGGTTTTGAATTACTTAGCGGGCGTTTTTTGCGCTTCAACTAAGGTGGAATAGCCGCCACCATTATAGGTTTGGGTGTATCCGGCAGCGACTAAGGCTTCGGTCGCAATACTGCTACGACGACCGCTGCGGCAATACAAGACGACGGGAGCATCTTTGGCGATGCCACGCTTAGCAAACTCCTCTGTCACTTGCTCAAAGGGAATATTGACCGCATTCGCTAAATGACCTTCGGCAAATTCTTCAGGCGTTCTAACATCGAGCACCATAGCGCCTGCGGCAATTTTATCCCATGCGATTGCAGGATCTTGGTCGGCGGCGCTGGCTATCATGGGCATTAGCAGCAGTGGCATGAGTACCAGTGATTGTAAGCTTAATAGGGCTAAGCGCATTAGGCTTTGGCCACGGGTTACGAGGTTGTGGGTCACTTTATCTCTCCTTGACGGCTTTTTGGCACGCTTGTATTAGGCCAAGCGTGTACTTGCTCACCTAACTCTTATCTCTTATTTTAACTCTTAAGCAGTGACTGTATGTGGCTTAGCTTTGTTTAGCAATTTCAGCCTCTGATTTTACACCCAATTTTCGTAAAACCATGGCGGCAGGACAAAAACCGGTAAAAGCACTTTGGAATAGGTTAGCGCCAACAAATGCGGTTAACCACAGAAAGTTGTGGTGCACATAGGCGGTTAACACTAGTGACAGTAACACCATCAATCCAGCAAAAGCCATAATACTGCGTTCTAATGACATACCTTACTCCTTGAAGCCATCTTGGTGATGGCCTTTGTTGTGGTTAATTTTGTGTTTGTGTTTATATCTGAACAGTATTCATACGGTTTTTCATGGCCGTGTAGTACAGCACTGGGATGACAACTAAGGTCAGTATGGTCGAGATAAAAATACCAAAGATCAGACTGATCGCTAAGCCATTGAAAATCGGATCATCAAGAATAAACAATGCCCCTATCATGGCTGCAAATGCAGTCAGCATGATAGGTTTAGCTCGCACGGCGCCAGAGTGGATCACTGCCCGCTCAAAGGGCACGCCGGATGCGGTTTCTTGATTAATAAAATCGACCAATAATATCGAGTTACGCACAATAATCCCCGCCAGCGCTATCATGCCTATCATGGACGTCGCGGTGAATTGTGCTCCGAGCAGGGCATGTCCAGGCATTACGCCAATCACAGTCAGTGGAATTGGCGCCATGATGATAAGCGGCACCAGATACGATCTAAACTGCGCGACCACCAATAAATAAATCGCAATCATACCGACTGCATAGGCGATACCCATGTCTCTAAAGGTTTCGTAGGTGATCTTCCATTCGCCATCCCAGAGCACGGCGACTGAGTCTAACCCTGTGGGTTGGTGAATATAATGCTGATCAAACCCTAAGCCATCGGCGCCATCGATTTTGCCCGCCATATCGAACATGCCGTAGAGCGGGCTGTCCAGTGGTCCCGACATATCGGCGACGACCATGATCATAGGGATCATATTCTTATGGATAATCGGTGCATCGATTTTGCCACGTTTGATGGTTACCAGCTCAGAGACTGGCACAGATTGCCCCGTTTGGCTCAGTAACTTCATATTCAGTACTTGCTCTAAATCGACTTTCGCGCCTTCGTTTAATTGTAGGCGGATCGGTATCGGTTGTTTTTGCTGGGCTTGATGTAAATAACTCACATCTTTGCCGCCAACGGAGGTGGCAATCAAGTCGACAATATTGCTGTAGGGCACGGCCATCAGGCTGGCTTTACTGCGGTCGATCATCACTTGCCATTTTTGCTGGGCGGCGGGTAAGAAAATATCGATATCGACCACATCTTTGGTTTCATGGAACAGCGCCTGCATCTCATATGCGGCTTGCTCGCGGATAGCGGAACTTGGGCCATACACTTCTGCAACCAGCGGCGACCACACTGGCGGCCCTGGTGGCACTTCAACCACTTTGATATTGGCTTGATATTGCTCGCCAATTTGCTGCAGTTCGTCTCGCACCGATACCGCTATGCTGTGGCTGTCGCGCTTGCGGTGTTTCTTATCCACTAGGTTCACTTGGATGTCGCCAAGCTCTTGGCTGTGACGCAGGAAATAGTGGCGCACTAAGCCGTTAAAGTTCATTGGCGCGTTAGTGCCCGCATACAATTGCAGATGCTCGACCTCAGGGACGGTTGTTAGGTAGCGACTCAAATCCTGTAATACTCTTTGTGTTTGCTCTACGGGAGTGCCTTCTGGCATGTCCACCATCACTTGAAACTCGGACTTATTATCGAAGGGCAGCATTTTCAGTACCACGAGCTGACCCACGGGGAGCGCGACAGCGATACCGATCAACACAAATACGCCGGCAGCCAGTCCTATTCTTGCCTTACGGGCATTTTTACCCAGCAGGAAAGGACCAATTAAGTGAGTAAAGAGGCGCACCATCTTAGTTTCAGCTTCATCCTCGTGCGAGGCTTGGGCAGTATCGTGTTGGTCATTATGTTTCAGCAGTTTACGACTGAGCCAAGGAGTGACCACAAATGCCACTACGAGGGAAATTAACATGCCCATACTGGCGTTGATGGGGATCGGGCTCATGTAAGGCCCCATTAAGCCCGATACAAAAGCCATCGGCAGCAAGGCTGCGATAACAGTAAATGTCGCCAGAATCGTCGGGCCACCGACTTCATCGACCGCCACAGGAATAAGCTCGCTGAAGGAATTTTTGCCGAGCGCCATATGCCGGTGGATGTTTTCTACTACGACTATGGCATCGTCGACCAAGATGCCGATGGAGAAAATCAAGGCGAACAAGGACACGCGGTTTAAGGTAAATTCCCACGCCCAAGAGGCGAAAAGGGTGATCGCTAGCGTGATAATAATGGCCACGCCCACGACTAAGGATTCGCGTGCGCCCATGGTTAAAAAGACCAGCACGACTACGGCGCTGGTGGCAAAAATCAGTTTTAAAATAAGGGTGTTAGATTTATCCGCCGCGGTTTCGCCATAGTTACGTGACACTGTGACTTCGACATTGGCCGGGATCAACACATTGTCGACTTTAGCTATCCGCTCAATCACACTGTCGGCGATATCGACGGCATTTTGGCCTGCTTGTTTACCAATTGCGATTGTGACGGCGGGATAAATGTCGGTTTTATCTGCGTGCCAAACGCTCTGTTTAGGGATATCACTTTTTAAGCTGATTTCGGCAATATCCGCCAAATAAATCGGAATAGTCTTACCTTGTTTATCTTGATAGACACTGACGACTAATTGCTTGAGATCGTCGATGGATTGTAAAAACTGCCCAGCTTGGACCTTTATCTCTTGATTGCCTTGCACTAAGGATGCAGGCATAGAGACCATATTATTGTCATTCAGGCTTTGTCTTAACTTGTCGTAGGTCAGATTAAAGCTGTTCATCTTGGCGGGATCGATACGTATGTTGGCCACCATATCGTGCTGGCCAACGGTATCGATTTCGCGAGTGCCGGGAATACGCTTAATTTCGGTTTCTAATCCAAGGGCGACATGGGTTAGCTGCTCAGCAGACACTTGCCTGTCCTTAGACCACAAGGTCAAACTGACAATGGGCACATCATCGATGCCGCGGGGTTTAATTAGCGGATCGCCCACGCCAGCGCCCCTTGGCAATTTATCCATATTGGAATAAATCTGGTTGTATAGGCTGACGATGGCATCATTGCGCCCGACGCCGACCTTAAAGATGACGATGATCAGCGCGCCATCGGGTTGGGAGAACGAATACAGAGTATCTATGCCTTTGATTTCGGAGATCACTTGTTCCGCTGGCAGAGTGACTAAGTTTTCAACTTCCGTGGGTGTCGCGCCGGGAAAAGGGATAAACACATCGGCAAAGGTGACATCAATTTGTGGCTCTTCTTCTTTTGGCGTGACCAAAATGGCGAATAAGCCAAGTAAGAGCCCGAGAAGTGCTAATAGCGGCGTGATGGCGCTATTTTGAAAGGCAGCGGCAATTCGTCCGGAAATCCCAAGTGTGGTTTGTGGTACTGGAGCATGTTTCATAAAACAACCTCGACAAAGCTTAAGTCGCTAGGGAATTTATTGCTTCTTGCTGAGCAACACTTGGTAGGCATCAACGGCCACCTTGTCACCCGACTTAAGGCCCGCAAGCACTTCTACCTCGCCATCTAAGGGCTCAGTGACACGGACTTGGGTCAGCACAAAGGCTTCGCCTTGTTTAAGGTAAACACTGCTTAGTTCGTTCATTGTGAGCAGTGCAGAGGCGGGCAGTTGGATTTTTTCCCGATCGCCATTTTTAAAGGAAGCTTTTGCCCAAGTACCGGGTTGAAGATTGGCTTCATTTTCTGGCAGATTAATTCGCACTTGATAACTGTGGCTGACAGGATCGGCGAAACTGAAAATCGTGAGGTCAGTTGAGGTGAATTCGCGGCCATCACTTAAACGGACGAGAAATTCAGGGGAATTTTTAAGTTGGTTAATGTAACGCTGTGGCACTTGGGTAATGGCGCGCATTTGACTCGCGGAAAACCCTGAAAGAAGTGCTTGTCCTGGGCTTACGGTTTCGCCAAGTTCGACAAAACGCTCAGTGACTATGCCACTAAAAGGCGCTGAAACGACAGTGTATCTTAAGGATTCGTTGGCTTTGATGACACGGGCATGTGCTGCACTGACGGCTTGTTCTGTTGCTTTAGCATTGGCGGTGGCTTCATCCATCGCGCCCTTAGAAATCGCGCCTTGGGGAAATAGCTCTTTATAACGTTTGTATTGTGCCTGAGCTTCGACATTTAAAGCCTTCGCTTTGGCTAGATCAGCCTCAAAGCTTGCCAGTTCAGCGCCTTGCTCTTTACTGGTAATTTCCAGTAGGGCGGCTCCTTCGGGGACGACATCGTTAACATCGTAGTTGAGTTTGACAATACGACCAGAGGTTTGCGCCGATACCGTCGCCGCTTTTACTGCTTCAATGGTGGCGTCTAAGGTGACCCAATTCGGATAGGGTTTATTTAAGACTTCGATGGTTTCGACTGAGGCAGCCTGAGCTTGAGTACTGGAAAGTGCCAGCAGTAAGAAAAAAGCACGAGAAATTGATGTCATAACTTATATCACCCCAGATGTAATTTATGAGAAAATTCTAATGGAGTTGTTTTCAATAGGCAATCAATATTTATTAGAAAAATTTAATGTAGTGTTTTTACCTAATTTAGGAATAAGGAATAAGGCCTATAGCGCCTTATTCCTCATGCTTCAGAGCTTCAAATTAAGCCTAAAATTTAGTCATTTAAATAATAGGTTAGTGTGGAAACGATGCGAATTTGTTTAATGTAAGGCGTGCTGCTGTCGCGGTCTGAAATAGTGAACTGGCCTTGACTCGCACTTTTAATTTTTCCGAGCCGAGAATCCGAATCCTTAGCAAACTTTTCAGCCACTTCGCGGGCATTTTGAGTCGCTTCTTGCACCATGACAGGTTTGACTGAGTTGAGATCAGTAAACAGAAACTCAGTGCGATTATCATAATCTTGACTGGCGATCGCTATGCCTTCTTTTACTAAGTTAATCATTTGTTTACGGGTATTCAGCATGAGATCAATCTGTGGGGTATAAACCGATAGGTTCACTTTTGCCGAGTAACGGTATCTGACGTTGGGATCGACATAACCTTGGGCTTGGCGATCTTCAATTGAAGGCAAAGAGACAGTAATTTCGCTGTCGCTAAAGCCTTGTTCCTTTAAAAACGCCACAACACGATCGGTTTTTTGCTGAACCGTCTCATAGAGTTTAGGCAGATTGTTATCGACCTCAGTGAAATTGATTGGCCAAATTGCCACATTGGCTTTGACTTCTTTTTCCGCTAAGCCCTTTACCGTGACAGTGCGTTCCATGGCTTTCATTTGCAATAGTGCTGAGCTTGCTGTCTGGCCTACATAAACAAGTCCAGCGCAAAGGAAACCACCTAACAGCAGGGCAGGAAGGATGTTACTTTTTTCCATAAAAAGAATCTCTTGATTAGATGAACTCAGTCTACGATACCGAATAAACCTCAGTCATGCACTGGGTTTATTCGGAATAGATGCCGCTTAAGGCAGAGGAGATTATGTTGAGAGATGAGTTTTGAAATATCTGTTTAAAGCATTTATTTTTCAGGAGGGATGGCGCTTGGCTGCCATAATTCGACTTTATTGCCATCAGGGTCAATAAACCAGCCAAAGCGGCCAAATTCTGAATCTTCAATACCACCAATCGGTTGACCGCCACCTTGCTCTACTTGTAGGAGTGCTTGCTCTAAATCGTCAACGACAAAGTTGAACATAAACCCTTTATCTGAGGGGGCGAAATAGTCCGTGCTATGGGCGAAAGGAGTCCAAACATGGTAGCCAAGAGTTGATTTATCTGTGTGATAAAACGCGGCGCCTCCCCAGTTTTCAATAGGGACTTGAAGATGGGTTTTGTACCAAGTTGCCAAGGCAACGGGATCGACACTTTTAAAGAAAATTCCACCGAGTCCAATGACTTTAGCCATAGCCGTAGCTGCATTTACAGGAGTATGAATTAACTTTAGGCAATAAATGCTTAAGATACAAAAAAGCCGCAAAAAATGCGGCTTTGGTGTTAGGAATTTATCTTAGAACTGGTAGCTGTATTGAACTGAGTAGTACATACCACTTGATTCAGTAATCGCATTAACAGGGCCTGCGATTGCGCTGTTTTCGATCAGGTGAACTTCTTCACCTTTAATATAAGCGATACCAAAGTCAACCGTGTTTTGTGGGTTGATGTGGTAGCTCATACCCGCTGTATACCAGTTACGGTCAGAGTCTGGGAATGAAATAGAGCTGATTTCGTCCACAACGCCTTGGTCATGCATATAACCCGCGCGCACGGTGAATTGTTCGTTGATTGTGTAAGTGCCACCTAGGCTGAATAACCATGAATCTTTCCATTGGTATTCTTTCAGCGCAACATCACCTACGGCTTGAGTCACTCCAACAGCTGGAATGGTTGCAACACCATCTTTAGCTGTGATTTGTTCAAAATTACCCCATTGGGTGTGCTGTGCTGTATAGTGCAGAGCAAACTTAGGGGTGATTTGATGAAAACCTGCAACTTGGAAGATATCCGCTAGCGGTACATCTAAACTATCAAAACTGGTGGCAACAGCCACTTGTCCAACATTTGGTATATTGGTTGATGTAATGGTATTAACATCACCTTTAACATTCACTGTTGGGCTGAAACGGTAGCTGATACCGAAACGATTGTCTTTATCTAACTCAATTGTGGCACCCACAATACCACCAAACGCCCAACCGTCAGCGTCGACGTCAACCAGAGGTGTCGCGCCCATGTTACGGGTTAAACGGCCTTCACCGTAAATGGCATCAATACCAGCACCGATACTGAACATGTCATTAATACGGTATGAAAGGCTGGTGTTAAAATTAACCGTTGTTACTTCTGTTTCGCCAAGCAGATCATAAGGTGCTGGTGAGCCTGCTGGTAAACTCTTTGAAAGTGAGCTGGCATCGGTACCGGTACCAAAGTTAGAGAAAGCGGCAAAACCTACGGCGAACTTATCGTCGATGGGGTGGATGTAGAAAATATTAGGGATAATTTTAGAGCTACCCGCGTCATCGATGCTGCCTAAGTCAACGGCACCACCGGCAAAGTTAACATCTTTAACATCAACAGTAATATCGGCATAAGTTAAGCCGAAGGAGATCGCATCTTTATCGAATAATGCCATAGCAGCAGGGTTACGTGATAACACAGAAGCGTTATCGGCAATAACCGCATCACCCGCAAATGCACGGCCCATACCAGTTGCTGATTGGCTGTTTAGTTGAAAACCTGAAGCTAAGGTTTGTGTGCTTGCTAATGCGACAGAAACGGCAATGAGTGTCTTGTTGAATGTTTTCATTATTATTCTCTCTATTTTTTATAAGTATTGGATTTTTATTCGGTCCTAGTCCGCCGAAAGTATTTAAATCCATTTATTAGTCTCCGGCATCTTATGGATTCAATGTACCCTCAACAAGTCCGACCAGAAGCGAAATATGTTAATTTTCAGTTAATTAAAAGTCTTTAAAACAAGAGTGATACTTTAGTATGCTTGAATGGTCTGGCCAGATGCTTGATATGAAGGGCTTTGGGTGCTGCTATGGGTTTCAATTGAAGTTAACGGTTTGTAATGGTGTGTAGGGTATTTAAAAGGATACAAAATGTAAAAAGCGCACACTTGTGCGCTTTTAAACATATGGAAGCATATCTAGATTAGAGTGCAGACTTAAATTGTTCGAACTCTGTCGTTATTTTTTCACTTGGAGCAGAGAATTTACTGACTAAAATACCCGCAATAGTCGCGAATATAAACCCAGGAAGGATTTCGTAGACTTCAAAAATGCCACCAGTGAGTTGCTTCCAAATCACCACAGTTAATGCACCGACAATAATAGTGGCGATAGCGCCATTACGGCTATATTGCTTCCAAAACAAGGATAACAAGACTACGGGACCAAAGGCCGCACCAAAGCCTGCCCAAGCATAACTCACTAGGCTGAGTACGCTACTTTCAGGATTGAGTGCTATCACACCTGCAATCACAGCGATAGCGAGTACACCTAAACGACCTACCATCATTAGCTCGCGATCATCAGCTTTTGGGCGCAACCATTTACGGTAGAAATCTTCGGTGATGACACTTGAGCAGACTAAGAGTTGTGAGTCGATAGTACTCATGATTGCCGATAAAATAGCGGCGATTAATAGCCCACCAATCCATGGGTTAAACGCCGCTTGAGCTAAATGGATAAATACCGTTTCAGAATTGGCTAATGGCTCTTTGGCGAAATAGAGCGAGCCTGCGATACCTGTGGCTAACGCGCCAATGAGAGATAACACCATCCAGCTCATGGCAATACGGCGTGACAAGGGCAGGGCATCGGCACTGCCTATCGCCATAAAACGCGACAAAATATGTGGCTGACCAAAATAACCTAGGCCCCATGCGAGCAAAGATAACATGCCGATGGCAGTGGTTTTGTCATTGACCAATGCCAGCATTGCGGGATCAATCGTTTCAATACCTGCATGGCTTTCGGGGTGAGCGAAAACGGCGAAAGGGACAATCAATAGGGCGATGAGCATTAAACTGCCTTGGAAAAAGTCAGTCCAACACACGGCAAAGAAACCGCCAATAAAGGTGTAACCGACTATGATGGCCGAGCCAATCACGAGGGCTGCGGTGTAATCAAGCCCAAAGACTTTCTCAAACAAAATCGCGCCACCGACCATGCCAGAGGAGGCATAGAAAGTAAAAAACACCAGAATAGTGATTGCGGAAACAAGTTTGAGATAGCCTTGGGTATCGTGGAAACGTTTCTCGAAAAAATCCGGTAAAGTGAGGGCGTTATCGGCGAGTTGGGTATAAATGCGCAGTCGTTTGGCAACAAATAACCAGTTTAGCCAAGCACCAATAATTAATCCTACGCCAATCCAGGCTGCACCTAAGCCGCTTAAGTAAACTGCGCCGGGTAACCCCAGTAACAGCCAACCTGACATGTCAGATGCACCCACGCTGAGAGCGGTTACTGCGGGGCCCATTTTGCGGCCACCTAAAATATAATCATCAACAGTATCGGTAGCACGGTAAGCCCAAAAACCTATGCCCATCATCAATACTAAGTAACCAACAAATGTGATTAAAATCGGGGTTTCAATCGTCATCTTGCCTTTTCCCATCTTGTTATTATTAAAAGTGGCAAGCATGCTACCAGATGTTTGAACGTGCGCCCATTAGCAGATGTAAGTGTGATTGAAATCTAACCTCCGATAACATGAAAATATCGGAGGTTGATTTTTAAATATCATTTATAACAATAACTTAAATAAATATATTCTTGATTTCGTCTTTTATATAGCTAAGGTCTGCTTTATCTTCACCTATAAGCAAAATAAACGCATCGGGTGTTTCAAAGCCCATTCCTTGGTATTTGCCATCGGCGAAGGTTTGGTCTAACACCATACGTTTTTCGAGTGGCACGATAAAGAGTGTGACCTTGCTTTGCTCGCCCTGTAGCACTAAGTGCAGGCTTTTCACCCCTTGAAAATCACAATAGGAGGTGTAATACACTTTGCCCGGTTGTTGGGTGAACTTGGCATTGCCAAAGTCTTTCATCGACGCGAGCTGCGCATTGACCTGATTAAAGTTGACGTTTTGATCCACCTGTAAGGCAACACCTTCATGGTAGACATGGGCCAGTGCATGTTCGGCTAAATCGATTGGCCCTAAACGTAATAGACTAAAACTGATCCCCACCACAAATGCCACCGAGGCCGCCATCGCCACTAAAAAGCCCGTCTGACGACGGTGTTTATGGTGTTGTTGTAACTGCTGACGCAAAATCAGTTTATCGGCGAGATCGTCCGCCACTTCTACTTTCAATGCATTTGTCAGTTTGGCATCAAGGTGTTTGAGCTCATTGATTAAGGCTTGGTTTTCTGGCTTAGCATTAATTTGCGCCAGAAAATCAGCATCTTGATTATGAGGATCTTCATAAGCTTGACGTCTAAATTTAAGCTCATCCATTGGATTGACCTCTCACATCATTCTTCTCAAGTAATTCTTTCAATTGGCTCCTCGCCCGAAATAAACGCGTCATTACGGTGTTGCGATTGAGCTCCATCAGCTCGGCGATTTCATCGCCGCTAAAGCCACCAATGAGCTGGAGTAAGAGTGGTTCGCGGTATTCGATATCCAGCTTGCCAATTTGTCGACGGATCAGATATTGCTCGGTCTGCTCTTCACTGCTATTGGAGATATTGTCTTCCAATGTATCTTGCTCAACGTCGGAATAATCGAACTGTTTACGCTCGAAACGCCGCGCATTTTCACGCCTAAGAATCGTGATCAGCCAAGCTTTCGCCGCTTTATCATCCTTGAGGGAATCCAAAGAGCGCCACGCCCGCAAGAAGGTTTCTTGGGTAATGTCTTCAGCCACGTGCTTATCGCCGCATAACCAATAGGCGTAGCGGAAAATGTCTGCATGTAGCGCCTTGACTAGGCTGTTGTATCGTCGTTGTTTGCTTAGCATGTCAGAAGAGACCGCGGGCTCGACGGATTTCTTGCGCCAGTTAGCAAACATTTTTTATCTTTGGGCTTTTTGGCTGAATATTTAGCATGGTAGCACTCGCTTCTTTGTCATTAACATCATCATTTATTTAGGATTCAGTGGGCTTAATGGCGCTGATTTTGGGTTTGAATTCTTATGCTCACATGTCTTAACCGCGTTAAGTAAGGCGGTACATTCGGCGCTTAAGTGGCTATTTGTATTGTTAGAATTCGCACTGCTCGTATTAGCACTGTCAGTATGGTGGCTCTTATCGGCCTTCGCACTGTAGGCTTTGATTTGCAGTTGCTGTATCGCTGCAGCCAGTTGCGGTGACTGCTCGGCAATCTTATCTAATGTCATAGGAGTTTGCTGTAACTCACTGAAATATCGCTGCAATTGCAACATAATTCGACTCACATCGCCACTGGCGCAGGCTTGCTCTAATCCTTTCAAGCCGGAGGCAGTCACTGATTGTGCTGAACTGATTGAAGAGTTTACTGCAATTGGGGCGGTCGTTTGATTTTTTAAGGCGCGGCGCCAAGCGACTAAGGTGATAATCCAAGCGACTAGAGTGACCAGCCATAGCGTAGCAAAAACCGTGGTTAGCCAAGACCAGCCTTTATCGGCCGCGGAGTTGGTTTCCCATGTTGGTTGAGCTGGCGTATCACTTACAGCACCACCTTCAACGATGATGGTACGTGCGGGCAGCGTTGCAGTTTCTTGACGTTTAAGGCGCGGATTCCACCAAGGCACTTTGATTTCGGGCAAGGTAAAGGTGCCCGCTTTGCTGGGAACGATTGCCGAAGTAATACTGTACTGCGAAACAATTTGTGCATCGCGCACAAAGGTCTGCCGCTGGGGTTTTTCTGGGTATGACTTGAGTTCATCGGGCAGAGTTTGCAGTATATCAGGCAGACTATTTTCATCAGCATTGGAAGCCAACAGCGTAATAGTGCGGGTGATAGGGCTACCGACGGTAAACTTTTTAATATCTTCAGGGAAGTTTTCTTTTAGCGCCACTAAATCGGCAACTAGCCATTGGCCTTGGAAACTTGTTGGTGCGGGATTCACTTGAACTGTCAGTGAGGGCGCGCCTGCTTGCATTGGGCGGCTTTCATTAAAGCCAAACATGCCGCCGCGGCGTTGGGATTCTACCAGCACATCGCCAGCAAAGGTTGCACCTTTGATATTCACTTGGCCGGGCAAATCGGGAATGATGCCATAGGTGCGTTCAATCACGCGGTAACGTCGGCCATCGACTATCTCTGAACCATCCCTATCTTCTCCGATTTGTTTGATCTGTGCGCCTTCGATTACTGGTGCACTCAATACGCCCCTTTGTAATTCTACCGCCAGATAGAGTTTCACCTTGTAGGTAATGAGCTGCCCAACATAGGCTTCGTCGGTCGAGACTTTGGCGTCAATGAACAGATTGTTCATTTGCGCGGGCTGGCTACCGGTTTCGACCACTTTGAGAGGAATAGGCGATGAGCTGACGCCGTCAATACTAAAGGCAGGAATGGTTAACTGGCCTTGTTGTTTTGGCGCGAGCAGTACTTGCCAGCGGGTTTCTTTGACCGCATCGAAGTTCATGATTTGCGTGCTGCGACTCACGCTAGTACGGCCGACAATAAAATCTTTCAGTAGTGCGGATGTGTCAAGCTTTCCGGTATCGACTTCGTCATCGACACTGATGTTGAGCACAAAGTATTCGCCCTCCATCACAGGGTTGCGATCGACCGAGGCCTCAATTTTGCTAAGTGCAAAGGCGGGATGGGCCACTCCGATGGCAAGGAGTAGCAGGATAAAAAATTGTCTCGTCACCACTGTTCGTTATCCTTTGATATTTGGCCATTTTGACGGCGTTTTTGATATTCCAACTGCATCTTGTTGCGCAGTAACACTTGCGGGTCTTCACTCACGCCCCTCAGTGCTCGCTGCATTTCTGCGGGCAGTGGCTCGCTATTGGTTGGCGGTGCCTCGACCGATTCACTCATAGCAGCCTCTTGTTTATCTTGCGCATTTTGCTCAGGAGCTTCTTTGGCGGCAACGCTTTGCTTTTCTTGCTCAGTTGACTTTTGCTCTTCAGCATCGGCTTTAGCCTGCGCTTGCATCTTAGCTTCATTGTCTGCAGGCTCATTTTCCTGCGCATCCTGCTCGCCATTTTGCTGCTTGGCTTCATCCTGCTGATCCTGAGCATTGCCATTTTGCTTATCTTGCTCAGACTGTTGCTCATCCGTTTTTTGCTGCTCAGGGCTTGGATCCGCGTCGGCATCGTCCTGTTGATCCTGAGGCTCTTGTCCCGCTTGATCTTGCTTATCTTTCTGAGCGCTATCTTGGTCAGATTGCTGTTTATCCTGCGATTTTTGGTCACCGGATTGTTGGTCGCCAGACTGCTGATCACCTTGTTGATCTTGGTTCTTATCCTGTTGCTCGTTTTTACCTTGCTGTTGTTGCTGTTCCTGCAATAACTTTTCAGCAAGTTCAAGGTTGGCCTTGGCCGCAGGGAAATCAGCTTGTTTCTCAAGCGCGGCTTGATAGCGCTCCTTGGCCTTATCGGGTTTACCGAGTTGCATCAACGCATTGCCTTGATTGTAGAGGCCTTGGGCTGAACTATCTTGCTCGAAGGTTTTCAGTGCTTGCGCAAAATCACCGGCTTTGTATTGGGCGCTGCCACGCCATTGGGGCGACTCAAACTGCTTAGCGGCGTTTGCGTAATCTTGGGATTGATAGGCCTGCATCGCTTGTTGATCTGTGGTTTTCCACACATTGTCCCAGGCATTGTCCCACATACTGGCATGGGCAGGCTGAGGCGCAGCCGCGATCAGTAAGCTGCCAGCAAGAGTGACAAATCCAACACTGGCCACGATTCCTTGTCTAAAGCTGAAAAGGGCGGGTAGCAGTAATAATAAGGCGAGGTAAGGACCGAGATCCTGCCAAGTTTCACCATCAAGATCTGTGGCTTTCGCATCGCCAGCATCGCTTAACCATTGCTGTAATTGGGCGAGATCATTACCGTCGGTGCGATTCTGGATCAGAACGCCTTTGTTATTCACGGCCAGTTTTTGCAGCAGAGCGAAATCAGTGCTGGCCACAACGACTTCGTTGCTGCTGTCGCGTTGTAATTGTCCATCGGGTAGACGGATTGGCGCACCTTGGCTAGTGCCAAAAGCGACGACGGCGAGGCGATATTGGGTGCCACTTAATGCCGAGTTAGCCTCATCAAACTGGGCAGCGGTTATGCCATCTGTCATCAGGATAATATCACCGCGAATATGGCCACCCTGAGCCAGTAGCGTTTTGGCTTGGGTCAAGCCTGCCGCTAAGTTTGAACCACGAACGGGCATGATCTCAGGACTTAAGGTCGGCAGTAAATTGAGTAATGTGCCGGTATCACGGGTTAATGGGCTGATAGTAAAGGCATCGCCGGCAAAGGCGACTAAACCAGTTTCACCTTCTTTGAGATTACGCAGGAGATCCGTTGCCCTAAATTTGGCTTGGGTTAACCGATTCGGCGCAAGATCGGTGGCGAACATAGATACGGACATGTCCATCACCAGTACGCGGCCTTGCTCTGCGGCAAACACAGGTAAGGATTGTTTATTCACGGCAGGTCCGGCGAGTGCCAAGGTCGCAATCAACCAAGTTAAGGCTAATAAATGCAACGGACGGCGGGATTTCTTATTGCCTTGGGTGACCAATATCTTGGCTAAGTGCGGCGCAATATAACGATTCCAAGCGCTGTGGCTCTCGTGTTGCCGCCATAAACTCAACAAGGCTAAAGCTAGCGGCACTAGGGCGAGTAGCCATTCGGGACGAATAAAATGTAGGCTCATTATTTGATGTTCCCCTGTGAAGTGGTTGCGACAGAGGGTTTAACGCGGCGCGCTGCAAAGAGTGGCAATTGACCTAAGGCAATCCACAGACTCGTCAGTAATGCCAGTGCCAGCGGCCAATAGAACAGATCTGCCTGCGGACGATAGCTTAACTGGTCGCGACTCACAGGTTCGAGTTTATCGATTTCTTGGTAAATCTGGTCTAGCTCTTGGCTGTTACGGGCGCGAAAATAACGGCCGTGGGTGACGTCGGCGATATGCTTAAGTTGGTTTTCATCCAGATCCATTGAGGGATTAACCCGCTCACGGCCAAAGAGTGTGCGGCGCTCCATCACATCTGCGCCCACACCAACCGTATAAATGGTAACTTTACGATTAGCGGCAATTTGCGCTGCTTGCTCTGGTTCGATATTGCCCGCATTGTTAGAACCGTCGGTCAATAAAATCAATACTCTATTACTCTCGTCCATTTTATCGAAGCGTTTTACCGCTAGCGCGATGGCTTCACCTATGGCGGTTTGCTTACCGACTAAGCCAATTTGTGCTTCTTTTAAAAATTGCGCCACTGAACGTCTATCTTGGGTGAGCGGCGCCTGTAAATAGGCGTGATCGGCAAAGAGGATCAAGCCGATACGATCACCCTTGCGGCGCTCGATAAAGTCACTGACGACGTGCTGAATTAAAGTGAAACGATCGACGGTTTTGCCATTCACCACCATGTCTTCAATCTGCATACTGCCGGATAAATCCACCGCCATCATCAAATCACGGCCTTGGCTTGGCAGTTCGATAGGTTCACCAAGCCATTGAGGACGAGCAATAGCGAGCACTAACAGGCACCACATCAGCCAGTAGCGTTTGCGGCTCTGACGCGTATTGGCCGCTAAGCTTTGTTTACCCGTTTGGCTTATTCCGGGTAATTGCAGCCGGCCACCATCCACTTGTACTGTGTGTTGGCGCCAAAAAATCAAAGGTAAAGGCAATAATATCAATAGCCAAGGCCATGCAATTGTTAACATTGTGCCTCCGCTTTTTCAGTGTCAGTTTGCTGGGTTGGCGCTTGGCTTTTAGCTCGAGCGTCGCCACTAGCTTGAACGTAGCCCTTAGCTAAAACAAGAGTCGGCTCAGGCGTACTCAGTTTTGCTTTCGATGCCAACCAAGCCTGTGCGAGTTGATGTAATTCATTGGCTTCAGCTAAGGTCAATGGCGTTGCCTGATGGCGTTTTGCTAATAAGGGGCCGATACGTTGGCGTTTATGCTCAGGTAAATAGCTGTCTAACCAAGCCGCCCAAGCTTCGCCATCTAAGGAGGCTATCGCTTCTCTGCTGAGGTAAGTCATGGCGGTGCGCTTTAATAGGCTGTTGACGTCAGAGGCATAGGAAGTCGCTTGTCTATCGAGCTGATTGAGTAACTGTTTAGCGGCTTTTTTTGGCGCTAAGTCACGGTCGCGTTTTCTTAGCCAGATAACTAAGAGTGTGATGAGGGCAATCACAAGTGCTAAAACCAGCCAATAACCGATTGCCCAAGGCCAAGCGCCGATCGGATCGGGATGAATAATATCCTGCAGTTGTGCAAGGGCTGGGTTTGACGCCGTAGAAGGCATAGGTACTGTTGCCTGTGGATTTGCTATTTCTGAATTCACTGTTGCTGGATCCATAGTTAACGCAATAATTCCAATTGATGGGCTAGGGGAGCACCCGCATCTATGAGCTGGGTACGTACGCGCAGTTGCTGCATCATGGCGATAAAGTTGTTTTGTTGACGCAACTGAATGTCGAGCCAAGCCTGATAACTGTGGCGGGTAAGCACTAAGTTCTCATTCCCATCCCGTACCGGCAAATTAAAGTTGTGTGGTAACGGCAGTGTACCTTGACGCAGAGGATCGGTAATAAGATAGGCACCCACATCGCAATGACGCTTAAGCTCGGTGAGAGGCGCGATACATTGGGGACTAAAATGGCTGCCATCTGTCACTATCCAAACTAAGGAGCCGGGTTTGGCGATACGTTGTAATCGCTGACAGGCACGCAGGATTTGGTCAGGATCGCGCTGGCCAGTGCCAACATGATTGAGCTGATTTTCGTGTACACGGCGCAGGCCTGAGATCAATTGCAATATGCCCTGACGACGGCAGCGGGGTTTGAGCTCTAAATGCTCAGACTCGCATGCGATCAAGGCGCCGAGCCGATCGCCATGGTTAATCGCATTCCAACCTAAGGTGGTCGCAAGGTGTCCTGCTTGCACCGATTGCAGCAATAAACTCGAACCAAAATAGAGGCTTTGGCTCAAGTCGATTAACAATAAAATAGGGCGCTCACGTTCTTCGACAAATAACTTAGTGTGAGTTGTGCCTGTACGAGCGGTAACGCGCCAATCAATGGTGCGCACATCGTCGCCCTGTTGGTAGTGGCGCACCTCGGCAAACTCCATACCGCGGCCTTTGATTAAGCTGCTGCGATGGCCCGCTAAATTAGCGCGGGCACGGCTATAACGCTCAGGCATAGCACGGGCGATATTTTGGCACGCCAGCAGCTCTTGCTCGGTTAAATGCAAGCCATCGGCAAAAAGCGGCAAGCCATCGACTGAGGCTGAGAGTCGCGCTGTGTCACTCATCTTATTTCACCTTTATCTTCACCGTTAAGGTACTGCAACTTGACTTAAGATGTGGTTGATCACGTGATCGCGGCTGACACCTTCGGCCTGTGCTTGGTAGCTAAGTAGGAGTCTATGGCGTAATACATTTGGCGCAACAGCTTGAATGTCTTCCGGTGAAACAAAGTCTCGCTCGTGCAGCCAAGCACGGGCGCGGGCGCAGCGTTCTAATGAAATGGTTGCACGCGGGCTGACGCCGTACTCAAGCCACTTAGCTAAGTCTTCGCTGTAACGTAAAGGCTCACGGGTCGCCATCACTATTTCGACTATGTACTTTTCGAGTGGCTCTGCGAGATAGATTTCCATGGCTTCGTCACGGGCGGCAAACACATCTGCTTGTGCAATCGGCTCAGTGGTTGGTAATTCGTGGGTCAGCGCTTCTTTGCGGGATTGACGCAGAATTTCGATTTCAGTCTCGCCGCTCGGGTAATCAAGGTTTAAGTGCATCAGAAAACGGTCAAGCTGTGCTTCGGGCAGCGGGTAAGTGCCTTCGTTCTCTAATGGATTTTGGGTGGCCATCACTAAAAACAGCGGCGGTAGCTTATAGCTGTGCTTACCAACTGTGACTTGACCTTCGGCCATGGCTTCTAATAAGGCTGACTGAACTTTGGCTGGGGCGCGGTTAATTTCGTCCGCCAAGATTAAATTGTGGAAAATCGGTCCGGCTTCAAATTCGAAGGTGCCGGTTTGCGAGCGATAGATATCTGTGCCAGTTAAGTCGGCGGGTAGCAGATCTGGGGTAAATTGAATGCGGTGAAAATCGCCCTCAACCCCGTCACATAAGGCTTTCACTGCACGGGTCTTTGCCAGCCCCGGTGGTCCTTCAACTAATAAGTGGCCATTGGCAATTAAGGCAATGAGCAGATTTTCGGTCAATACTGGCTGCCCTAAAACAACCTTATTTAGGTAAGTGCGTAATGCGTGGAAGCGACTCAAAGGCATGATGCTACTCGTTTTATTATGTTGAAAATACGTGTGTGGGCTATAGACAACAGCTATGGTAAAGAATTCCCTTAGGGTTTGGCTAGTGTTAAAAAAACAAACAGGTGTTTAAAACTTGCTGACAAGAAGTTAGAATCAGATCACACTTTAATGGTCAGACCTGTTATTGGGCGTTTTTCGCCGTAAAACAATGGGTCAAACACGGAAATCGATAGCGCCGCCTGAAATCTCTCAGCGATTGCGCACATAAAGAGGGTGACAAATGAGTGATAGACAACAGGTTACGAACGCCAAGGGTGAACGTATCGCCATTGTAGCGGGTTTAAGAACGCCCTTTGCAAAGCAAGCCACGGCATTCCACGGCGTATCGGCGCTCGATATGGGCAAAATGGTGGTCAATGAATTATTGGCGCGCTCAGAACTCGATCCTAAGCTGATTGAGCAATTAGTATATGGACAAGTGGTGCAAATGCCCGCTGCACCTAACATTGCCCGTGAAATCGTACTCGGTACTGGCATGAATGTGTCGACCGATGCCTATAGTGTCACTCGCGCCTGTGCAACTAGCTTTCAATCTGCCGTAAACGTGGCTGAATCTATCATGACGGGTAATATCGAAATCGGTATTGCGGGCGGCGCCGACTCTTCCTCTGTATTGCCTATCGGTGTATCGAAAAAATTAGCCCATGCGTTAGTCGATCTGAATAAAGCCCGTAGCTTTGGGCAAAAGTTACAAATTTTCCGCCGTTTAGGTTTAAAGGATTTATTACCTGTGCCGCCTGCGGTGGCAGAGTACTCAACGGGCTTGTCTATGGGACAAACCGCCGAGCAGATGGCAAAAACCTACAATATTAGCCGTGCCGATCAAGATGCCTTAGCACATCGCTCACATACCTTAGCGAGTGAAACTTGGGCTTCCGGCCATTTGCGTGACGAAGTTATGGTCGCGCATATACCGCCGTATAAGCAGTTTATCGATCGTGATAACAATATCCGCGAAAACTCAGTATTGGAGTCATATGCTAAGTTGCGTCCTGCATTCGACAAACAACATGGTACTGTGACGGCGGCCAATAGTACGCCACTGACTGACGGTGCCTCAGCGATTATCCTGATGAGTGAAGGTCGAGCCAAAGCCTTAGGTTATCAACCTATTGGTTACATTAAGAGTTACGCCTTTAGCGCCATTGATGTGTGGCAAGATATGCTGATGGGGCCATCCTACGCGACGCCACTGGCGTTAAAACGTGCCGGAATGGAATTAGAAGATCTTACCCTGATTGAAATGCACGAAGCCTTTGCGGCACAGACATTAGCGAATATGCAGATGTTTGCTTCGAAAAAATTTGCCGAAGAAAAACTCGGCCGCAACCGCGCGATTGGCGAAATCGACATGAGCAAGTTTAACGTGCTCGGTGGCTCGCTCGCTTATGGTCATCCTTTTGCGGCAACGGGAACCCGTTTAATCACCCAAGTGTGTCGTGAGCTTAAGCGCCGTGGTGGTGGAACTGGCTTAACGACGGCCTGTGCGGCCGGTGGTTTGGGCGTGGCTATGATAGTGGAAGTGGAGTAATTTGCATGGAAAAGACCTTTAATTTAACCCGCCGCGACGACGGTATTGCCATTTTGACTATGGATGTTCCTGGCGAAACCATGAACACCCTAAAAGCACAGTTTGGCCCTGAAATCAGTGAGATCCTGGCTGAAATTAAAAGCGATCCTCATATTCGTGGACTCGTGCTGATCTCTGGCAAAAAAGATTCTTTCGTTGCGGGCGCTGATATTTCCATGCTCGATGCCTGTAAAACGGCGGCCGATGCCAAAGCCTTATCTCAGCAAGGGCATGTGGTTTTTAATGAGTTAGAAGCCTTAAAAATTCCTGTAGTGGCGGCAATCCACGGTGCCTGTTTAGGTGGTGGTTTAGAGTTAGCCTTAGCCTGCCATCAAAGGGTATGTAGCAACGATGGTAAAACCATGCTCGGCGTACCGGAAGTTCAACTTGGCTTATTACCTGGCGGCGGTGGGACTCAACGTTTGCCTCGTTTAGTCGGCATTACCACCGCCTTAGACATGATGTTGACCGGTAAACAAATCCGTCCTAAACAAGCCTTGAAAATGGGCTTAGTGAATGATGTTGTACCGCAGACCATTTTGCTGCAAACCGCAGTTGAGATGGCGCTTGCTGGTAAACGTGCACCGAAACCTGTTAAAAAGTCACTCGTTAATCAAGTACTTGAAGGCACGAGCTTTGGCCGTAACATTATTTTTGATCAAGCGACTAAACAAGTCGAAAAGAAAACCCAAGGTAATTATCCAGCACCAGCCAAAATTATTGACTGCGTGCGTCAAGGGATTGCGAAGGGGATGCAAAAAGGGCTAGAAGTCGAAGCGAGTCACTTTGCCGAATTAGTGGTATCAAAAGAATCTGAAGCGCTGCGCAGTATTTTCTTCGCCACCACAGAAATGAAGAAAGAAACCGGCGCTGAGGGTGCTACGCCGCGTAAAGTGAAGAAAGCGATGATCTTAGGTGGCGGTTTAATGGGCGGAGGCATTGCCTCTGTGACTACCACTAAGGCTAAAATCCCCGTTCGCGTCAAAGACATCAGCGAAAAAGGTTTAAGCAATGCATTAGCCTACGCTTATAAGTTGTTGGATAAAGGGGTAAAGCGCCGCCATATGACGCCTGCTGCCCGTGATAACTTAATGGCGCTGATGACGACAACCACTGAGTATAAAGGCGTTAAAGATGCCGACATCGTTGTGGAAGCGGTATTTGAAGACTTAGCGCTTAAGCATCAAATGGTGAAAGACATTGAGCGTGAGTGTGGTGAGCACACGATTTTTGCGTCAAACACCTCATCTTTGCCAATTAGCCAAATCGCTGAGGCGGCGACGCGTCCTGAAAATGTGATTGGTCTGCATTATTTCTCGCCAGTGGAAAAAATGCCGCTGGTGGAAGTGATTGCCCATGCTAAAACGTCACCAGAAACCATTGCGACCACGGTCGCATTTGCCCGTAAGCAAGGTAAAACACCGATAGTGGTGCAGGATGGTGCGGGTTTCTACGTGAACCGTATTCTGGCTCTGTATATGAATGAGGCCGCGCAATTACTACTTGAAGGCCAAAGTGTTGAGCATTTGGATAAAGCTTTAGTGAAATTTGGCTTCCCTGTGGGACCGATTACTTTGCTCGACGAAGTGGGTATCGACGTGGGCGCAAAAATTTCACCGATCCTCGAGAAAGAATTGGGTGAACGTTTTAAAGCGCCAGCGGCATTTGACAAGCTTTTAGGTGACGATCGTAAAGGCCGTAAAAATGGCAAAGGTTTCTATCAATACGGCGCATCGAGCAAGAAAGCTAAAGCTGTCGATGAGAGTGTTTATGGCGTGTTAGGCATTAAGCCTGGCACCAATAAAGACGCAAAAGCGGTTGCCGAGCGTTGTGTCGTACAAATGCTCAATGAAGCGGTGCGTTGTTTAGATGATGGTATTATTGCATCGCCAAGAGATGGCGATATTGGCGCCATTTTCGGTATTGGCTTTCCGCCATTCCTCGGTGGCCCATTCCATTATATTGACACTTTAGGCGCTGCGAACTTAGTGAAGATCCTTGAAGGTTATCAAAGTCAATTCGGTAACAGATTCGAACCTTGTGAGCGCTTAAAAACCATGGCTCAAGAAAACGCGCACTTTTTCTAAGTTTCAGTGAATTTAAGTCATAGTTAATCTAGGTCTTAGTTAATCAAGATTGAACAAAAAAGCGGCAGATCATTGCCGCTTTTTTTATTGCCATAAGGCATGTTTTTGCCTAAAAAATGTTCATGTTGGGGATGTGGATCTTGTATAATCCGAGCCCTTTATCGAGAGTTCGGTGTTACGTGTTCTGTACTGAGAGCGCAGCGAGGAATGAGTATTGCTCGTTTATGCATAGTGCGGAGAACTTTTTATCCTGCCGTTAAAACGACGTATTTAACATGCGCATCAATCACCAAGACTACGCTAGTAGCATCCGCATTTTAATGAGGAATTAATTTCTCTACATTTATGATTTATTTAGTTGTTTTTAAAGAGGTGGTTTGTGGTTTTGCTGGTTATGTTTATCGCATTAATCTCGGCTTGGTACTTCGGCTTAGCTGCATTTACCGCAGGTTTTACTGTTAAGCATTGGGTGCTGCTGGGTTTTGTGCTCGGGCCTCTGGCTTATCCACTCTTTACGACACATAGTCATTTAGCCTTGAGGAAAATCCGTTGTAGTGAGGAAGGGATATTAAATAGCTAATTTATTAATTTGTTAGGTAATTTCCATGACTACATGACTACATGACTATTTAGTACTTTTATATTCACTTAAAACTAAAGGGAGCCAATGCTCCCTTTATTGTTTCTAAGCTGCGCTAACTTAATTAACTATCACTGTACATGAGTTAGACTCATGGCTACAGAACTTAAATTAGTTCCACCAACCTTTTGCAGAAATCACTTCAAGGTGATTCAAGCCTTCAGGCAACTTAACTTTTTTACGCGCTGGCTTGGATAAACCGAGTGCTTTTTTGATTGAATTTAGCATTTTAGCTCCTTAATAAAAATTTTTATTAAGCAAAAGTTGTTTCGGTAAAACGAACATTTGGTGCTGCAGCCACTTCTAAAGATTTAAAGCGGACATTTGGTGCTGCAGCTACATCCAAAGATTTAAAGCGGACGTTAGGCGCTGCAGCTAGCTCAAGAGGTTTAAAGCGGACATTAGGCGCTGCAGCCAGTTCAAGAGGTTTAAAGCGGACATTAGGCGCTGCAGCCAGTTCAACAGGTTTAAAGCGGACATTAGGCGCTGCTGCTAGTTCAACAGATTTAAAGCGGACATTAGGTGCTGCTGCTAGTTCAACAGATTTAAAGCGGACATTAGGTGCTGCTGAAAATGTATCGATGTTGTTTGGTGTCGTAAAAGTGCTTACAGCAACAAATGACGATGTTAATGCAATAACAGTGAATATTCCTTTAATCATTCTAAATTCTCTCTCAGGGTAAGTTAATATAATAATTTTTTGACACTGAACAAATTATTGCAGTTGTTGTGCCAATGTTTAAAATTACACCTGTGACAGTTGTTGAAATGATGTCTTTATGTTTTTCTTTCCTTCTGCTTGGTCATATCTTCTTGCAATAATAAGGTAAAATCAGATTCCTTTATCGCTTTACTGAAGATGTAGCCTTGAATTTCTTCACAGTTGAGTGCCCGTAAAATGTTCAACTGTGCTGCTTGTTCTACGCCTTCACCCACAACAGAAAGCCCCATGTTATGGGCGATGGTGATAATAGAATCGACCATTTTGAGATCGCGATCAGATTTATCTATATCGTCAACAAAGGCTTTGTCAATTTTTAAAGTATGAATAGGAAAGCGTTTTAAGTATGAAAGGGACGAGTACCCTGTGCCGAAATCATCGAGTGCTAAACTGACGCCCATTTTAGCCAATTGCTGCATGACAATAATTGCTGTTTCAGGCTGTTTAATGACGGTGCCCTCCGTTATTTCTAATTCAAGATGACATGCGGGGAGTTTGGTGAGTCTTAAAATTGACTCTATTCGTTGTTGAATATCGGGCAGAGCAAATTGACGTGACGATAAATTGACGGCGACTCTGCCGCTGAATATGCCTTGTTCACGCCATTTTTGCGCTGCGAAACAGGCCTTGCGTAAGACAATTTCACCAATTTCAACAATCAAACCGTTTTCTTCAGCAAGTGGAATAAAGTCATTGGGGGGAATTAAACCATGTATTGGATGATTTAATCTGACTAAAGCCTCCATACCTGCAATTTTACTGCTTTTAAGATCAACCTTAGGTTGATAATAAACTTCAAATAGATCATCTTTTAAGCCTTCACGGATAAGATTTTCTATTTCTAATTGCCTAATTGCATGTTGGTTCAAGGACTCAGAATAAAACTGGTAGCAATTACCTCCCGCAGACTTAGCATGGTACATAGCAATGTCAGCCTTCCTCAGTAATGCTTGCTCACTTTGCTCATCTTCTGGGAATAGCACTATGCCAATACTTAATCCTAGGACTAGCTGTTCATTGCTAACGTCAAATGCAGGTTTTAATCCCTCAATAATACGGTTAGCAATCGCAGCACTGGCGCTTATATCTGAGTCTTTATCTAATACAATGGCGAATTCATCCCCACCTAGACGATAAATGTTAGTATTTTTAGGAAGTAAGGACTTAATTCGGGTAGCAACGAGCTTTAATAATGCATCCCCAATTTGATGGCCTAAGGAGTCATTAATACGTTTAAAATTATCAAGATCAAGTACCATAAGCGCATGAGCTATTTCTCGATTAACTAGGTTACTTAAGGTCACTTGTAAGTTGGAGCGATTTGGCAGTCCAGTTAAGAGATCGTTATTGGTTAATTTTCTAAGCTCTTCTTCTTGCTGCTTACGTCTTGATATATCAGAAAAAACACCAACATAATGTGACAATTCGCCTAGCTCATCATAGATAGCATCGATAGTGAGCTCCATATGGAAGTGACTGTTATCTCCTCTGGCAGCTTCGACTTCATTTGCCCAGCGACCTTGCTGTTTCAACATGGTTCTGATTTGGGTGGAGAAGATTTCTGGATATAAATCAAATGTGAGTAAGTTGCCAATAAAATCAGTTCTGTTACGTAATGAAATTTTACAACAAGCTTCGTTGACTTCGACAAAACGGTATTCGTTGTCGAGGATAAACATGCCTTCCGAAATATTTTCAATCGCTTTTTCAAAGAGTTTTAGCTGCTCTTCTTTTTGTTTAAATTGACTAATATTTTTAATCGTTCCAGTCATTCGCAGGGCATTATCTTTGTCATCCCGCTCTACAATCTTGGCGCGGTCTAAAATCCATACCCAATTGTCGTCTTTGCCTTTTACCCTATATGCGGCTTCAAAATGATCTGTTTCACCATAAAAATGCTTATTGAGCGCTTCACGGACACGTTCTTGATCCATAGGATGTATATTACTTTCTTCATCCGATTTACCTGAACGATGTCCATCACGGGGAAATTCAAGTGCTCCCCAAATATTTGAGCGAAAAATATTGCCAGTTTCTATGTCCCAGTCCCACATTTCATCACCACTTCCCCAAAGGGAAAGTTTTAATCTTTCTTCGCTGAGCGCTATTTGGCGTTGCACTTCTCTTTTCCGTAACACTGCTTTAATAATAAAAAAAGTTATTAGCAATGTAGTTATGAAGTAAATTGATTTTGCCCAATAGGATAGCCACCACGGAGGGGATATATAGATACTGAGAGATTTTATAGGACCTTTATCTCTTGTTATTGGATTTTCGGCATAAACATTGAACATATAATTACCTGGAGAAAGGTTTGTATAAGTTGCCGAGTTTGTTCCTTTGGCTGTAATCCATGAGTCTGATAATCCATTAAGGTTATAAAAGTATTCAATATTTTTTTGGCTTGAATGAGGGGAGTTAAATCTTAGGGTAAATGGATAGTCAGAGTATTTCAATTTTACAACATCTGATTTAGAAATGCTTTTTTCTAAAAAATCACTTTTTATTTTAACTTCTTTATTGAAAACGAGGAGTTCATTTATGTTAGTTTTTATTTTGTGTTTTGTTATTTGGGATTTAATTTCACCTTTGCTAATTAGACTTATCCCCGATATTCCACCAAATAAAAAATTTTGTTGCCAATATATTCCGCTTTGGGTGTTATATTCCTCTTGGCTACCATAGTTTGTGGGGATTCGGTATATTGCACCATTATCACTTAATATCAGTTCGTTGATTGAGGATGCAACGAATTCACCTTCGGAATCTGTCGCGATGGAGTAAAAAGGTTTATTTGTGTTGTAGATTTCATTGGTTTTGTAATCTATTTTATTAATAGAGTATATGGATGTTCTTGTTCCAAATATATAAGATTCAGGTGTTTCCGCAACACAGTAAACGAAGTCTTTGTTGAATAGTGTTATTTCTTCGCCGCTAGGTTTTATTTTTATTAATCCACCTTGGGTAGCAAGAAGTATACTATTGTCTACCGTATATAATATTTGAAATAATGGGTTCTCATTTTTAAGTTGAGTGGTTTGAATTTTTTCATTTGTATTTAGGTCTATTTTATATATAGTTGAGTTATCGTTTCCAACGACTATTTTTTCATCAGATGGATTCTTATATAACGCAACGATATTATCATTCAGCAGTTTTTCGCTATTAGTATTTCCCAATATGTATAAACCATTTTTCCCTCCGACAACCAAGGACTCTTTATGTTTTGAAACATATTTAGGGCCAGTCATTCCAGTGTCAACTTTTCGAATAAGATTAAAGTTTGAATCGTATATTTCAATTTCATTGTTGTCGTCGGATGTTACTATTTTTGTTTCATCTAAAATATTTATCGACCAAATGTTTCCTGCGGGGTTTATTAATGATTTTACAATGTTGCTACTATCTCTTATTAGAATAAACCCCATATTTAATGAAGGAATTATTGTATAGTTATTCGTCCTATAGGCTTGAACTTGATTGGTGATTTCTTTCTTTTCTAATACATAACCTTTTGATGTTACCTCTGATGATTCAAGGTTTGTTTGTATTACTTGACCATCAATCACGGCTAAACCTGTATACTCACCAGCAAGAGCGTTCGGTATGTCTTCTGATATTTTTTTATAAATACCATCTGATGTTAAAATATAAACTCCACTTTTGCCTTTTACTATGTCTACAGATTGTAGGGATAAAATAGTAGTTGTTGAATCTTCGTGATAATGAATAGTTTTACCATCATGATTTCTTACAATGTAGCCGTTATTAGTCTTAATTGCTTTCTTTATGAAGCTAAAGCTTTCATCTTGATATGTTTTTATTATTTCTAAATTATCTTTTCTAATATCAATGATCTTGTTTTTAGTACCTATAGTATAAATTTCACCATTGTCATTTATAGACCATATGGCTTCATTTATTTGTTCCTGTTTTTTGAAGGATTCAAGTGCTGAGTCGTAAACATTTAAACCATTGTCAGTTCCAACTAACATTGTTTTATTGTCAAATAATAGGCTTTGAATAAATGAACTAGATAGACCAGAGTGATCATGTGCAAAAAAATGCTTAAATTCTTCACCGTCGAATCGATTTAATCCGTTCAAAGTACCAATCCAGATGTAACCATCATTATCTTCAATGACCGATGTAACTGTACTCTGGGATAGGCCTTCTGGGACGCCATAAGACTCAGTTTTTAAAGCGATTGGTAATTGTTGCGCTTCTGCGGTCGATAGGAAAATAGCTAGAAGAAAGAAAATTCTCAAGAGTGCTTTAGGCATAGTGTTTGTTCTTATTATCCGAGGATGCCATGAAACAATTGTGTTACATCACTTTTCCAGAAAGTGAGCGGTTTGTCAAAGTAGAGTCCGCAGAAAATCCTTTTAACAGCATGTAGATGCAGTAAAATTGTTCGGTGCTGAAGTGGTAGAACATGGGCTAGCCATGTTTTACATCAGGATTACGTCCAACACTGAAAGATACGACTATAGTTGGACTGATTTGTAGCGGTTCTGTTTGTTTACCTAACTTTGCTCACAAATGTGTGAGCAAAAGTGTTTTTTGTTTAGAAATTAAACTTTTCTGCCGTTTGCTTAAAAACTTTAAGATCCGTGATCATTTTGTCTGACATCAGCGCGGCTTGGGTTCTGTGTTGTTCACCTGTGCTAAATAACACTAAGCGATCGCTGTGCTTAGTACGCATTTTACGCATCATGAATTTGAGTAAATCAGTGCGGGTGAGCTTAGTGATTTCGTCTACGACGAGTTCTCTTTGGTTAAATTGATAATCTCTATTGCCGACACTGACCCAATAACGTTGACTGCGAGTTTTGAGGTTCGCGTCGTGCTCCATGATTTGATTAATCAGACCTACCTTTGTGCTTTCCCATTCTTCGTTGGTGATTTGCATCACTGCATAATTAAAGTCGGCAATAAACTCATCGATGGCCTCTAATAAATGCAGTGGTCCAGTTGTGGGTGACTGAATATAGAAAATAAGTCCAGGATGACGATTGAGCGGCAGGTAACCTGTGCCTACCATATAGCCCAACTGTTTTTCAGTACGCAGCTCATGGAAAAAGGTGGACGACATAGTGTGATTCAGTAAGCTAAATAGCGCCATTTTTTCGGGTGTTGCCACGGCAGATTGGTAATACACAATAATTGCGCTATCTTGATGATCTATCGCGAGTTCTCTCAGTAACGTGCCTTGGCCTGTTAAATTCACTAATTCTCTGGTGGACTCGGCGCTCGGCGTCGAAACTAAGGATAAAATGTGCTCTAAACGTTTGCCGAGAGCTTGTGCTTCAGAGACTAGCCAATCCCCGTAGACTAACCCTTCAAGATAGATCTTTTCGTAGAAGGCGCGTACATGGTTATGTAAATCTTCTAGGCTAATATCTTCCAACATTTGAGCCATGCGTGCTGGTTCATAACTGCTTTTTTGCAGCGTAACAGTCAGGCTAGTAAATAATTGTGAAATCGGTTTAGCCTGTGTTTGATTCTGCCAACTGCGCAGTAGCTGAGATTTTATGAGGGCAAAGCGCTCTTCGGTAAAATTGCGCTCTCTGGCTTTATGGATTAATAGCGCTAATAACGTTTCTTGATTGCCGGTAAAGCCCGATAAATGCAGTGTAATTCCGCCTTGATGCGGATAAATGTTATAGCTTAAGCCTGCAACTTCAGCCTGATAGGTTGGCTCGGTGAGATAATCGAGTAGCATTTCAACATATAAGCGGGTGAGGGCGGCATGCCTTGGTGTTTTACTTGCCTGCTCTGAATCCAGCGATAAATACATGTGACCCTTTGGCACATTAAACTCATCATCTTTCTTATGCCAAATGCGGTATCCAGTTGATTCTGCAACTATCACTGGCACGTCAACATCGCTCTTATCCGGACGGGCAATCGAGTCGGCGACAATAAAAGGATTTGCAGCCGGTAGCTGTAATTCAGGGCGAATATTGTTCACTTGCCAACGAGCGAGGGACTGTGGCGCAATTGGGCGGACTTTGTACGGTGTGTGATACCAGTTAGCTTTACGATCCGTTTTAACCGATTGGGCGATAAGCTGCAGACGCATATTCTGTGGCACCATGAGCTCAAGTAGCTCAATGGTTTCAGGGATATCTAGCCCATCCATCCGATAATCGCCAAAGACCAAGTCTTCGACCTCATAGTGATGCATATTAATGCTGAGATGGCTGGCTAAATCGAGTGATTTAACTTGTTCTTGATAACGAAACGCCATTTTGAGCAGGTTTGCACGCTCCAAATAACGCCATTCATCTAAGCCTTGGGTTTTGATAAGTTCAATATACTCAAAACAGCAGCTGATAATTTCATCGAGATTGCCTAGCCCTTTATCGGTTAACTGTAAACCGATACTGTAATCCTTGAAGTTATAGCCATTTACACCGCCGCCCGCAGACAAGTTGTTCACTAATCCTTGTTCTTTTAGATACGACAACAGACTGCCATGACTCTCATTGCCTAAAATATGGCTGATATAAGTCAAAGGCTTACGTTTGTAGTAGTGATCAATTCCTGGGAAATTAAAACTGATGCTTAAGCGTTTTTGCTCCTTAAGCGGCACAATATCGATTTGCCTCAACAGTTCTTTTTCTGAAAATAGTGGTACTTGAGGATAGTTTTTCACTAAGTTCAAGTTTCGGATCCCACTAAAATAGTGGCAGGCTAAATCTTGTAATTCATCAAGGGAAAGCGGAGCGACTAAGCACAAGGTCATTAAATTGGCGCTGTAATGGCTTTGATAGAAATCGAGTAATTCACTACGTACTTGTGCCTGTTCTCCGCCTAAGGTGACTAAGTTACCTACGGAAAATTTCGAAAATGGATGCAGTGGGTTGACTGTCTCTTTGAGTACTTGATAGGTTCGACGGATATCATCTTTCAGTTTTAAACTAAATTCAGATTCAATAGCTTGGCGTTCTCTATCGACTAAATCTAAATCAAATTTGGGGGCGATAAAAAATTGGCTGAATCTGTCTAAGGAGTCGGCAAACACTTCTTCATTGATGGTGAAAAAGAAGTTAGTGTGCTCTGTGCCCGTCCAAGCGTTATTGCTGCCGCCATGTTGGTTGATAAAGGCGTGATACTCGCCTGAGTCTGGGAATTTCTCAGTACCTAGAAAGAGCATATGCTCTAAAAAGTGCGCCATGCCGGGTCTATCTGCGGGATCATCAAAATGACCCACGCCAACAGCCATAGATGCGGCAGCTTGGCTAGCATCTTGATCTTCAACCAATAACACCCTGAGCGCATTATCTAATACAAGATAACGATACTGGCGGTGATCATTTGGACTTTTATATATGGACTGAGAGGCTTGCAAAGAGACACTCCGGTAACGATAGCTTGTTATATATTGATAGTCTTAATGGTTTTTAGCAAATATCTCTTGTGTTTATCGACTAAAGATTAAGTCTTGTGAGGTTTGTTGAAACGGATTTTAGGGCTACAATTGGGATAAAACAAAAACAAGTTTGAGTCGCGAGAGAATATGCAGCTATTTTTGATGAGACATGGTGACGCCGGATTTAATGCTCAGTCTGATAGAGACAGAACACTGACCGATGTTGGAAGGCACCATACTGTGTTGATGAGCAACTGGCTAGCTCGCAGTGTGGCTGATTTCGATCTTGTTTTAGTTAGTCCTTACTTACGAGCACAGCAAACGTGGCAGGAACTGAGTCAGCATTTTCCTGAGCCGCGTAAGTGGCTAGTCGCCGATGATCTTGTGCCTTCTGGCGATCCCGCCAATGTAGCCGCCTTGGTTGTTGCTTATGCTGAGTTATACAAAGCGGATAAAGTACTCGTGATTGCTCACATGCCGTTACTGGGCTACTTAGTCAGTGAGTTAGTGGCTGGCGTTGAGCCGCCATTATTCGCGACGTCAGGCATTACGCTCATTGATAAACATGCCGAGCAAGCGTCGATTGTATGGCAGCACGCCCCCCATAGTATTAGCTAATCTAGGTTAATATCTCTATTTACAAAACAAACGGCCCACATTAAATGGGCCGTTTTTTTTCAGCTAAATAGTAAATGTTAAAGCCTAAGCCGATAGCGAGCTAACGTCTATGCGGTTGCTCACCAATATCAATCAGCACTAATAACGCCGCATCGCCGCCCCATTCTTTAGGGGCCTGATGGAAAGCCTTCACCATAGGATGCTGCACTAACCACATGGGAACTTGTTGTTTCAATATGCCACTGCCGTAACCATGCATAATGCAGCAGCACAGGCTTTGCTGTTTAACGCAGGCTTGGATCAGTGCCGCTAACTCAAGTTTGGCTTCCGATTGGCGATAGCCGTGCAAATCCAGCAGCAAATCTGGCTGGTAATCCCCACGTCTGAGGCGCTTGAGCTCTAAACTGTCAACACCTTCTTCTAACCAACGCATCGGCCCTTGTACAGGCAGTAGTGGCTGATAAGTATCTGAGAAATAACTGTTAGCATGCAGTTGCTGCTCTTTCAGTTCTATTTCCTGTTTGGTTTTTAAGGGCATGCGAAAGTGTCGCTTATTTTGCGTGATGGGTTTAATTCCATCAATAAGCGCTGAGAACATCGCCAAGCCTTCTTTGTCGTCGTCTTTATTCATGGCGGGTATTCTATTGAATCCTATGGTTTCTGAATAGAGTTCAGTTACAATGTTTGCGAACAAACTAGCGGGAGCACGTTTTGGATAAGATCTTTGTAGATGAAGCTGTGACAGAATTACGTACTATTGGCGATATGTTACGTTGGGCCGTGAGCCGTTTTAACGATGCCAATGTGTATTATGGTCATGGTACTGATAATGCGTGGGATGAAGCCATCGCCTTAGTTTTCCATGCCTTACACTTACCCGAAGAAATCGGTCAGCAAGTGATTTTAAGTAACTTGACCAGCAGTGAAAAGCATAAAATTGTCGAGTTGATCATTCGTCGGGTGAGAGAACGCTTACCTGTGCCTTACTTGACCAACAAAGCGCGTTTTGCTGGGCTTGAATTTTACGTCGATGAGCGCGTGTTAGTGCCACGTTCACCGATTGCCGAAATGATCGCTAATCGTTTTAGCCCTTGGTTATATAACAAGCCAGTTACACGTATTTTAGATTTATGTACTGGCAGCGCTTGTATCGCGATTGCCTGTGCCTATGAATTTGAAGACGCCGAAGTCGATGCGCTGGATATCAGCGAAGATGCCTTAGATGTGGCGCAAATCAATATCGAAACCTTAGGTGTGATGGACAGAGTATTCCCGATGCAATCGGATCTGTTTTCGGCCATTCCAGAAGGGCCTCAGTATGATTTGATTGTTTCAAACCCACCTTATGTGGATGCTGAAGACATTGGCGACATGCCTGATGAATATCATCATGAGCCTGCCATTGGTTTAGCCTCAGGTCGCGACGGGTTAGATTTAACCAAACGTATACTGGCCAATGCCGCGCAATACCTAACACCAACGGGTTTACTCGTTGTCGAAGTCGGTAATTCTATGGTGCATTTGATTGAGCAGTTTCCAGAAGTGCCATTCACTTGGATTAACTTTGAAAATGGTGGCGATGGCGTATTCGTATTGACCCGCGATCAACTGGTTGAAAATCAGTCGGTATTTGGTATTTATCGCGACGCACAATAGCCTAAGATAGCAAATTAGGTTGAGACTTTTCCCGCTGCCAGTTAGGCTTGCAGCGGGAAAATAAATTGTCCAGTGGTCGCTGGACACGGAGCGATGAACAAATAACCTAAGGTGTACAAAGCGGATGTCTGGAAACAGTATTGGTCAAAATTTTGTAGTGACGACGTTTGGTGAGAGTCACGGTGTTGCACTGGGTTGCATTATTGATGGTTGCCCTCCTGGGCTTGAATTAACCGAAGCCGATATGCAGCATGATCTTGACCGCCGTCGCCCAGGGACATCCCGATATACCACGGCCCGTCGTGAGCCCGATGAAGTGCGGATTTTATCCGGCGTTTTCGAAGGTAAAACCACGGGTACCTCGATTGGACTCTTGATTGAAAATACCGATCAACGCAGTCAAGATTACTCTAATATCAAAGATTTATTCCGTCCAGGACATGCCGATTATACCTACCAGCAAAAGTACGGTATGCGTGACTACCGTGGTGGTGGCCGCTCATCAGCCCGTGAAACCGCGATGCGGGTTGCGGCGGGTGCTGTGGCGAAAAAGTATTTAAAGCAAGTTCACGGTATCGAGATCTACGGTTATATGTCGCAGTTGGGACCTATTTGTGCGCAGACCATTGATTTTGACCAAATTGAGCAAAATGCCTTTTTCTTCCCCGATGCAAGCAAGCTTGAAGCGCTCGATGAATACATGCGTGAGCTGAAAAAATCCGGTGACTCGATTGGCGCGAAAATCTCCGTTATCGCGACAGGTGTGCCAGTGGGTTTAGGTGAGCCAGTATTTGATAGACTCGATGCCGATATCGCCCACGCGCTGATGGGTATTAATGCCGTCAAAGGTGTTGAGATTGGTGATGGTTTTGGTGTCGTGACGCAAAAGGGCTCCGAAGGGCGTGACTTAATGTCGCCGCAAGGCTTTGAATCTAACCATGCGGGCGGTGTGCTCGGTGGGATTTCGTCGGGTCAGCCGATTATTGCCCATATTGCGTTAAAACCCACCTCCAGCATCAGCGTGCCAGGTCAAAGTATGACGGCACAAGGTGAAATGGCTGAAGTGGTCACTAAAGGTCGTCACGATCCTTGTGTTGGGATCCGCGCGGTACCGATTGCCGAAGCTATGCTTGCCATTGTGTTGATGGATCACTTGCTAAGACACAGAGCGCAAAATCAGGATGTGCGTAGTCATACGCCAGTGCTTGGTATGCGATAAGTCGCATGAAATAGCTGGTATGCGATAACGATACAATGAGTAGCATGAGATAAATGGAATGCGTTAATGTCAACTTCTTCTAGCACAAGCCGGCAATTGCGCTGGCTTTGTGCCTGCTATTTTTTCTTCTTTTCTATTCTCGGCACTATGGTCCCTTATCTTGGGGTCTTCTTCGAAAATCGCGGTTTTAATCCTCAAGAAATTGGCTTTTTACTCGCCATCCTGATGGCGACGCGCATCGTTGCGCCGAATGTGTGGGCTAAAGTGGCTGACCGTACTGGGATGCGCGCCGAGCTGATCAAAATGGGCGCGGGAGCCGCCGCGCTGGCGTATTTGAGTTTCTTCTACCATGGTGGTTTTGTGTATATGGCGCTGAGTTTGGCCTTATATACCTTCTTTTGGAATGCAATCCTCGCCCAGCTTGAAGTGATCACCTTAGAAACCTTAGGCGAGAATGCCAGCCGCTACGGTCAAATTCGCAGTTGGGGTAGTGTCGGTTATATTTGTCTTGTTGTCGGTGCGGGCTTTGCCATTGGTCAGTGGGGCACTGAGGTGTTGCCTTATATTGGTTTGTCATTATTTATTGGCATGTTAGCCAGTGCGTTGCCATTACCAGCAAATCGTTTAGTGCGCGACACCAGCCAAGTGCGGCCGCCATTGCAATGGAATCGGGCGATTATTTGGTTCTTAGTCTCGGCGATGTTGCTGCAAATGAGCGCGGGACCTTTCTACGGCTTCTTCGTTTTATATTTAAAGCAAGCGGGTTACTCCGAATCCTCGGCGGGCATATTTGTCGCCCTTGGCGCAATGGCCGAGATCGTGATGTTTATGTTCGCGCCGCGTTTACTCGGCCGCTATGGCGTGAATACCTTATTGATTGTCAGCATCGGCATGACTTGTCTACGTTGGTTATTGGTTGCTTTTGGGGTAGATAGCGTGTTGTGGCTTGGTTTTAGCCAATTATTACATGCCTTTACCTTTGGTTTAACCCACGCCGCATCGATTCAATTTGTGCATAAACATTTCGATGCGAGTCACAGAAGCCAAGGTCAAGCCCTGTATGCCAGCTTAAGTTTTGGGGTTGGCGGCGCGCTCGGTACTTGGATTTGTGGCTTTATTTGGGGCGATGGTAGCGGGGCGGTTTGGTCTTGGGTATTTGCCGCAGTATGCGCCTTTGCCGCTATGCTGGCGGTATTCTTTATCCCTAAGGATAAACCGAGTGTTGTAGCCCATACGGCCTAGTCATATCCATTAAGATAAAAAATATAAAAATCAAAAGATTGTGTTAAGTGAGGTAAAGGTGATTCGGTTTCGTTTAGGGTTAGTTGTCAATCCGTTGGCTGGCTTAGGTGGCAGTGTTGGTCTTAAGGGCAGCGATGGCGTTGCCGAAGAAGCGCTCGCCTTAGGCGCTGAACCCAAAGCCGCCTTGCGTATGATGCAGGCCCTCGAGGTTATCCGTGATTATAGTGATGACATTGAAGTCATTACTGCTTCAGGCATCATGGGTGAAGACGCCGCTAAAACACTCGGTTTTACCACGCGAGTGGTGTATCAAACTCCGGATAAAACTCAGGCACTGGATACGCAGGCCGTTGTGCGTGCGCTGCTGGATGAACCGCTGGATTTACTCCTTTTTGCCGGTGGCGATGGCACGGCCCGCGATGTTTACTCCGTATTTGAACAAGCCACTATCGACGACAAACTCCCTGTGCTCGGTGTGCCTGCTGGGGTGAAAATTCATTCCGGCGTTTACGGCATTACGCCCCATGCGTCTGGCATGGTGGTCAAGATGTTACTCGATGGCGAACTTGTCAGTTTGATGTCCGCCGATGTAATGGATATTGATGAAGTGGCTTTTCGCCAAGGCACAGTGCGCGCTAAACGCTTTGGTGAGCTCTTAGTGCCCGCCGAGCCGCGTTATGTGCAAGCGGTGAAGATGGGCGGTAAGGAAGTCGATGAACTCGTGCTGGCCGATATCGCCGCCGATGTGATCAATCAAATGGAAGATGAACTGTACATCATGGGCTCTGGCAGTACGGTTGCCTTTGTGATGGAAGAGTTAGGCCTCGATAATACCCTGCTCGGTGTTGATCTTATTCAAAATAAAAGTTTAGTCGGCAGTGACTTAACCGCGAACAAATTACTCGAACTGACCCAAGATAAGCCGACTAGGTTGGTGATCACTCTGATTGGCGGTCAAGGCCATATCTTAGGGCGCGGTAATCAACAATTGTCGCCCGAGCTCATTCGGCGCATCGGAAAAGACAATATTATTATCCTTGCCACAAAAACTAAGCTAAAAGCACTTGATGGACGACCACTAATTGTGGATAGTGGCGACCCTAAATTAGATAGCGAGCTTGGCGGCTATTATAAAGTGACGACGGGCTACCATGATTACGTCATGTATCAGGTGGCCAATCCAGATTTATTGGTCGCAGCAGATGTGTCGGCCAATCTAGTATTAATGGAGAGTTAGACCCATGTTAGAGCATTACGAAGACGCATTAGAACAGTGGATCGCCAGCGTTGTTAGCCATGGTGATGACGATGCTTTGTTTGCCTGTGGCTATTTACAGGGCCATGTGGCCGTAGTGTTGTCCCAATTGGAAGCGCAGGGTGAAACGGATCTTGATGCGTTAATGCTAAAAATGACCGACTGTCTAGTACTCGCGCGCCAAGAATTAAATGATGCCGATTATGCCTTGGTTGAACAAGCATGGACACAGCTGCAGGCAAAGATTATAGGCGAATTGGATGTTGCCTAGCGTTATGCCTATGACTGACAACGAGCAAGTGACTAATACCGAAGTAACGAGTGTAGAAATGCCGAGTGCTGAATTAGCCTGTGAGCAAACGCTCGATGCTAGCGCGGTATTTATCGGTTTAGTGAATCCTAAAACGCCCGTTAACGTCGGTGGCATTATGCGCGCATCGGGTTGTTATGGCGTCGATGGCGTATTTTACACTGGCAGGCGCTACGAGTTAGCCGCGCGTTCAGGCGCAGTGCAATACCATGTTGATACTAAAGATGCTGGCGAGCGCATTCCGCTCACGGGCGTCACTTCATTGTTAGCCGCGATTCCGGCGGACACTCAGCTTATCTGTGTCGATTTGGTGGTGGGCGCAACGCCACTGCCGGATTTTGTTCATCCCGCGAAAGCCTTTTATGTGTTTGGTCCTGAAGATGGCACCATTGGCCAAGAGATTATCGATAAAGCCGATGCCGTAGTGTATGTGCCTACGGTCGGGTGTATGAATCTTGCGGCTTCGGTCAATGTGTTGCTATACGACAGATTGGCTAAATCCCACCGTGAGGCTGCAAGCCTGACATCGAGCCTAGCATCTGGTCTACCTTCGAACTTAAGCGGCGATGCGCTCATCCGTCAGAGTCGTGATAACAACAATCGTACTCGGGTGAAAGGGCCCAGAGCGCCGCGAAAACCTCGACATGTTGAATCCAGTAGTGTCGGGTCTAGCAGCCTTGAACCTAGCAGCAGTGATAACACTATTGTTGTTACTGCAGCTTAAGTGGTTTACAAAAAACATTTAAAAAAGGGATTAAGTCATGGCTTAATCCCTTTTTTATAGCGCTCAAAAACGTTATTTTTCTAGCGATTGATTGCCTAGAGCGCTTTGCCCTTGAGTAACTTTCGCAGCCACATACGATTGGGGTTGAGTTTACACAGGGTTGCTTTATCGAGCGGTATTGGTTCGCCGCAAAGCTGCGCCGCGAGACATTCGGCGGCTAGTGGCCCAGAACTTAACCCCCGTGAGCCTAACCCGCCAAGAATATACAGCCCTTGATGCACGGGTGCTGGCGTGGTTTGCCAGTAGCGGCGACTTTCTTTCGTGAGCTGATGCTCTGCATAATCCTTAATAATTTTTGGCACATCGGGCGCGCAGCCCATCATAGGGAAATGATCCCGCGTGACCATACGCACGCCAACACGGGCATTGTTGCCACTCATGTCGATATCTTCAAGCCAAGACTGATTAGGATAACTCTCGTGCATTTTGGCGAGGTTTTCTTGCTGCTCCAGCGGGCAAAAATCTAAATGCTTAGGTTCTTTAACGTAACTCGCGCCAAGGCAGTGGAGTCCTTCGTGACTCGGGGTCAAATAACCGTTTGCGCACAGCACTGTCGCGAGTTGACTCAATTGAAATTGAGCGGGTACATGGCTGACTTGGCCGCGAAAAGGGCTAATTTGTAATTTGTTGCTGGCATCAAATTGCGTGAGCGCTGCGCCATTGGCGAGCACAAGTTGTGCAAAGGGGCCAAAGCGATGCTTCGCGGTGATTAAATACCAACCTTCACTTTGATACTCAATTTCAAGGATCTCAGTCTCCAAATGGAGTTTGACCTCAGAAAGCTGCTGCGCTTTTTGTAGTGCGGCTTCGGCATATTCGTAGGGACAAACCCAGCCAGCCAGCGGATAGAAAAAGCCTGATTTGTCGATATTAATGTTCGCAAGAGAATTGGCCAGTTTCGCATCGACTCGATAGGCAATTTCACTTGGCCAGTTCTGGCTTTGAATAATTTTATCGAGTCGTAATTGGCTGCGTTCATCGTGGGCAGTTTGCAATACCCCGCAAAAATCATGGGAAATCGGCGTTTGATTTGGGGCGGGGACAGATGTCAGCGCCTGTACTCGACGGCGGCTAAATAAAAATGCCTGCTGGAAGAAGCGGCTTAATTCATCATTTTCCGGTGTCAGCAGCGGATAAATCGCTCCTTGGCGGTTGCCCGAAGCGCCTTGGCCAAGCTTGGCATCTTTACAAAAGAGCTGCGTACTTTGGCCGCGTTCCGCCAAAGACAGTGCCAAATGCGCCGAGGCTAACCCGCCGCCTATGATGGCAATCGAGCTGGGCGCGTCCGAGGGTAAGATTGCAGCCATAGGATTAAAGGCATAGGCTTTAGCATCTTGCTGGCGTAAGACGTGGCGCTCGTGTAACCAAATGGCATCAGGCTGATGGTTTGTCTGTATTTCAGCGCAGGTAAAATCCCTCTCCTCAAAGCCGCAGGCTTGGAAACGGCTCACAGGTGTTTCGCTTAGTCCGCTTGATTCGTTTAATCCAATAGTTGCAACAGTGGCGCCATCGTCACTGAGTTTTGCCATCTGCCAATGGATCTGCTGATTTAACCCATTTTGTAGATGGGGCAATACCAGCCAGTGCTGAACGGGGTGACGCGGAGAATGGATGAGTGAACTGAGCTGGGATTGAATATCACCAAAGTGCAGGTCGATTGTGGTACGACCGTCATCAAAAATTAATCTCTGGCAACCTATAATAGCCGTAGGCTCTGTATGAAGTAAGCGTTGGGCAAGTGGCTCAAGTTCAGGCACTTTGGTTAAACTGGCGGATTGATCCCAAAGTAATTTAAGTTCGTACGCATTAATCGGATTGGGTTCGAATACGTTAAGGAGTAATCGTTGGTTAGGGTTCGTCTGAATGCGCCACCAAGATAAGAGTTCAAGCCCGTTGCCTAAACCCATTTGCCCTAATACTAAGAGTTTTTGCTGTGAATGAGCCTCAAATACCCGCTGCTGATAAATGCTCAATTTGCTGAGATAGTGTGCATCAGTGTGAGCTGTTGCGGGATAAAGGTTGATTAATTGCGGGTAATCGCGCTTAATTTGGCAAGGTTTATTGGGCTCTGCAGTCAAAGAAATTTACTCTCGGTCTCATAATTGGCATTATTTTACTCGCCTTTATGGAAAGCTGACCACTTAATTGAGTCAAAACAGATACTATTGGCTCAGCGAAAAGTAGGTACTGACATGTACACAATGGATAGCAATAAAATGAAAAGAGTCGTGATCACCGGAATGGGTGTTGTTTCAAGTATCGGTAATAACAAGCAAGAAGTGACCGAGTCACTGAAAGCGGGCCGCAGTGGTATTACGCATTCAGCTCAGTTTGAAGAGATGCAATTACGTAGCCATGTATGGGGTGACATCAAGTTAAACCCTGCTGAGCATATCGATCGTAAGGCATTGCGTTTTATGGGTGATGCGGCAGCTTATGCCTACATTGCTATGCAAGAAGCGGTTGCCGATGCCAATTTAACTGAAGAACAGTATTCAGATCCGCGCGTAGGTTTGATTGTGGGTACAGGCGGCGCATCATCGTCTAACCAAGTACAATCTGCCGATACATTGCGTGAAAAAGGCGTTAAACGCGTAGGTCCGTATATTGTGCCTCGCATCATGTCGAGCACGGCCAGCGCTTGTTTAGCAACGCCATTTAAAATTAAAGGCATGAATTATTCTATCAGTTCAGCCTGTGCAACTAGCGCCCACTGTATTGGTCACGCCGTTGAACTTATCCAAATGGGTAAGCAAGACATGGTGTTTGCCGGTGGTGCTGAAGAAGTGGATTGGACACTGACCATGGGCTTCGACGCTATGGGTGCACTGTCAACTAAGTACAATGCCACACCCGAAAAAGCCTCTCGTACCTATGATGCAGACCGTGATGGTTTTGTGATTTCTGGCGGCGGCGGTATTTTAGTGGTTGAAGAGTTAGAGCATGCTCTGGCTCGCGGCGCAAAAATTTACGCTGAAGTGATTGGTTATGGCGCGTCTTCAGACGGTTATGACATGGTGGCGCCATCGGGTGAAGGCGCTGTGCGTTGTATGCAAATGGCGATGATGGATGTCGATACCCCAATCGATTACATCAATACTCACGGCACTTCAACGCCAGTGGGCGACGTGCGTGAATTAGAAGCGCTACGTGAAGTTTTCAAAGACAAGTGCCCACCGATTGCATCGACTAAGTCTATGACAGGTCATGCATTAGGCGCCGCAGGCGTACATGAAGCGATTTACAGCTTAATCATGATGGAAAACAGCTTTATTGCCCCAAGCATCAATATCGAAAATCTGGACGAAGCGGCGAAAGATATGCCTATCGTGCGTGAATATCGCGATGCTGAGCTGACTACTGTCATGAGTAACAGCTTTGGTTTTGGCGGTACAAACGCCACGCTAGTGATGCGTAAATTCAAATAAATTTGTTTATCAAACGCGATAGAAGGGAAGCTTAGGCTTCCCTTTTTTATGGGCGTTTTTTGTAAACCTGTTGCATCGACAAGGATTTATCCCATTAGTCTTGTTAGAATACCGAGCATCTTGATGCCTTCCATTCCCACTTTTTTAGATCAGGTGCCCATGAAGATTTTAGTCGATGAAAATATGCCCTATGTTGAACCGCTATTTGGCGATCTCGGGGAAATTATTCCTGTTAATGGCCGCACGTTAACCGCAGCGCAAGTGCGCGATGCCGATGTGTTATTAGTGCGCTCAGTCACCAAAGTGAATGCCGAGTTGCTCTCGGACAATCATCAACTGAAGTTTGTCGGCAGTGCCACTATAGGCACAGATCATGTGGATTTAGCCTACCTTGCCGAGCGTAATATCCCCTTCTCTAATGCGCCAGGTTGCAATGCGACTGCGGTTGGGGAATTTGCTTTTATCGCTATGCTGGAGCTAGCACAGCGGTTTGATTCGCCGCTTAAGGGCAAGGTCGTCGGCATAGTGGGCGCGGGTAATACCGGTACTGCAACAGCAAAATGTTTGCAAGCCTACGGTATTAGCGTGTTGCTTAATGATCCCATCAAAGAGAAACAGGGCGATCCGCGCAGTTTTGTGAGCTTAGAAACTATCATGGCGCAGGCCGATATCATCAGTTTGCATGTGCCCATCACGCGCACGGGCGAGCATAAAACCAAACATTTGTTCGATGAGGTGCGCTTAAAGGCGCTTAAACCCAATACATGGTTAGTGAATTGCTGCCGCGGTGATGTGATAGATAACAAAGCACTTGTCAGAGTTAAACGCCAGCGTGATGATCTCAAACTTGTACTCGATGTGTGGGAAGGCGAGCCAACACCGATGCCTGAACTCGTACCACTGGCTGAATTTGCCACGCCGCATATTGCAGGTTACAGCTTAGAAGGTAAGGCGCGTGGCACTTTTATGCTCTATCAAAAGCTGTGTCAGTTACTTAATATTACTGCCGATAAAAGTCTGCTGGATCTCTTGCCAAGCTTTAACATTAAGGCGGTCGAACTTGCGACCGCGCCGAATGAAAAAGCGTTATTACAGCTCGCGCGTTTTGTCTATGATTTGCGCGATGATGACAAGATGTTCAGAAATACATTCTTAAATGAGAATGGCTTCGACACTATGAGAAAAAATCACCAACATAGACGCGAATTTAGTGCATTGGCGCTGGCTTATGACGGTCAATCTGAGGTAGATTGGTTGTCCAATTTAGGTTTTTCAGGAGTCGGTCAGTAGCTATGTCACAGGAATTTAATGTTGTCGTTTTAGGTGCATCGGGCGCAGTGGGTCAAACTATGATAGAGATCCTCGAAGAGCGTAATTTCCCGGTTGCCAATTTGTACCCTTTAGCCAGTAGCCGCAGCGCCGGTGAAACGGTCAGCTTTCATGGCAAACAAATTACCATTCTCGACGTAGAAACCTTCGATTGGACCCAAGCTCAAATTGGTTTCTTCTCTGCAGGTGGTGATGTTTCCGCCAAATGGGCACCGATTGCCGCTGAAGCAGGCTGTGTTGTGATTGATAACACCTCTCACTTTAGATACGACATCGATATTCCTTTGGTTGTACCTGAAGTGAATCCGCATGCTATCGCTGATTTCCGCAATCGCAATATCATTGCTAACCCAAATTGCTCAACCATTCAAATGCTGGTGGCACTTAAGCCTATTTATGATGCCTATGGTATCAGCCGCATTAATGTGGCAACGTACCAGTCAGTATCGGGCACAGGTAAAAAAGCCATTGAAGAATTAGCGCATCAGTGCACTAAATTATTGCAAGGTTTACCTGCTGACGCTGAAGTCTATCCAAAACAAATTGCTTTTAACGTATTGCCACAAATCGATAAATTTATGGATAACGGCTATACCAAAGAAGAAATGAAAATGGTCTGGGAAACCCAGAAGATTTTCGGTGACGATGAGATTTTAGTGAATGCGACTGCCGTACGTGTGCCTGTGTTTTATGGTCACTCGGAAGCCATTAATATCGAAACTCGTCAGCCTGTTGATGCCGAAGACGTTAAAGCTTTACTGCGTAATGCCGAAGGAGTGGTATTGTTTGAATCCGATGATGATTATCCAACAGCAGTGACAGATGCCGCAGGAACCGATCCGGTTTATGTGGGTCGCATTCGTAAGGATATTTCTCATTCTCACGGGATTAACTTGTGGGTCGTGTCAGACAATATTCGTAAAGGCGCAGCCTTGAACAGTGTGCAAATTGCCGAGATCTTAGTGAGAGATTATTACTAAGCATTAGATTGCATTTGATGCCCATTGAAAAGCCTGCTGTCAGCAGGCTTTTTTTGTTTTACAATTGTGAACAGTAGCAGGGCGGGGATTTCTGGTTTATAGTAATCTCAATAAATACAATTGCCTAAAGCCTGTTATCAGTGAGATAACTTTATAGCGCTTCAAAGGGAAGGATTGATGAAATTTCGCACTTCGTATCTTGTGGGTCTAATGGCCACTGTTTTAGCTGTTTCTTCTACCGCTTATTTTATTGATCCCGCCGTTGCTGCAGATACACCAAGATTAAAACCCTTAAAAATCATGGGGCCAGACGGACAGATCCGTCAAGTTAACCATCAATATGGTCCAACGACATCTAAAGACACTTTTTGGAGCATAGCGCAAAAAGTCCGTCCTGATGCCAGTGTTAGCGTCTATCAGGTGATGGCCGCCTTATACGATGCTAACCCTCATGCGTTTAACTCTGCCAGTTATAACAGTTTAGAACGCGGTATGATCCTGCTCATTCCGTCTAAAGAAGTCATGCTGTCGATCCCCAATCGTATGGCGATAGCCAGAGCAGAGCAAAGTGATAGACAATCTCGTGCTCCGGCGAAAGCAGCGTCTAAACCGCCAGCTAAGGTGACGACAGCTAAAGCGCCAGTCACGGCTCCTGCGGTGATTGTTGAAACGAAAGTGACACCACCTAAAGCAGTTGCTGAAACACCTGTTCCAGAAAAGCCCAAGATGCTGAGTTCAGATGTGACGGCGCGGTTAGAAGCGGCAGAAAGCAAAAATCTGTCATTAACCGATGAATTAGCCCGCACGCAAGATCAACTCTCAGTGCGCACTTCAGATGTTGAAGCGCTAAAAGTTAAAGTTGAAGAATTAAATCAACGGATTGCTGTGCTGGAAGAAACACTTCAAGCCAGCAAACTACAAAACCAAGCCTTGAAAGCCGAAGTTGAAGCTGCGCAAGTGCCAGAGACGACAGCTGTTGAAGCTGAAGTAGAGGCAGAGGCACCGATTGAGCCCGATGACTTGTGGCGCAATATCCTTAACAGTCCTGTGTTATTGATTGCCGCGGCTGTGATCCCTGCCTTGTTCTTACTGCTTGCTGTGTTCTGGTTCCTGCGCCGTAAACGCAATAAAGAACGTCGTGAAATGCAGACACAAGAAGCGGTTATGGCCGCCGGTGCCGCTGGGATTGCGGGTACCGCCATCATGGACATGGATGATGACGATTTAGACGATATGGCGGTACATTTAGATTCTGACCATGCGGACTCCATCGATAGTCTTCTTGATATGGGCAGTGTCGATTTACAACCTGAGCAAGATTTGACTGACTCCCACGATCAGATGGATATGGCTTCTGAAATGTTTGTCGATCCGGGGATCTCTGCCGAACCTGAGGTTGAAGACGAAGGGCAATCTCTTGATGATCTGTGGGCAGAAGCGATGGGCGATCAGGAGGATGATATTCCTGAAGAGAAACCTAAATCTGGCAATATTCTTGAGGAAGCCGATCTTGATGCACTATTAGCGGGCCTAGGTTCTGACGACAGCACTTCTGAAGACAGCACCGAAGCCGAAGAGGATTTAAGTGAATTAGAGCGTAACTTTGCGAGCGATTTAGCTCAAGAAGATGACAGTAATGATGTTATTTTTAAGCTGAATGATGTTGAAGTCGCAGACACTAAACCTGCCGATGAAGCCATCGCGGATGACGATGATCTTGATGCATTACTTGCCGAGTTTAGTGTTCCTGCAAAAGATACTGAGACTGCACAAGCGTCTGCACCAGACGTTGTTGCATCTGATGATGAAGATCTCAGTGCTGCCATCGCCGCAGAACTCGGTGATGATCTAGATGATGAACTTAGCGGAGAAGAGGTTGATGATATCGATGCCTTATTGGCTGATTTCGATAAACCAACGCCAGCCGCTGAACCTGAAGTCGAGCCTGATCTTGGCGCTGAAATTGCTGCTGAACTAGATGCGGAGCTTAATGAACTGGGCGTAGAAGACACCGATGACATCGATGCCCTGTTAGCTGATTTCGATAAACCAGCAGAACCTGAAGTTGAACCTGATCTCGGCGCTGAAATTGCCGCAGAGCTAGACGCTGAGCTTAATGAACTAGGTGTAGAAGATACTGACGACATTGATGCCCTGTTAGCCGATTTTGATAAACCAGTAGAACCTGAAGTTGAACCTGATCTCGGCGCTGAAATTGCCGCCGAGTTAGACACTGAGCTTAATGAACTGGGTGTAGAAGATACCGACGACATTGATGCCCTGTTAGCCGATTTCGATAAACCAGCAGAACCCGAAGTTGAACCCAACCTCGGCGCTGAAATTGCCGCTGAGTTAGACGATGAGCTTAATGAATTAGGCGTAGAAGAATCCGATGATATTGATTCACTACTGGCGAGTTTTGATGCTGAGCCTGAACTCAAAGTCGATGCAGAAGATGATGATGATATCAGTGCAGAAATCGCCGCAGAATTAGAAGCTTCATTACCGGAAGACATAAAAGGTGAAGCGTCAGGTGATGATGATTTAGATGCACTCTTAGCTGAGTTTGATGTGCCGGAGCAATTGGATGCCGATGAAGATGAATTCGACTTCGATATGGAAACGGCGCAGCTCGATTCAGAAGACAATTCAGTTGACGAAGATAATTTACTTAAAGGCATTGGTGCGGCTCACTCTATCGATGGCACCGATGATACTTTTACATTAGTCGAGGAACTGAGTGACGATAACGACGCTGATGTATTAGCGACGGCTGCAGTCACTTTGGCCGCTGCTGCAGCCGCGGCCAGTGTTAAAGAAAAAGAATCTTCTTTCTTTAATGATTTAAAAGCCAATAAGAGCAAAGATCCCCATGTGCTCGATTGGGACTCAGAGCTAGATTTTGCGCCTAAGGCTAAGCCTTTGGCAACGCAAGCAGATGTAACGGCTAATGATGTTGAGCCTAACAAAGATGCCACAGCGCTCGATTATGCTTCTCAAGAGAAGCCCATTAATGCTACGCGTAACGATATTGATTTTAGTGAAGATTTTAAACTTGATATCAAAGAAGACGCGGATGATTTGGACCTTGAGCAAGGGCTAGACTTAAGTGACGATAACGTGCTCGCCGCTTTTACAGCCAATACAGATTATGACGATGAAGATGTGTTGACGTCGGAAGACAGTTTCTCACTCGTCGATGATCATAATCTTACCGTCGATGAAGCCTTGGCTGCACTCGATGCCCAGGAGTCGCGAAAAGCGCAGAAAAAGTTTGTTCCAGACCATGATTTAACCAGTTTTCAAAATGAAAACGGTTTTATCGACATCGACAAGTTGCTGAATGATGCCGATGAAGAGGGCGCAGATACCGATTTGTATTCGGAAGTTGACGTTGAGATGAGTGATGTCGGTGCCTTAATCGGTGATGCCGCGATGATCGATGTTGATGATGAAGAAAACTCAGTCAACGCTAAGCTGGATTTAGCGCGTGCTTATATCGAAATTGACGACAGCGACAGCGCGAAAGCCCTGCTCAAAGAAGTGCAAATTGACGGTAACGAGCGCCAGCAGGATGAAGCTGGACGTTTGCTCAAAGAGATTAGTTAATCCCGGTTGAGAGTGTTTCAATCTAACGGCGCCTTCAGCGCCGTTTTTTTTATGGGCTGCTGTGATAAAATGCGCCGCTAAATCAATTGTGAGGATAAGTGGATGCGGATTGCATTAGGTATTGAATATGACGGTAATGGTTATTTTGGCTGGCAACGTCAGGCCGAAGTCGATTCAGTACAAGGGCAATTAGAACGGGCGTTATCGATAGTGGCTAATGAGCCTATCGTCGTCTTCTGCGCTGGCCGTACCGATGCGGGCGTGCATGCCACTGGCCAAGTGGTTCATTTTGAAACCAATGCCATTCGTAATGAAGGTGCATGGACCTTAGGGGTGAATGCTAATTTGCCCGACAATATTGCCGTACGTTGGGTCAAAGAAGTCGACGAGAGCTTCCATGCGCGCTTTTCGGCGACCGCCAGACGCTACCGCTATGTGATTTATAATCACACTTTTCGCCCTGGGATTTTACGCCATGGTGTAAGCCATTATCACGGCAATATCGATGCTGACAAAATGCACCAAGCGGCACAGGCACTCTTGGGTGAGCAGGATTTTACCAGCTTTCGCGCTGTCCAGTGTCAGTCGAAAACACCGTTTCGTAATGTGCATTGCGTTAATGTCACGCGCCAAGGTATGTATGTGATTGTTGATATCGCCGCGAATGCTTTCTTGCATCACATGGTGCGTAATATTGTCGGTTCATTGTTAGAAATCGGTCTAGGTAATCAGCCACTGACTTGGATGGGCGATTTGCTCGCGTTAAAAGACAGAAACCAAGCCGCAGCAACGGCTAAACCCCATGGACTCTATTTAGTTGATGTGACTTATCCAGAACAATATCAATTACCTAAGCTCGCCCTTGGGCCATTATTCATGTTGGATTGAAAAGATCTTATTTGAGAGATAATCGAATACGAGGATATACGGACATGCTTACAGTACCAGCGTCAAATGCAGGATTGGAACAGTGGTTGGATTATTTGCTATCTATACATCCAACCGAAATCGATATGGGGTTAACCCGTGTCTCTAAGGTCGCGCAAACCCTTGGTCTTTTGGATTTAGGTCCAACCAAGATAGTGACAGTGGCGGGGACGAACGGCAAAGGTACCACCTGCGCCATGCTCGAAAATATTCTGCGCTTATCGGGTTTGACGGTGGGCGTATACAGTTCGCCACACATGCTGAAGTACAACGAGCGAGTGCGTATCAATGGTAGCGATGTCAGTGATAGCGATTTTGTTACGGCATTTGAGCAAATTGAAGCCGCGCGCGGCGATATTTCTCTGACCTTTTTTGAGTACGCTACGCTTGCAGGCTTGATACTCTTTAAAGCCGCTCAGCTTGACGTGGTTATCTTAGAAGTCGGTTTAGGTGGACGGTTAGATGCTACCAATATTATCGATGCCGACATTAGCGTACTGACGTCGGTCGATTTAGACCATGAAAGTTATCTCGGTAATACCCGTGAGCTTGTGGGCCGTGAAAAGGCGGGCATTTTCCGCAGTGGTAAACCTGCCATTGTCGGTGAACCCAACTTGCCACACACTGTCAATGATGTCGCCAATGAGGTTGGCGCCATCTTGTATCGTGTCGGTAATGAATTCAGTTATCAAGCCCATGGCAATCTGTGGGATTTTCAAGGTCAAGTGCTCAAACTGCACGATTTAGCGTTACCAACTTTGCCATTACCTAATGCGGCGACTGTATTGGCAGTGATTGAACAGGGCTGGCCGGATATCACGCCTTCAATTATTGCTGAGGGTATTAGCACGGCTCGGTTAACGGGTCGATTAGAGCAGGTGAGTGAGAAGCCGTTAGTGTTACTCGATGTTGCCCATAATCCCCATGCGGCGCGTTTTTTGGTACAACAGTTAGCGCCAATCGTTGTGGGTAAGCGCGTGTTCGCCCTTTGCGGCATGTTGAAGGATAAAGATATTGCAGGTGTGTTGCCTGTGATCAATCCACTGATCGACACTTGGTATTTGGTCAGTCTGCACGGTGAGCGTGGCGCGAGTTCGGCCATGCTACGCAAAACATTAGCCACTGAGGCTGCTGCATTTGAGTTTGAGGACATATCTGAGGCTTGGTCTGCATTAAAAGCGCAAATTAACCCAGATGATGTGGTAATTGTGTTTGGCTCCTTTTACACTGTGGCAGGTTTTAAGTCTCAATTTATGCAGGAAGTCAGTTTTGTCTAGCCAGTTTCATAATCGTTTAGTCGGCACTGTAGTGCTGGTTGCGCTTGGGGTAATTTTTTTGCCGGATATTTTGGATGGCAAAAAAGATCGCCAAGAAGAGCAGTTTTCCGAAATTCCTTTGCGCCCGACCGTGATTGAGCAGCAAAAAGCCGACGATGATATGTTTGAAGTCTTGTCGGCCGAGGATGCTGCTGCGCTGAATGGGACTGAGGTCGCCTTAGCCGAAATGCCAGTTAATGCTGACAATGAAAAGTCTGCCGTTGCGCCAGTAATCGAAGTCGCAAAGCAAGATGTTAAGAAAGACGTTAAGCCTGATGTTAAAAAAGCAGAGCCTAAGCCTGAAACGAAACCTGAAGCTAAAAAAGAGCCGCCTAAAGCCACTGTAAAAACTGAGCCGGCTAAAAAAGCGGATGCTAAAGCGACTACTGTGGCTAAGGCTGAAAAGCCTAAAGCAGAAACGCCCAAAGCCAGTGCAGCCAAAGAGGATGCTGTTAAAGTGGTCAGCCGTGACAGCTTGAAAAGTGGCTTTACCTTGCAGCTTGGCAGTTTTAACAACGCAACGAATGTTAAAGCCTTGGTTGCACAGCTGCGTAAGAGTGGTTTTAAAGCGTACACTATTCCTGAAAACCCTAAAGATGGCGTATTAACCAAAGTGTTTGTCGGACCCGATGTGTCTGAGGCAAAGCTGAAGAAAGTACAAGTTGAGGTGGAAAACCTTACACGTCTCAAGGGCTGGATTGTTCCTTTTAATCCCTTAGAATCTTAATGGTGATACAACACACGAGACTGAAAATGATTTATTTACCTCACTAGGGGTGAGAATCGTTTCAGTCTCTGGTAGAATCGCGCCGTCTTAAAGCCCATGTCGGAAAGCCATCTCAATGGTTTGGATTGATTACGCTATCATATTCGTCATCGGATTATCGACTCTCATCAGTCTGATCCGTGGATTTGCCAAAGAAGCCATGTCCTTAGTGGTATGGTTTGCGGCTTTCTTTGTTGCCAGCCAATTTTACCAAGATCTTGCCGTTCACTTAACACAAATGAACGATGAGATGCTGCGTAATGGCGTTTCTATTGCCATCCTCTTTATTACCACTTTGGTACTCGGTGCCTTAGTTAACTATATTCTCGGACAACTTGTTGTCAAAACCGGATTATCTGGCACTGACAGGCTTTTGGGCTTGTGCTTCGGTGCTATTCGAGGCGCGCTTATTGTGAGCGCCTTGTTGTTTTTCATGGATGCTTTCACAGGATCTCCCAACTCCCAATGGTGGAAAGATTCTGTGCTAGTACCCGAATTTGGCGTTGTTATTCAATGGTTTTTTGACTATTTGGAAAATACCTCCAGCTTTGTACCCAAACTATAAGAAAGAAAATAAAATAATCCTAAGTGATAGAACATCTTACAATGAGGAAGCTTACCCATGTGTGGTATCGTCGGAATAGTTGGCCAATCATCGGTTAATCAGACCATTTATGATGCACTGACAGTGTTGCAGCACAGAGGTCAGGATGCGGCAGGTATTGTGACCATTGATCGTGGTGCTTTCAGACTACGTAAAGCCAATGGTTTGGTTAAAGACGTTTTTGAAGTCAAACATATGCAACGCCTACAAGGTAATGCTGGTATTGGCCATGTGCGTTATCCAACTGCGGGCAGTTCAAGCGCATCTGAAGCGCAGCCTTTCTATGTTAACTCGCCATTTGGGATCTCATTAGCCCATAACGGTAACTTAACCAACACAGTCGAATTAGCCGAAGGGCTGATCAAAAAACGTCGCCACGTGAACACCACTTCGGATTCTGAAGTCTTGTTAAACCTGTTGGCCGACGAACTGCAAAAAACCACGAGTTTGACTCTGACGTCGGAAGAAGTGTTCGATGCGGTCGCTAACGTACACCAACAAGCTCGTGGCGCTTACGCGGTTGTTGCCATGATTATTGGTCAAGGCTTAGTTGCGTTCCGTGACCCATTTGGTATTCGTCCTTTGGTATTAGGTAAGCACGAAACTGCCACTGGCACTGAATACATGGTGGCTTCTGAAAGTGTGGCACTCGATGCCGTTGGCTTTGAAGTGATGCGTGATGTGGCACCGGGTGAAGCGATTTATGTTTCAATTGACGGCCAGCTGTATACCCGTCAATGTGCAGCCGAGCCTAGCTATGCACCTTGTATCTTCGAATTTGTTTATTTTGCCCGTCCAGATTCGACGATCGACAAAGTGTCTGTATATGCAAGTCGCGTCAACATGGGCGCTAAGCTTGGCGAGAAGATTAAGAAGGAATGGTACGATCACGATATCGACGTGGTTATTCCTATTCCTGAAACCTCTTGCGATATCGCGCTGGAAATTGCCCGTTGCATGGATTTACCGTACCGCCAAGGTTTTGTGAAAAACCGTTATATTGGCCGTACCTTCATCATGCCTGGTCAACAGGAGCGTAAGAAGTCAGTGCGTCGTAAGTTGAATGCCATTAACACTGAGTTCAAAGGCAAAAATGTCCTGTTGGTGGACGACTCTATCGTTCGCGGTACGACCTCAGAGCAAATCATCGAAATGGCCCGTGAAGCAGGTGCTAAGAAAGTGTACTTTGCCTCTGCCGCACCGGAAATTCGTTTCCCGAACGTGTACGGTATTGACATGCCAACGTCGAATGAGCTTATTGCCCACGGTCGTGATGCCGATGAAATCGCCAAGTTAATTGGTGCTGATGGCATTATTTTCCAAGACTTGCCCGATTTAATTGAAGCGGTAAGAATGGAGAATCCTGCGATTAAACGTTTCGAAACGTCCGTATTTGATGGTCACTACATCACGAACGACGTTGACCAAGCGTATTTAGATCACTTGACGCAACTGCGTAATGACGATGCCAAAGCCGATCGAAATAAAGATATCGGCACTAACTTAGAGCTGCATAACGTCTGTCACCCATAAGGATTGTGGGTCATTCAGTATCGTAAAGTTTGTGTCCTTTTTGTTCTAAACGATACAAAAAGCCAGTGAGAAATCACTGGCTTTTTAATGGCTTATATTTGCTTAACGGATCATCGTGATAACGTCTACGTATTTATACGTTGCGCTGTTTCAGTCATTACATTTTCTTCAGCGTGCTTACGTTCAACCCAGTAATCCGCATTTTTAATACCCAGTTTTACCGGGTCGAAAAGTGGCTCTATGCCGAGAGCTTGCTGTGATTCATAATCTTTAAGGCAAGTGAATGCGGTTTTCCTCAATAGAATAATGGCAATAATATTGAGCCATGCCATCAGTCCGACACCAATGTCACCCATTCCCCAAGCCATATCAGCCGTTTTAACTGTGCCGTATACGGTTGAGCCAATGATCACGACTTTGAGAACGACCATGAACCAAGGATGATTTACTTTACGGTTAATATAGGCAATGTTGGTCTCGGCAATGTAGTAATAAGCCACTATGGTAGTAAAGGCGAAGAAGAACAGTGCGATAGCCACAAAGATATTGCCAAATCCTGGCATCATACTTTCCATTGCCGTTTGTACGTAGCCTGGTCCTGCAGCGACTCCGGCAATGCCGGTATAGAGCGCCGCACCGTCTGGGCCCTGAACATTATACAGTCCTGTAATGAGCAGCATGAAACCTGTTGCAGAGCAAACGAATAAGGTGTCGATATACACAGAAAAAGCTTGAACTAACCCTTGTTTGGCTGGATGGCTTACCGCCGCTGCAGATGAGGCATGTGGCGCTGTACCTTGACCCGCTTCGTTGGAGTAAATACCTCGCTTTACCCCCCACATGATGGCTAAGCCTAAAATGGCACCAAAACCCGCATCAAAGCCAAAGGCACTTTTGATAATTAACCATAAAATACCCGGTAGCTGGCCAATATTTAGCGCTATGATGACACAAGCCACTATGATGTAACCCAGTGCCATAAAGGGGACGACGGCACTGGCAAAGTGAGCGATACGTTTTACACCGCCAAAAATGATAAAGCCAAGAAGCATCGCTAGTATGGCTGCAGTCACATTAGGATCTATGTTGAAAGCGGTTTTTAAACTTGAACCAATCGAGTTAGCTTGTACGCCCGGCAGCAGGATCCCGCAAGCAAATATGGTCGCAATTGCAAATACCCATGCATACCATTTCATGCCTAAGCCTTTTTCAATATAAAAAGCAGGCCCACCGCGATACTCACCATTGATTTTTTCTTTATAGACTTGACCTAAGGTCGATTCAACGAAGGCGGAGCTGGCACCGAGAAAGGCAACCATCCACATCCAAAATAAAGCGCCAGGACCACCAAAGGTGATTGCTGTGGCAACCCCTGCAATGTTACCTGTACCGACTCGGCCCGCTAATGTCATTGCGAGTGCTTGAAAAGACGACACTCCCGCATCAGTACTCTTACCATCAAACATCAGGCGGATCATTTCTGGCAGATGGCGCAGCTGTAAAAATCGAGTGCGAAGGGAGAAATAGAGCCCGACACCTAGGCAAAGAAAAATAAGTGCAGGGCTCCAAATTACACTATTGATCGCGTTGACAATCTCATTCATAGACTCCGATTCCTTTATTGTGTTGTTTTAGCAGAGTTTTTAGGTTTACGGTTATTCAACAGATGTTGAGTTAGGACATTCACTTTTGATTAAGACATTTTTTGTAAATATCCAAGATACTCAACATAACTATTTTTTAGGGAGCTTCATAGTTAAAGTGTTAAATATTTGAAACCAATGTGTTTTGAAATTGAGTTTTAGCATGGATAAATAGAGCGGAGGGGCGAGTTAACTCGAAATACGGTAGTGATTTATTATGAATGTCAGTTATCCCATTACCCAAAGTAGCATCCACACGCCGAATAAACTGCTTAAGCTATGGCGCGTGATTTGATGGCTGAGTAATAGAGATAAACTCACAGCAATAGGAATGACGAGAATGAATCCCCATGCTAACGGCATATCGATGATTTTCATTTGTCCCAGCCAGGTACTGGTGAGCATGCTTATTGCGAGTAACATTAAGCTATGGAATATCAATAACTGATTGAATCTTAATATTAATGCTGGAGTTGTTGTCATGGCCTGTCGCGCATTTATTGCAAACTGTTTCATAGTCACTCCTTAGTCATTTAGTGTATCTTATGCCTTGTTGAGAATAATTCGCAATTGAATTTACACTTAAAATTTTACATTTAAGCTCGGTTTACTACAGAAATTTGCACTCAACTGGCGTTTGGGCTAAATTATACTGTAATTATATCCAGTGCTTGGTGTTTGTATGATTCTCTATATCGCAGAAAAACCTAGCCTAGGGCGGGCCATTGCCGATGTATTGCCTAAACCCCATAAAAAAGGCGATGGATTTATCGAAGCCGCCAATGGCGATTGTGTGTCTTGGTGCGTTGGTCACTTGCTTGAACAAGCAGAACCTGATGTCTATAATCCCGAATTTAAGTCTTGGAAATTCGAGCATTTGCCAATAGTGCCAGACAAGTGGCAACTAAAACCTAAGGCTGCGACCCGCAGCCAACTCACAGTGCTAAAACGATTAGTCAAACAAGCTAACACCTTGGTTAATGCGGGCGATCCCGACCGCGAAGGGCAGTTACTCGTGGATGAAGTGATTGCCTATCTTGGCGTGACGGGGGACAAGCTACATCAAACCCAGCGTTTACTGATCAGTGACTTAAACCCACAAGCTGTAAAACGGGCTCTAACGCAGCTACGCAGTAATCGCGAGTTTATTCCTTTATCCACATCGGCCTTAGCTCGCAGTCGTGCCGATTGGCTCTATGGCATGAATATGACGCGTGCGTACACCATCCAAGGTAAAAAGGTCGGTTATCAAGGCGTGTTATCCGTCGGCCGAGTACAAACGCCATTGCTTGGGCTAGTGGTGCGCCGTGATGAAGAGATTGCTCACTTTCAATCTAAACCTTTTTATGAAGTACTAGCGCATTTGGCGACCGAGAAGCAAGAAACCTTCAGCGCCAAGTGGCAACCTAGCGAAGCTTGTCAGCCCTATATGGATGAAGAAGGACGAGTATTAGCGAGAGGGTTAGCGCAAAATGTGGTGAGTCGCATCAGTGATAAACCCGCCTTAGTCACTCAATTAGTGGCTAAGGACAAGAAACAGAATCCACCATTGCCCTACAGCTTATCCGCGTTGCAAATTGATGCGGCGAAACGGTTTGGCATGAGTGCTAAGGATGTGCTCGATACCTGCCAGAGTTTGTATGAACGCCATAAACTCATTACTTACCCACGCTCCGACAGTCGTTATTTACCCGTTGAGCAACATAACCTTGCGCCTTCGGTACTTAAGGCGATAAGTGACGGTGCTGCTGAGTTATTGCAAGGTGCTGATGCCCCCGAGCCCCGTCTTAAATCTAAAGCATGGGATGATAAAAAAGTGGACGCCCATCACGCAATCGTCCCCACAGAGAAGATGGCTAACTTATCTAGCTTGAGTCAGCGTGAGAGGCAGTTATATCTTCATGTTGCTCGCCAGTACATAGCACAGTTTTATCCGGCTTATTGTTACAGTGAAACCACAGTGCAAGTGACAATCGAGGGTGGCTTATTTAATACTAAGGCGCGTCAGGATAAATCCCTCGGCTGGAAGCAACTCTTTGCCCGCCAAGAGCCAAATGGCAGTAAGGCGAGTGGCAACAAGTCGACGGAAGAAAGCACAGGTAAGGACGATGAGGAGAATGACGAGTTTATCGGCCAATTGCCCCCTCTGAAACTGGGGCAAGCTTTGCATTGTACTCGAGGCGAATTATTGGAGAAAAATACTCAACCACCAAAGGCCTTTAACGATGCCACTTTACTCGGTGCTATGACGGGTATTAGCCGTTATGTGACCGATCCTGAGATCCGTAAAATTCTTAAAGAAACCGACGGATTAGGTACAGAGGCCACCCGTGCAGGTATTATCGAATTGCTGTTCAAACGCGGTTTTTTACAACGCTTAGGTAAATCCATTGTCTCGACAGACGTGGGGAAAGGATTGATTAACAGCTTGCCCGCGAGTGCGACTACGCCGGATATGACAGCGCTTTGGGAAGCGAGCTTGAACGGCATTTGCCATAAAGAAACCTCTTATCAAGCCTTTATGCAACCGCTGCTCGGCACTTTATCCACGCTTATCCAGAATGCAGGCGCCCAACTGCCAACCGCGCTTAATGGTTTACAAGGCCAAGGTTATCGTAAAACGGCAAGTAATAAATCCGGTTATCGTAAGTCGCCTTACCGCAAAGCCTCGAGCTCGGCAAAACGGGCAGGCACTGCAAGTACAGCTAAAAGCAGTGTGAAGAAGTCAGTGGCTAGTGCTGGCGCAAGGAGTCGAACACGCAAAGTGGCTACAGAGGCTTAATAGTCACGAGTGCGTTGTGATTCTGTTGTAGGGGATATTCGACCTTAAGCTATAACGCTTTCACAGCACTGAATTTGGGCAAAAAAAGAGTAAACCAAAACGGTTTACTCATACGGAAATGGGTCGTTAAAGCTTGCCAAAATCACTCAATTGATGAGGAGCAGGCATATAATCTCAGCATTAACTTAATTAGCCCTTAAAGCTCATATTTATCTTAGGGTGTCGCCTCGGTTTAAGCTGATGAGCTTATCCAGTATGCGTTCTCCATCCATGCGGATGCCGTTGTGCTCATATTCTGATGTTAACCAATACTTTAGCCTGCCAACTTGTTTTGTGGTTTCTAAACTGTATTGCATCTCTACAAACATATCTTCACTGTAAATGGCCGCTGCAACAGGGATTCGGTTTTGTGCCAGTTGCTCTAGATTGTAAAGTGCTGGCCAATCTGATTTATGGGCGAGGATTTCTGCCGCAGCTTTAAGCGGCACTAAGTGACTAAATTGGTCAAACATCCATGGGTATATCATCTCACCTGTGAATAAAAACGGTTTACCTTGTTGATAGTTAAAGGCGGGGAATTGCTGTCTAACCCTGTGTGCAGACCATTGTGAAGCTGAGTGTTGGCAGTAAATGGCCTCATGCAACAGGGCAAAAATTGGGTTAGTGTTGTAATCGAGCATTTGACCGAAATGATTTAAAAATAACGGATTGACTACTGCCCCTGAAGCCGTGTTGATCAAGGCTTGTTCAAGCAAATAATAAACCGATTCAGGCCCTTGCTCCATTCCAATATTAATACCTAGCAGTTGCAACATTTCAACCGTGAGGCGTTCACCCGTTGCCAAATACACTTCATTTTCAAGCAAATGTTTTGCTAAGCGAGTGACGAGATGTTGAGCATCGTGGAAGCGTTGGAAAAATTGTTTATTCTTCGCCAGTACGCGTTGATAAGTCGCAAGATAGACGTCGTCGCTGCTACGGGTTAATGATGGTATGCCACCCGTGATATAGGCTTCGCTGACGCCTTGAGGGGCGGCGCTTAAATAATGTAACACGCAAAATCCCCCGAAACTTTGGCCGAGAATCGCCCACTTATCGGCGGGACAAAGCTGGGCACGAATCGTTTCGGCATCACGAATAATATTGTCAGCCCTGAAATGGCTCAGATAATCCGCTTGAGCTGCGGGATCTAAGTGTTGCAGGCTTTGGTAATTAATCGGTGTTGATAAGCCTGTGCCACGTTGATCGAGTAATAACACTCGATATTCTTTTAATGCGCGGCGGATCCAGCCGCTGTTGCTGGCGGGACGCATGGCCGCAAATCCAGGGCCGCCTTGAAAAAATACGATATAAGGTAGTTTTTTATCTTTGTTTTCTGGGCTACAGAGTTCTCTGGCAAACACTTGGATTTGCTCTGCAATTGGATTTTGATAGTTGAGGGGCAAGGTAAAAGTGTGTTTCTTCGCCAGCACTCCGGCGAGAATAATATCGGGTTTCATCAAACAACCTTAATGGCAGAGGATCATGTTATTGTGATTGGCAGATTGTATACCCAAATAAGCTGAAGATGCAGTAACCTAGGCTACCTGAAACGCGTATCTTCAGCTAACTTGGGTATAGACAAAATAGTTTATGTCGTAAGCTAGGATTATTTGATTAGCTTTTGGTGAAGATCAATTTTTTGGATACAAATTTGAGCCATGATGAGTTTCTTAGCGTAATCTATCGCTTATGGATAACACGAGATTGAAGCTATGAAGTATCAGATTATTCCAGTGACACCTTTTCAGCAAAATTGCAGCTTGATCTGGTGTGAAAAAACCAAGCGTGCTGCAGTTGTGGATCCCGGCGGGAATATTGACAGGATCCAAAACGAAGTAGCGAAACTTGGACTCGTCCTCGAAAAAATCCTCCTTACCCATGGGCATATCGATCATGTCGGTGGTGCTAAAGCCTTAGCGAAAGCCGCCAATGTGCCGATTATTGGCCCGCATATTGCCGATAAATTCTGGATTGATAACTTACCTAAGCAAAGCCAAAATTTTGGTTTTCCCCATTGCGATGCCTTTGAACCGGATCAATATCTACAGGATGGCGATATTGTTAAAGTGGGCGAGCAAAGTTTATCTGTGCTGCATTGCCCTGGGCATACGCCGGGACACATTGCACTTTTCTCTGCCCAATCTAAGTTGGCGTGGGTGGGGGATATTTTGTTTCGAAGTTCTATCGGTCGCACCGATTTCCCCCAATCAAATCATCAGGATTTAATTCACTCGATCACCGAAAAACTGTGGCCCTTAGGTGCCGAGGTTGAATTCATTCCTGGGCATGGTCCTATGTCGACTTTTGGCGAAGAGCGCGAGCATAACCCCTTTGTCGCGGACCAACTTTTACTGTAATTGAGACGCCATTCAGCATTGCTTGATTTGTGAGCGATAATCACTCGCAAATCAAATGATTATTTCAGCTAATAAACCAACCTTTTTTATGTTTTCTGTTTTTCCTTCTAGACTTAAAGCAGTTCTTCCGTCTACTGGGGTAAGTATGAAAACAAAAACAATGATGAGCGTGGTCTTTTCGACCATAGTCGCGAGTGCCGTGATTTCTGCGGTATTGAGCTTCAATGTTAAGTCTAAAATCGATCTCTTTAATGATGCGGCTAGCGTCCGATATCAGTCCTATCAAGTCGCCGATGAGTTAAGACAAAGTTCCGATGACCTAACGCGTCTCGCTCGAACTTACGCTGTTACGGGTGATGAAAAATACGAAAAAATGTATATGGATATTTTGGCTATCCGTAATGGTGAGAAGTCTAGACCTGAAAAATATCACCAGATTTACTGGGATTTGGTGCTGAGCTATGGCGATAAGCCAAAACCCGACGGTGCTAGCATTGCGATAAACACGCAAATGAAGTCCCTCGGTTTTTCTGATGAAGAATTCCGTTACCTTGAACAAGCTCAGCAAAACTCAGATGCGTTAGTTGCCCTCGAAGTGAAAGCCATGAATGCCGTTAAAGGTATTTTTATGGATCCCAACACCCAAACTTACACGATCAAAGGTGAGCCTAACTTAACTATGGCGAGGGAGTTATTACATAGCGACCAATACCACAGAGAAAAAGCTAAGATCATGCAGCCGATTGATGAGTTTTTTACAGCATTGGATAAACGTACCGATGGTGATGTGAATAACCGACTCGACTCCCTGCATGCGGCATTAAACTGGTCCCAACTGGTGTTATTTATCGTGATTTTAGCCGCCGTTGGCGGATTTATTATCGTTAAGAGCAGGATTGTGACTCCCTTAGTGCAGACTTGTGTTGAATTGCTCGATATTCAGCGTTCTAAAAATCTTGCGCGGCGGATCTCTGTTACGACTCAGGGGGAAATTGGCGAAATCGTTAATCAAATCAACTTGTTTATCTCTTCCCTTGCCAGTTCATTATCGACGACGGATGGCATTGCAAAAGAGGTGGCTGATTTAGCTAAGCAAACTAAAGCATCAATTCAAATTTCGCGTGAAAGCTCAAATCGGGTGGCGAGAGAACTGGATGCCAGCGCCAGTGCGATGGAAGAAATGACCACGACCTTAGTGCATGTGAGTGAGAGCACTTCGAATGCTGAAAGCCGCGCCGCCGAAAATGAAACGCATGTCACTGTAGGTAAACAGACAGTATCGGAAGCGCTGAAAGCCATGTCGGTATTAGAAACTGAGTTTAGGAATACTCAAGACTCTATGTCACATCTAGTGAACGAAAGTACCCAAGTCAGCAATGTGTTGAGTGTGATTAAGGCGATTGCTGAGCAAACGAATTTGCTGGCACTGAATGCCGCGATCGAAGCCGCGCGGGCCGGTGAGCAAGGACGAGGCTTCGCAGTGGTAGCTGATGAGGTTCGATCATTAGCCCAGCGCACTCAAGATTCCACCAAGGAAATCGATGATATTGTCGCAAGCCTTCAAAGCCGTACGAATCAAGTGGGTACATCAGTGACTCAAGCGGCGACGCTAATGCAAAAGGCGGGGGTAGAACTGCAACGTATCGTGGCAGTATTTGAGGATATTCGCCATAGTACGGAAGCGATTCATGGGATCAATACTCAGGTTGCCGCTTCAACCGAAGAACAATCCTTAGTTTCTAAAGAAATCGCTTCGAGCATGATGGTGATCCGCGATAATTCCCGTGAAGTATCACAGATTATCGAACAGATTGAATCGACATCCATTAGTCTAGACAACCAATCACAGATACTGCGCACTAAGGCGGGCGAATACCAGTTTTAGATAAATGTGGTTGATTTGCGAACAAACGCCACTCAGACATGGACGTCAATTCTTCCTCTTTAACTTCCCCTGAACATATTTTATGCTTCAACACTTTTTGAAATCTATTACTCCTTTCAATACGCACACGCCTTTGCTAACTTGGTTGTCCATATGTTTAATGCGAGCGTTTGACGAAGCGGTTTTATTTGCTGATAAAACTTGCGTCAAGTTTTGATGACAAATAGACGTCGATAGCTGCGTTATTAACTGTGATAGTTTCTATAGCGATAAGCGCATTAAATTTTTTAAATCTCCCTAACCCAATGGAGTCCTTGCGGATGGATCACCAAATCGAAGATTTACTAGAGCATTGGCTACCACTGGCGGATGACGCTTGGGTACTTGCGGTGATCACCCAAATTCAAGGTTCGGCTTATCGTAAACCCGGTGCCATGATGTTGTTCCATGAGTTTGGTCAAGGTGTGGGTATGTTAAGTGGCGGCTGTTTAGAAGCCGATTTACGTCGCCATGCTCAAAATGCCATGCAGACTAAGCAAGTCATGTGTGTCACCTATGATGCAAGCGATGAGTCCGATGCCAGCTATCGACTCGGTTGTGGTGGCATAGTAGATATCATGTTGATCCCTCTGCTAAAAGAGAATCATGATCTTGGCTTAGTTGAGCTAGTGCAGGCATTTCGCCACGGTCGGTCGGGTTTTTACCAATTACCTTTAGTCAAAGCGGGGACGGATGCGCGTCAGTATCACGCTGCGTTTTATTCTGAGGAGTTGATGCCGTTCCCCGCCAGCGATTTTGTTCGCACGGGCGTCTTCACCCAAGACGCGGGAGAATCATTGATTATTCCCTTGAGACCAAGATTCCATCTTGGGATCTTTGGCGGTGGTATCGATGCTAAGCCCATTGCCGCCATGGCCCACACTTTAGGTTGGCAAGTGACTGTTTTCGATGGTCGTACCGCCTATGCTAGAGCTGCGGATTTCCCCCATGCCCATATAGTGAAACTGACCGCGGGGGAATTAACCGCGAATCATATCGCTCAATTGGATTGCGCCGTGGTGATGAACCATAACTTGGGCTTAGATGCTGCGGCATTAAAGGTCATTCAAGCGCATCCGCTAGCCTATATCGCCTTGCTTGGTCCTGCCCATCGACGGGATAAAGTGCTTGGAATGGCAGGGCTCAGTGCTGAATCTTTTACTGGGGTATTTTCTGCTCCCGCGGGGCTTGCCCTTGGCGGCGAGTTACCGAGCGCAGTGGCGTTAAGTATTTTGGCCCAGTGCCACGGGGTGCTCCATGGTGCGACTTTAAAACATCTCGATGAGATAATGCGTTGATGACGTTGCCGCCAGTACAAAAGCCCACTGCGCTAACGTCGACACTGCCCGGTTCGAGACAGCCCAGTTCGGCAGTGCCAAAGTCGGCAGCGCAGGCGCCATGCTCATCCAAGCGGCTGTTGAACGTGGTACTTGCGGCGGGTGAAAGTAAGCGCTTTGAGGGAGTTAAGTTAGCGCAGCTTATACCATCACTTAGCGCTACAGAAACTCGCGAGCAAGCCATCATTTGCACCCATGTTGAGCTTTTACAACAGCTTTATTGCCAAGATTTAGATTTGGAGCGCCAAGACACACATTCGCCCCAGCATACGCCTTTGTTAGTCATACTCGGTGCTCACCAGCACATACTGCAACCATTATTAGTCGAGCTTCATTCCCGCCAACCCTTTGATATTTTAGTTAATCCACAGTGGCAGACAGGCTTGGCATCCTCGGTGAGTTTGGCGGCAAGCTATGCCAAGGAGCAGGGCTTTGATGCCATGCTGCTGACATTGGCAGACCAAGTGGCCTTGAGTGCAGACGATTATCGACAACTGATTTTGACATGGTATGAAACCGGTAAAGACGTTGCCGCCCATTATTTGGATGATTTAGGCGTACCTGCTATTTTTAATGCCTCTACATTACCGCAGTTCACTCACTTGAGTGGTGACCGCGGGGCGAAATCGATTCTAAAACAACAAGCACAGCGGGGAGCGTTAGTCGCTATAACACTACCCCGCGCCGCAATTGATATTGATACCCAAGCCGATCTTGCGTCGTGGTTGGCACTTAAGGAGTGAGTTATGGCAGAAGTATTATCAACCACTGCAGTTATCAAGGAAGCCAGTACCGTCGCTTCCACCCAAACACTTTTCATCAACGGTAAATCATTTACCTTAGATGCCGATCCTAAAATGCCAATCCTGTGGGCGTTACGGGATATTTTAGGGCTCACGGGCACTAAATATGGTTGTGGTGCAGGGCTATGCGGTGCTTGCACTGTGCATTTAGACGGCCAACCTGTGCGCGCCTGTTTAACCAGTTTGGGGCAGGCACAGGGAAAACGTCTGACAACAATTGAAGGGCTGGATAATCAAAAGCTTAAAAATGCATGGGCCGAACATAACGTGCCCCAGTGCGGCTATTGCCAAGCGGGACAATTGATGTCGGCTGCGGCGTTAGTTGCGCAGCATCCGAAACCTTCTGAAGAACAAATCAACTCTGCCATGTCGGGCAATATCTGCCGCTGCGGCACCTATCCTAGGATCAAAGCCGCACTGCAAAACTATGCCAAACAGGAGGGCTAATATGAGTACTTTTACTGCCGTAGAAAATATCAGCCGTCGCGATGTGTTAAAACTGTTTGGCGCAGTAGGGGGCGGATTAGCATTAGGGGCGAGTGGATTAACTTGGAGCCCCATGGCGCTGGCGCAGGATAAAGAAGCGCGGCTGAATCTGTTTATTGCCATTGGTGAAGACGACAAAGTGTACCTCACTTGCCATCGCTCCGAGATGGGACAGGGGATCAGAACCGGCATTCTGCAAGTCTTAGCCGAAGAGTTAGACGCGGATTGGGATAAAATCGTCCCTATTCAAGGCTTAGCCGATAAACGTTATGCCAGCCAGAATACCGATGGTAGTCGCAGTATTCGTGAAAATTACGACCGTATGCGCCAGATGGGGGCTATGGCAAGAACCATGCTAGAGCAAGCCGCCGCTGCGCGCTGGAAAGTCCCCGTGAGCGAGGTGCATACCGCCGACCATAAAGTGTTGCATGCTAAAACGGGCCGAGCGGCCAGGTTCGGCGAGTTAGCGTTAGCCGCATCTGAGCAACCCGTACCCGCCGTTGAGTCGTTAACCTTTAAAGAGGTTAAAGATTTCAAGCAGATTGGTGCATCACGCCAAATCGTTGATATGGATGCCATGTTAAGCGGCAGCGCGATTTATGGTTACGATATCAAACTCGAGGGTATGCTCTACGCCAGCATCATGCGTCCGCCCGTGCTTGGGAGCGATGTGGCAAGCTTGGATTATACCGCAGCGCGCAAAGTGGCCGGTGTCGTGGATGTGTATCGTTTGCCCGCCGCTAAGGGCGCACCCGCGTTTCAGGCTTTGGGCGGCGTTGCTGTCATCGCCACAAACACGTGGAGTGCCCTTGAAGGGCGCAAAGCTTTAAAAGTCACTTGGACTCAGGCCGACAATAGTCAGCATGATTCAAGCCTTTATTTGAAAGAGTTGGTCGAGCGGGTACAGCAAAGTGGTAATGTCGTGCGCCAAGTTGGTGATGAGATCAAAAACTGGCCCGAGGCGAATACGTTAAAGGCGGTTTATACCGTGCCTTATTTAATTCATTCTTCTATCGAGCCGCCCGTTGCTACTGCCCATGTGACTGAAAAGGGCTGTGAAATCTGGGCATCGACCCAAACGCCGCAAAGTACCCAGCAAAATGTGGCCGCTGCGCTGGGTATGGAAGAAGATACGATTAAAGTGAATGTTACCCTATTGGGTGGTGGTTTTGGGCGTAAATCTAAACCTGATTTTAGCGTTGAAGCCGCGCTGTTATCGAAGCAATTCAAGCGTCCAATTAAAGTGAGTTGGAGCCGCGAGGATGAGATCCAAAACGGTTACTACCATGCTATCAGCGCCCAGTCCTATCAGGCGCTGTTCGATGCCAATAACAAACCGACCGCGCTTTTAGCCCGTACGGGATTCCCATCGATCAGTTCAACCTTTGCTGAAGGGGTGGAATATCCCTCTGGCGGTGAGTTGGATTTAGGCTTTGTGGATGTGCCCTTTGCTTTGCCGAATTTAAGATACGAAGCGGTAAAAGCGCAGGCGCATAGCCGTATTGGTTGGATGCGCTCTGTGTGTAACATTCAGCACGGTTTTAGTGTCGGCAGTTTTGTCGATGAAATGGCTCACAGAGCTCAGGTTTCTTGCCCTGCAATGTGGCGTAGCCTGTTAGGTGAAGCAAGGCGTGAGACCTTTACCGACCAACAGTTTAAATATGGCAACTATGGCGAAGATCTTGATCGTCATCCCGTGGACGTCAGTCGCTATTTTGGGGTAATCGACGCGGTCGAAAAAGCCCAAGCTAAGGCGCCCAAGGCGGGTAAAAATCAGGGCTGGGGTTTTGCTGTACACCGCAGTTTTGTCAGTTACGTCGCTGTGGCTATGTTGGTGGAAGTGAGTGAGGATAAACAGCTTAAAGTGCTTAATGCCATCGCAGCCATAGATGCGGGCACGATAGTTAACCCTGATAGGGTAAAAGCACAGACAGAAGGTGCGATTGTATTTGGCCTGAGTTTAGCCTTGATGGGGGAAATCACTTACAAAGAGGGCAAGGTGCAGCAATCGAATTTCCACGATTATCCTTTGCTGCGACTTCCCCAAACTCCCGATATGGAGATCATCATTATTGAGTCTGATGCTGCGCCAGCGGGCGTGGGTGAGCCGGGTGTGCCGCCCGTTGCCCCGAGTTTAACCAATGCGATTTTTGCGGCGACGGGGCTGAGGATCCGCGATCTTCCCGTGAATAAACTATTGCGAGTGTAAGTGTCGGCAAGAGGGTTAACTGAAAGCCGTTTGAACAAAAAAGCGCCTAATAAGCGCTTTTTTCGTTTTTTTACCACAAAAAATTTGCTTGTTAGCGATTTTACGGGCATTAATGCCGAAAATTAGCAATAGATCAGGTTTTTGTTACCAAAATAGAGGTAATTTAACCAATATGTTTACCCAAGCCACCTCAAAATACACATTTTAGAGCGCCCAAGGGTATTAAACTTCCGTGAATAGAATTACTAAAGGGGTCATCCATGGAAAATCGTTGGCAAGTCGCTATTTCTGCCGGCCTATTGGCGGCTATTTGGTGTGGCGTCGCAGATGCTTTTCATCTGGTCACTTGGATCGGCTTTTTAGGTTGTAGCACTTTTTTTGCTCAACCTAAGGCTGGCTTTCAGGGCGTGATGATGGCGTGGTGCACAAACCTGTCCGGTGTATTTTGGGCTTGGCTCATTATCTCGGGTAGCAGCTTTTTTATTTCGCCCGTATTTGGGTATATTTTTACCGGCATAGCCACTTCGGCCATGTGTTTACAGGCAAGTTATCAAAAGCTTAGCTTTATTCCCGGCGCATTTATTGGCTGTTGCACTACCTTTGCCATGGCGGGTGATGTGGCCAATGTCGTGCCGTCGTTGATCATTGGTGGCTTATTAGGTTTTAGCATGAGCCTGTTAACGGGGCAGTTGGTTACTCTGACACAAAAGTGGTCTGCCGCCACACGTAACCAAGTTGCTAGCGCGGATTAGCATAATACCTGCTCAGATCTTATGACTGACATAGTTGTCGTGGCAATCTGAGCTATACTGCTGATTTAGTGCCAAATAGCATTTTTTTCTTAGGAATTATCAAGATGAAACAAATCCAGTTTCGTACCATTGATGCCATATTGATCAAGTTCAGTCTCAACGGAAAGTTTTGGGTAGTGTGTTCTATGGTGGCGCTGATCACGGCCGCCGTGGCACTTGTCAACTATCAACATGCGCACCGTAACCTTGAGCAGGCCTCTATCGCTCGGGTTCAAGCGAGCGTCGATACCCTAGCGCAAGTTGCAACGGCGCAAAAGCTAGAAGCTGACGCCTTATCTCAATTTGCCAGCCAATACGGGTTAACTGTAACTTCAAGGCAAAGTGACGCGCAGCGTCAAGGGGATAAAGTGACGGCCAGCGCCAGTGTGTCAGGTCAAGCCTTACAACTGACACAGAATGTCCATGAGTGGGAAGCCGATGCGCGTAGCGATGCTAACTTTATGTTCTGGTTAGCATTAGTGGGCTTGTTGCCTTTATTCCAACTGAGTTACTGGATTTCGACTTCACTCGGTGGTGGATTATGGGACATGTACTTAGCCATCAAACGCTTAGCCGATGGTGATTTGAGCTTTAGATTAAACTTCTTTGGTACTGACGATTTCAGTTTGATTGCTCGGGAAATCGATCGCTGCGCCGACAATATGAGTGAAATGGTGTCAGCCATTGGCAAAAATGCACAGACCTTATCATTGGCATCCGATGAATTTAATCAACAGGCGGCCACCAGTGATAAACTGATTGGGTTCCAACATCAATTCCTCGATTCCGTTGCCGTGGCGATGGCACAAATGACCTCAGCGATTGAAGAAGTCTCTGTTAATGCGAGTAATACTTCGTTGCAAACCAAGGAAAATTCAAGCCAAATGTTGGCCAGTCGTGGGCGTATTAGCCATACAGTGGAAAGCATTGGTTTACTCTCAACTAAGATTGGTGCGGCGTTTTCATCGGTGGAACAATTGTCTAAGGATGCGGCGAGTATTGATGCCGTGGTCACAACCATTAACAGTATTTCCCAGCAAACCAATTTATTAGCCTTAAATGCGGCCATTGAAGCGGCCCGTGCCGGTGAGCAAGGTCGTGGCTTTGCTGTGGTAGCCGATGAAGTGCGTACCTTAGCGGGTCGAACTCAACAGGCCACGGTAGAAATTCAGGCCATGATTGAAGGCTTACAATCTGGCACGACTCGTTTATCTAGCATTACCATGGAGATAGTCGATCAGGCCGATGAAGGTCGCAGTGCGATTATCGCCGTCGGTGATGATGTTCAAGGCATGGCGCAATCGGTCAATGCGGTATTTGATATGAGCAGCCAAATTGCCGCCTCGGCGGAAGAGCAGAGTGTCGCCGCTCGCGACATTGCCGGACAATTGAATGAAATCCGCCATCAGTCGGAAACTATCAAACAAACAGCCCAGCGCAGTGTGACCTTAGCCAATGATCTGCACCATGCCTCGGTCGAGTTAGATGGGATTTTAAAGCAGTATCATACTAGCTAATGTTCACCTTCAAGGTGAGTCGTCGGCATTGCCAGTTTTCAGCATGGGTAGGAGAGTAATAACGCCCGATACTGAGTCTCATGTTAAGTAGTAACGTATCATCAGACAATGGCGGAAATCGTAGATTTCCGCCATTTTAATTTGGAAGTACCCAAAGAACTATTTAGTTATATTGCCCCATTCCGTTCTATCAGCGTGACATTATCTAAATTGACGGTCATAGATTTCAGGGGAGAAAGTTATGTCTGAAAATGTCCTTTTTGCGGAGGGTATTTCACTGTGGTTGGCGGTGGAAATCTGTGTTTTGTAAAAATAGAATTTGGGGAAATTGATGGTTTCTATATGGCTGATTGTGTTAACCTTTATCGGAAATATTTAAGAAAAATATCAAGCAATTTTAAATTGTTCGTTGATGATAAACGCTCACCAGAGTATCACTTGTTCGCCTCGGTCAATTAAAATTGGCTTGGGACGCCGCTTAACGTTAGGCAACAATAATTATGAATAACGATCCATTTCGAAACCCGACAGATACCGAAATAACCAGCGCTGAAAGCAAACTGGGCATCAGTTTTCATGACGACTACCGATCATTTTTGAAGTCTGGCAGCGATGTTGCAAACGCTACCTTTGAGCCTGCGGTAATTTTACCTGGCTCTGGTCATCTTGATATCTTTGACATTGCTGAAACAGCCTGGAATGTCATTGGTCTTCCAAGAGACCTTTTGCCATTCATCGAGGATAATGGCGACTATTTCTGCATAGCAAAGACGGGTGAGATAATTTATTGGTCTCACAACGGCAGCACTAAGGAAGAATGGCCGAATCTTTCTGCATGGCACAAGCAGGTTTGTGTAGACCTTGAGTAACTGTGATAGCCTAAATAGTGGTTCAAATCGTTCGCTCCGCTCTCAGTGATGGGTTAAAGCCTGCCCCTTAGCCAAACGTTAACCCATACAAGCATTTAAAGCGGGACGGCTAACAGTTTGCTCGACTTCGCTTCGCTACACAATTTTAGCAAACGATTATCAGCCCCTTAAATGGGCGTTAAGCATTATGAGCAAATATCGAGATAAATTCGAATATCCGGAAAATCCAGCAAGTGCTGAAGAAATTCAGGCTCTTGAGAAATGGTTAGGAACAGATCTTCCGAGTGAGTATAAGAAGTTCTTGCTTGAAACTAATGGGGCAGAAACTCCGATTGGCGTGCAAGAACCAGATGACTCAGTTGTGCTCTGGAGCGCTAAAGAGATATCCGAATTAACAGAAGCCTATTGCTACGAGCAATACTTGCCTGGGTTGGTTGCTATTGGTTCAGATGGTGGGGGAGAGTCAATTGTCTTCGATACCACACATAATATAAGTTCAGAAGACTGGCCAGTTTATAGGGTACCTTTCGGCGATTTAACGAAAGAGTCTATGGTATTGTTGGCGGAAAATTTCAATGAGTGGGTTTCCAGTGGTTATTCGCTCAATTTCTAAAATGTTTAACAAGGCCAGTCAATCTGACCTCCGTAAACTGTCTTCTTTTTTGCAAAAAAGACGTAAAAAAGCTTCCAACTCACTCCGGCAGTTGCTGGTGGCGTTATGTTTAAAGCGGTAGAAATTAGAAAGAGGGCATCGATATGTCAGGAGAGCGAATATCGGGTGATGGAGAACGAGAACGATGTCCTGTACATGGGCATACGAGAAGGCTATCTAGCAAAGAAATTAATGAGATTAAGCACGCTGTAGAAGTTGCTAACTCACAAGCTAAACGTAAGGGAGTTACACCTAAAGATCCTCAAATTGGTCTTTTCAGTTGTAAATGTAATTGCTTCTATGTGAAAGTTGAATAATGGTCCGTCAATATGTTGATAGTATTATCAGAATGCGAACATAACAAATTGCTGTATCTGAAATTTTTCCGTTCCTTCTTTTTTGTTTGATAACACAAAAGCTTCTACTCCAAAAATGCAGCTGCGCAAGGCGTTACACCATAGAAATTTCTATGCGAAATTCACCTGTTATAGCTGATGACCTAACACGCTTTTGTCCCAAAGCATACTACCTATTTCTTTAAAACAAACAGGTTTCACCAATGCTAAACAGGTGAGCCTTGGTGATTTGCGAGACGACCGTCCGCCCCATAGCCGCTCTTTGGCGTCCATGCCATCGCGGCATTTGTGAATCCTTTCACATCAGATGGGGCGGTCGAGCATTCACGGATGGACTGGCTGCGAGTCGACGAGCAAATACCATGGCAAGCATGTGTGAGTGGATATCAGCAAACGCTAAACTCCTCACAACTAAAATTATTGGTCCCCAAACACTCGTCTTCAAGACATATCTGTCCAAAAGTGAATTACGTTCAGTATCAAGCCTGACTCATTGACTATTCATCGAACGACAAAGATGAAATATGTTTCGCCCATAAAAAAACATCGGCTTAGGCCGATGTTTTTATGTCTATGAGATGGTTAACCCTGCGGATTAGGCCTCTTTGAACGTGCTCCAGATGGGCGCGTGGTCTGAGGGTTTATCTATGCCGCGAAGATCGTAATCGACATCGGATTCGACTAAACGTGCTGCCAGTGAAGGCGTTGCTAAAATCACATCAATACGTAGGCCGCGGTTGTCATCGAACCCTTTACTGCGGTAATCGAACCAAGAATAACGTTCGATGCGCTCTGGGTGTAATTGACGGAAAGTGTCGACTAAACCCCAGTCTTGCAAGGTTTTCAACCACTCACGTTCTTCCGGTTGGAAGCTACATTTGCCGGTTTTTAGCCAACGCTTACGATTGACTTCACCTATGCCTATGTCTAAATCGGTCGGTGAAATATTGATGTCACCTATGATGGCGATATCTTCATCGTTGCTGTGATTTGTCTGCAAGTAGTGCATTAAGTCCTGATAAAACTTACGTTTAGCAGGATATTTTGTTGGGTGATCTATGCTTTCGCCCTGGGGGAAATAGCCGTTGAACACAGTCAATGGACGACCATTCGCTTGGGTAAATGTGCCGATAATCATGCGGCGCTGGGCATCTTCATCATCGCTTGGAAAACCCTTTTGCAGTTTTTCTGGTGCGACTTTAGACAGCATGGCAACACCATAGTGAGCTTTACCGCCGTGGTAATGCACTTGATATCCCATAGCTTCGACTTCGGCTAATGGAAACGCCTCATCGTGCACTTTGGTTTCTTGCAGGCCGATAATGTCGGGCTGGTGGCTATCGATTAAGGCTTGCAATTGATGCAAGCGTGCCCGCAGACCATTGATGTTAAAGGACACTATTTTCATTAAGGCAGAACTCGTTTAAAGGGTTTAACCACAACACTTTGGTAAACGCCCGCTTCGATATAGGGATCGGCATCGGCCCAGTGTTTTGCTGCCACTAAGGATTCAAAATCTGCGACAACCAGTGAACCACTAAAGCCTGCATCACCTGGGTTTTCGCTGTCGATGGCTGGGTGTGGGCCAGCGATCAGTAAACGACCTTCATCGGCGAGGGCTTGCAGGCGAGCTAAATGGGCTGGGCGTGCGGCTAAACGTTTTTCTAAACTATTCTCAAAATCTTGAGCTGAAATCATATACCACATTATTTGAGTTCCTTGCGTTGATCTTCGGGAAGGTGTTTATAAAGATAAAATACGGTCAGGACAGTATTAATTAAGGTTAAAGCGGTTAAACCAAACACTTTAAAATTGACCCAAGTTTCTAATGGCAAACTAAAGGCGACATAAATATTGACTAGGCCACAAGCGGCGAAAAAGATCACCCAATACCAAGTTACACGAGCCCAAATTTTGTCGTCTACTTGCATTTCTTTGCCTAACATCGACTTTAATATCGATTTATTGAGCAATTGACTGACACCTAAGGCTATGGCAAACAAGCTGTAGATGATGGTCACTTTCCACTTGATAAAAGAATCATCGTGGAACACTAAAGTGAGTGTGCCAAACACTGTCACCATAGCAAAGGTGATTAAGTGCATCTTTTCAAGTTTCTTATATAGCGCATAGGTCACGATCAATTGAAGCGCGGTGGCTGCGATCAATGCGCCGCTGGCGATATAAATATCGAAAAATTTATAGACAGCAAAAAAGATGACGAGGGGCAGGAAATCAAGCAGTTGTTTCATAATTAATCGTGTTAAAGAGACATGGGCTTGAGTGTAGCATGTGCAACATAAGGGCAAAAGCATCATGGGCCTAGGATTGCGATCTTGCCCATTAAACCGATTTAATCTTATAAGCTCGCTTCACGTTGGCTTGGCGGCGTTGACATTAACCTTTGCACGACTTAACAGCGGGCAATCGTGGCATTGGCCTGTGTTGGCGAGTTGATACCTTAAGCAGCAAGTACGGCGAATGCAGTGGATTTTGGGGCTCGGTTTTGAGCGCGATGCTGTACTCGTTACTATTCTCGCAACTGTGTTCGGTGTTGCGCTATCTTGCTCTGGTTCGATGAGTAAGTTAATGCTGTTATACAGCGGATTTGTGCTGCCATCTAAAAAGGTCGTGCTGCGAAACAGGGCTTGTTTCAATTGCTGACTGTGCTGCTCAGTGAGTCCCAGCTCCCCAAGATACCAGTGGATCAGATAGCCTAAGTGACTCCAATATAATTTAGCGGGCACGGGGCTCAAAGTGAGTAGGCGCTCAACACTCGGTTGTAGTAAGTTTAAGATAAGGCCTTGTAGGGCGAGTTCTTTATCAACTGGCGGCTTATATGGGGTTAATGGCGAGTGTACCTTAGTGTCTGTCTTGAAACTTGGCTTAGTGTTTATTTGGGAAAGTGGCTCGATGTCGTGGTGTTTTTTAAAGGCCAAAGCGGTATTTGGCTGGGGTTTTGCGATGTTAAATTCAAATTTTGCCACTCGGCCACTGGCGTGTACCTGCATAAAAACGGACTGTGGCTGCCAGTGAATAGGCTCGAAATCGGCTTTTTTTGCGTTAAAAATCCACTCCATCACAGGCGGAACTAAAAGGCCAAAATACCATTGACCCCAAAGTGAATGCAGCGCTTTGCGAGTGTCTTTTCTACTGGCCACAGCACTTTTACTGACCAAAGCGCTTTTAATGGCGAAAGCGGGCGCTCGGCTGGTTGCAGCTGTTTTAGTAGCCTCGGTTTTATCTTTAGTTACAGCCTCAGTTTCACTCTGAGTTTCTGCGCTAGGATGTGCGATGGCAAAACGTGCAATGAGTTTTTGATAAGTATCGGCGCAGCTCCATTCATTAAAACTGAGCCCTGAAGGGGACTGCGTTGCGCTAAGATGCTCGCCATAGAAGGGCGCCCGCTTATGTAACAGCTGATTGAGTGACAAAATAGTTTGATTCAACGCGTTGTGGCTTGGCGCTGTATCGCACAATGTTTGCAGTCTGGTGTCTCTCCGTTGGCTTGCCATAGTGACTCCTTAATGGCTGTGATTGATTGCCGCGGTTATCGATAAGTCCATGTAAATGATTACCTTGCGAGCCCAAGATTTGGGCTCACAAGGTTTTTCGAACGATCTCAATATAAATCTGACTTAGAAGCGATAGTCCAAGGTTAAGCTGGCACTTCGCGGCGTACCGTATTGGAATTGACTATATTGACCTACTTGGCTGTAGTAGCTTTTATCTAAGGCGTTGTGCAGGTTGGCGCTGAGCTTAAGTTGCTCGGTGAAGGCGTAACTCGCCATTAGACTCGCTAGCGCGTAAGAGCCTTGCTCGACTTCGACTTTGCCAAGTGGCGAATTAACTGTTTGGTAGACGCGGCTCTGCCAGTTAACCCCCGCACCTATTTGCAATTTATGCCAATCACCGCCAAAGGTATAAGTGGTGAAGAGTTTTAACTGCTGACGTGGTGACGTGGTACTGATACGTTTGCCTTCAGGATCTTCGCTAGTGAACTGGGTGTAACCTAAGTAAAGATTCCAGTCATCAGTGATTTTACCCGTTGATTCAAATTCGAATCCCTGTGTTTTTGTACCGTTTACGCCTTCATACACTTGCGTTGTTGTTCCTGGGATCACATCGCCAGTGCTGACTCCGACATTGTCTTGTCTGATCTCAAACACCGACAGCGACATATCTAAAGCCTCATCGAACAGGCTCGCCTTAATCCCGCCTTCGTAGTTTTTCCCTTTGACCGGATCTAGATAGCTTTTATCGATTTTTTGCTTAGTTTGCGGTGCAAAAATATCCGTATAACTGGCATAGAGCGAATATTGCTCGGTCAGGGCGTAGGTGAGGCCGAAGTAAGTGGTGAGTTCGTTGCTGATGTTGAAATCGTAACGGCTGCCAAAATTATCTTGGTCGGTTTCCCACTCATTGAGGCGTAATCCGACGATGACAGCTAAAGCGTCGCTGAGATTAAGCTGAGTCGCTACATAGGCTGCACTCTGTTTGGTTTCGCCAAATGAACCCGTGGTATAGGTTTCCTTCCATTGAGGTTTTGGATATTGGAAGTTCGGATCGCGAAAATCCCCCAAAGGCGGTACTGCCGCAGTGGGGTAATAATAGGGATTGGCGAACTCTTGGCGTTGGCCATTCCAGCCAAACATCAATTGATGTTCTAATCCAAAGAGTTGGTATTGTCCTTCGGCGCGCAAATCCACATTGTGTTGGGTGCGACTGCCGTCGACATAGGCGATAGAGCCTGCAGTGGCGCCGATATTGGTTACAGGATCTGGATATCCCGTGGCCCATAGTACATCGAACTCCAATGAGTTATCGCCGTAGGTGTAAGTCCCTTTTAGGTTCCAACCGTTATCTAATCTGTGTTCGAGACTCGCAAAGGTGTTGAGACCTTGGGTATGCGCCGAGCCCCAATCGGGCGCCGTTGAAGTGGCACGATCATAATTAGTGCGACTGCCATCGCTGTAAAATAGCGGTAAACCGCCCGACATAGTGCCGCTCGGTGTGGCATCTTGGTAATCGACACCAAGGGTGAATAAGGTGCTATCGCCAATATCGGTTTCGACTATGCCGTATAGCGTAGTGCGCTGCTGCTCGTACCTGTCTTGGAATGAATCCTTATCTTGATAGGCGGCCACCACGCGACCGCGCACAGAACCTGAATCATTTAAGCCGCTGGAAACATCGACCATACCGCGCACATTATTCCATGAGCCCACACTTAACGAGGTGTTGCCCATAAACTCTTGAGTCGGGCGTTTACGGATAAGGTTAATGGCCGCCGAGGGATTACCGGCTCCCGTCATGAGGCCAGTCGCGCCGCGTACCACTTCTACTCGCTCGTAGATGGCGGTGTCGATCAGATTATCGCCATAGTTGAAGCGGGTATCGTAGGTCGTTGGCACGCCATCGTACAAAATGCTGGTCACGGCAATGCCGCGGGCACTAATACTGTATCTGTCGTTATCCATTGGGCGGGCATTGATCCCCGCAACGCTGGTCATGGCATCAATCACGCTATTAAGCTGTTGATCATTCATCATTTGGCGGGTGATAGAAGTGACCGACTGCGGCGTTTCTAGATAGGATAAATCGAGCCCAGTTGCCGTGTTCATCGCTTGGGTTTTATAACGGTTGTCGTGTAAGTCCTTAGCGCCAATGACATTGATGACTTCAATTTCTTTCTGGTGCTTTTTAGTCTTACTATCCGTATCGACAGTGTCAGCTGTGGCATGGGGAACTGTGGCTAACATGGCTGAGCACAGCAATAGCTTCGGGTTAACGAGGGCTTGCCGACAGACGAGTGCGATGTTGGAGAGAGGAAAAGTCTTCATAATGTTGATCTTTAATTCCGTTTAGGTTGGGGGTTAAACAAGCTGGGCCAACATTGGCCCATGCTAAAGTTTCGGGGTTATCCACTTTGTGGTGTGTTAACGTGTCCTTTGCTCAGCGCTGCTAAGCATAGGGCGCTTAAAGGCATGGCTTTGTCTAAAGGCCGCCAAGGGATTGTCGATGCCACCGGCGAAACGCAGGTTTTTCTCCCTGTCGGCGAGGTCTATCATTTGTTGGTTATTATTCAATTGGATACGATTGAGGCAGGTGCGTACAAAGCTGTCCTTAAACAGATCGTATTGGGCAAACTTGGCGGCCAAATGTGGATGCTGGGCTTGGTAATCACGTACATTGTCCGCAACTAACTCCCAGAATTGGCTTTCACTGACACTGGTTTGCTCATCGAGCAGCGGTGCTAAATAGCGGAAAATACAGTCAAAAATATCCAGTAAGATGTAGTTAAGCTTCATCTCTTCTTCAAGGGTCACCGCCAGGCGTTTTACATCATCAGGTAGCGGCTTCGCGCCATTGAGTACCGCGACTTCTTCGCCTATGTCTTTCATCAAAATCTTGACTGGCACATATTCATCGAGCACTAAGATCAGGTTTTCACCATGGGGCATAAAGACCAGATCGTAGGCAAAAAAGGCATGTAACAGCGGCGATAAATACAGGTTTAAGTAGCGACTGACCCAATCCTTTGCTGGTAAGCCTGAGGCGGCTATCAAGGCTGCAATAAGGGCCTTATCTTCATGATCCGTATGCAGTAGCGCAGCCATGGTCATCAGATTTTGCTTAGGCTCAATGTGTGGCAGTGGGCTTTCGCGCCACAGGGCAGAAAGCATTTTTTTGTAGGCGCTATCTTGGGTGAGTGCCTGCTCGTAATAGGTGTGGTGATAACCTATTGCGGCAATTTCTTTGAGGATCACAAAGCCTTGTTGGGCAAAGTAAGGATCGTTTTCAACCAAGTTTGCAACCCAAGCATTGATCTGCGGTGTGCAGCTCATGTAAAGGGGCGATAGACCACGCATAAAGCCCATATTAAGGATAGAAAGCGCGGTTTTGACGTAGCACTTTTGCGGTGATGCAAGATTGAAGAAAGTGCGTATCGATTGCTGCACTTGATATTGCTCATTGCCTTCACCAAGATAAACCAGATCGCCACGGGCTATATCGCCGGCAAAGACGCGGGCGATTTTTTCACGCCACTGCCAAGGGTGCACAGGCATAAAGTAGAAGTCCTGTGGATCATGCTGCTGTGTTTTAAGACGTTGTTGGAAGTCAGTGAACTGTTGGCCAAGCTCTTCCTTTAGTAACGCGTCGTGACTCAAGTTTTCGAGGGCGGCAAACGTGGTTTTGTTTTTGCGGACTCCAAGCCAGACTAACTGCATCGGCATCGCGCTTTCAGGGGCAAATTGACGGTAATCCTGCATATCAAAACCAATCCGGCCATTATTGGCAATAAACACCGGATGACCTTCTGTCATACCCGCTTCTATGCTTTGATAATCGGCTCGCGCCAGTGTGGCTGCGGGAATCGACTGATGCGCTAACTTGTATGCCTTACTGTAAAGGGTGCTGGTGATTTCTTCTAAATAAGTTGGTAGTAAGGTTTCGCAGATCCCTAAGTCATTTTTAAGGGAAATAATCAGCGACATCGCATCGAGGATTTGTTCTTTGCCTGCAAGTGAAACGCGGATGGTATCGGCATCAATCGCGAGATGATCTAGCTGATAATGCCGCGCACTAAAATAATAAGTGCTGTCTTTGAGCCGCAGTTCATAGTGATTGAGCCCCGCTTTTTGCCCGTACAGGGTCGGCGTAATGAGCTTCTCGTGGGTGAATTCGCAGAGGATTTTCTTCACTAAATGACGATTAGCCGCTTGCCAATAGGCGGGAGTCAAATGCTCCGGCATAGAAGTCGATGTTGTCGATAGCGCCGGGCTTTGTTGAGCATGTACTGCTTGATCATGATGATCTTGCGTTGGCAATGGGTTCATTAATAAGGCTTTTGTGGGTAAGTTCATCTAATTCACCTGAAGAGTCGATAATGTTATGGGAGAGGCTACTGGTGCTGTGAGCGAGCTTGACTTTGCTAGGGTTGGGCTTGCTAAGTATTGTTCTGCTAAGTTTGGCAGAGCAGACGTTGACTGAGCTTGGCAGGGCTGAGGTTGTTTGGGCTAGGCTCGTCAAAGAGGGCGTGCTCGATGGTTGAAGGCGCTGGGCCGCAGTGCAAAATCCGAGGAAAGCAGCTTTAGTGTTTAACTGAATCGCTTTTTCATAGCGAATGCCTATCAGGCTATTTAAGCGATGAATTTTGCTATTGAGTTGATCGGGTTCAACCACGAGGCGATTAAAGGCCAGTTTTTCAAGCACGAGCTGCGCTATCGCATCCATCACTTTCAAGGATAAGCCGCTGACGGGTTTGCCATCTGGCGGTGCGATAATCAGATGCATACCACAATCACCCGGCGCAACACGATAGTGCTGGCCGACTTCATCGTGGACGGGATCGTAGAGTTCCACCATAAATAGCGCTTTGGCCTGCCATTCACCTATCAAGGCAAACTTGTGCTCTGTTGTTGCTAACAGATTTTTTATGGCATCAAGGTTCAAGCCCTGCATACCCCAAAACTTGGCGTAATCTTGGTTAAACCAAGACTGTAGTGTTGGGATGTCTTGTGTAAGGTCTAACGCTCTGAACTGAAAACCATTAATGCTCGAAATAGCGGATAGTTGCGTTAAACAATGGTTGCTAAATTGGCTTGCCATTATTATGCCTCCTGGTTCGGCGCCATTAAGACCGGCATATTGGTTCCCGCGCCTGAACTCACGGTTGAACTTGTGCCAGAACTTGGAATCTTGGTTGGAGGAATAGTTTGTGGCGTATCAACTTGAGTTTTTCTGTGCGGCGCCTTAGGAAAATGTCTTGGATTAAGATCCAGCGTGTTAATTGCATTGGCGCCGCAGGGCTGATGACTGGCAAGTTTGGCCGGATCGAAGGTTTGAAACGCGATATGTTCCTCAATGTGGTAGGGCGCATAACCGAGCACAGCTTTTAAGATGGTGCCGTTGCGATAACAGCCCATACCCAGATCTGGAGAGCTTATCCCATGGGTATGCAAACCGACATTCTGGACAAAAATATCCCCTCGAATATCTATGCTGTAATCACGCTGCACGCTAAGTTGTCCGGCGTCATCGAATTCGACTTGTTGTTTAATACCACTGATAAACTCGGGTAAACGATAGTGGTAACCTGTGCCTAAAATGACGGCGCCCGTTTCTTGCTCAAAGGTGTGATTTTTTTCATTGTGGTGGAAATGCAACTTGAGAATATTGGCTTGGGGCTCGATATGAGTCAGCGCCGCATTCGTCATCAGTCGGCATTGAAAATCGGCCAATAGGCGCTTTTGATATAACAAATCGTAAATGTCGTTTATCAGCTCAGAATTTATCCCTTTGTAGAGCTGTTTCTGGCTGGCGATCAGTGAGCATCTTTGATTAGGGGTCAACTCGTGGAAGTAATCGACATAATCTGGCGAGGTCATCTCTAAAGTAAGCTTGGTATATTCCAAGGGATAAAAACGTGGTGATCGCGTCATCCAATTGAGTTGATAACCATAGGTATCAATATCTTGCAGTAGATCGTAAAACACTTCAGCCGCACTCTGGCCACTACCAATCACTGTGATGGCACTCTGACTCTGCAGGTAGGTTTTTTGCTGCATATAACTGGCGGTATGCATGATCCGTGCATCTTGGATTGGGCAATCCTTTGGCAGATAAGGTTCAGTGCCAGTGCCTAACACTAGCTTTCGGCATTGATAGGTATGGGTTTTGCCACTGCGTCTATCAAAACCTGTAACTCGATAAATACCTTCACCGGCGTTGTAATCCACTTGAGTGACCTTAAAACCAAATTTAAGGTTGCTGAGCTGTTGGCTCACCCATTGGCAATACAAGTTGTATTCGTGGCGAGGTAAAAAGAAATTCTCACGAATATAAAAGGGATAAAGTCTGCCCGTTTGCTTGGCAAAATTAAGGTAACTGTAGCGGCTGGTGGGATCGGCCATAGTCACCAGATCCGACATAAAGGGTGTTTGCAATCTTGAGGATTTGAGTAGCATGCCTGGATGCCAGTCAAAACTGGTTTTAGCATCTAAAAATAAGCAGTTAAAGCCGTCAATAGGTTCTGATAAGGCGGCGAGGCCAAGATTGAATGGGCCAATGCCTATGCCAAGTAGATCAAAGATTTCGCGATCCATTTCCCTTTGCTGTGTACTCACTTACGCCTCCTTGGCAACATGCTACTGCGCGTTGCCGATCCAGTAATCAGTTACCTAAGGACGCAAACCAAAGTGAATGCGGTTATCAAAATAGACTGTTTGGCTATTTATCTTGCGTTGATCAACTCGCTATTTTTAGCTTAGTCCTTAGGCCATTTCCTGCTGTCTCTGTCCCGACAACGGTAGGTAAATTAGCATGTGAAAATATTCAAATGCAAACCATTCTCATTTTGGCAGGGCTATAGGTTAATACTTTTAACTGATAAATAAGGGGGGCGGATACGGTTAATGGTACAAATAAGTAAGTGATAAAGGGGGGATAATTAGACAGCGTTTTGGGGATATATCATTTAGGGTTTTACGAGCTCTATTTTTATAAAAGATATAAATACAGTGGTTTACATTAATGCTTGAGTTGGTTCGAGAGCAGAGGGAAATTGATTTAGGTGGGGGTCATGTCATCCTTATACAATAAACATAGGTGCCGCTAAACGGTCAGTGTAAATCCATTGTAAAGCGTGGACTGGGGGCTCAATGAGCGCTTTGATTTAATACGATTGGTATGGTGTAGGTCGTACTGTTTTAGTTTAAGTGAATGTTGGCAGGGTAACAGATCGAACAATTATCGATGTGATTTTTAGCCGCTGTACGCATATAGAGAAGGAGTTCAATATAAAGCCGTCCTAAAACGGCTTTGAAATAAAACAGTTAAATCGGAAGATTAAGTCGTAAAACTAGCGTAAATCGACAAAATGAGCTGTGATTTTACGCACCAAAGGTAACACCATCAGTAATGTCGGAAAGGCGACAATCCATGAGATCAGCCAAGCGCCGAGCCAGAGTTCGATAAATTGCGGTGAAGCGCCAACGCCATTGAAAGTGCTGATCCCAGAAACGATACAACTCATGAGAATAGAAAGAAAAAATGGCATCACCACAGTGGCATACTTGGCGGGTAATTTGGGTGTTCCCAAAAAAGTACGAGGTTTGTCATTGGCTAAAGATTTAGAAACGGTCATCGGATCCTCTAATGGAAATGTATCAGGCGAATGATTGGTCAAAGGTTAGCACTATACCTTCTTTTATCGACTTAATTCATCCAATTTGTTACCCAAAGTTCACCTGTCACATTGACCCAGTCACTGAGTGAGATAGGGGATTTTCCCAGTTCATTATCGAAGGGGAGCGGTAAGTTTGATTGCAACAGGTAAATCGTATCTTCGGGTGTTTGGCTGATGTCGATGATCTGTCCTGAAGCTTCAAAGTGACAGTTATGCAGCGGGAACTGCAAATGCTGGTGTGGCGCTTGTTCAATGATGTCAACTTGAGGGATCGCACTCGCCAGCCGACCCAATAATTCAACCGTCACCCATTGGTTAAGGGGAAAGCGCGCTTTTGCCTGCTGATCGCTGCCTTGGTAGTAAAACCAAATTGGCGCGCCATTGTCGCATTTTGCGGCTACTTCCCCTTCAAATCCACAGCCCCATGGTGTGAGTTCGAGAATATAGATCCGATACTGCATAAAAAGTCCGTTTTTCTTCGATAGGGCATTCTATCGAGGAACTGTGACTAAATAAATACGCTGTCAGTGTAGTACTGCGTGAGTGTCAGTATTGCCTTGATAGATAGTGTTTGAGGGAGATAAAGGCTGAGTAAACATAGAGCTTGGTAAATACAAAAAAAATAAGCGAGGCGACGAGTCTACCTCACTTATTTTATTTGTAATTGAATTCTTGATTTATATTGGATTATTTAAATCAAGACTCGCTTAGGTCGCAGCCTTCATGGCGCGAGTAAATTCCCCAAGCGTTGCAAGTAGTTTAACTTCATCGTGCTGGTGGGTTTCGATGATTTTTACTACGGCAGAGCCAGAAATCGCCCCCGCAGCGCCCGCTTTGATGGCGGCGCTTACCTGTGAAGGCTCGGCAATACCAAAACCGAGGAGCGGTGGTGGGGCGTTAAAGGCTTTTAATTTAGATAAAATTTCCTCTACCGGCACGCCAGCTTTCGTGTCTGTGCCTGTGACTCCCGCGCGGGATAAGAGATAGGTGTAACCTTCACCACTTTTACTCACTTGCTCAAGGGTTTCACTGTCGGCATTGGGCGGTGCGATAAAAATCGGCGCAATACCATGGGCTTTAGCGGCTTCGCTAAAGGGCGCTGATTCTTCCACTGGCACATCGGCGATAAGTACTGAATCTACACCCGCTTGCTGCGCTTTGGCGTAAAACGCATCTATGCCATTAGCAAACACCAAGTTCGCATACAGCAGCAAACCGATTGGAAGTTCAGGATATTTTGCACGCACTTGCGCCAGTAATTCAAAACATGCCGTTGGAGTCGTGCCTGCGGCTAAAGAACGCAGGTTAGCGCCTTGGATCACTGGGCCATCGGCCAAGGGATCGGAAAACGGAAAACCCAGTTCTAAGGCATCGGCACCGTTTTGTACTAAGGTATCGATAATTTTTAGCGATAACTCAGGGCTAGGATCGCCAAGGGTGACGAAGGGGACAAAAGCGCCACGACCTTCAGTTTTGAGTTTGGCAAAGGTGGCTTGGTAACGGCCAGTGTTGGTAGACGTGTCACTCATGTTTATTATTCCTCTTTACCATTCAAAATGTCAGAAACGGTGAAAATATCTTTGTCGCCACGACCGGAAAGATTGACCACTAAAATGGTTTCCTTGGTGCACTCGCGCGCCATTTTCACGGCATAGGCGATAGCATGCGCCGATTCTAATGCGGGGATAATCCCTTCACAGCGCGCCAGTTGTTGGAAGGCTTCTAAGGCTTCATCGTCGGTAGCCGATTCATAACGGGCGCGGCCTGTGGCATTAAGATGCGCGTGCTGCGGGCCAACGGAGGGGAAGTCCAATCCGGCTGAAATCGAGTAAGATTCTTCGATTTGCCCTTCGCTGTCTTGCATCAAAGGCGCTTTCATGCCGAAGAAAATACCAGTCTTACCGTGTTTAAGCGGCGCGCCGTGCATTGGCGTGTCTATGCCTTTACCCGCAGGTTCGACGCCAATCAGTTCGACACTTGGCTCGTCGATAAAGTCAGCAAACATACCGATAGCGTTGGAACCGCCGCCAACACAAGCGATAACGGCATCGGGCAGGCGACCTTCACGCTCAAGCATTTGCTTCTTGGTTTCTTCGCCAATAATGCGTTGGAATTCACGCACTATGGTTGGGAACGGATGTGGCCCCGCAGCTGTGCCTAGAAGATAGTGGGCTTTTTCGTAGCTGCCAGACCAGTCACGCATCGCTTCGTTACAGGCATCTTTTAGGGTGGCAGAACCTGAGGTGACAGGGATCACTTCCGCGCCCATCAAACGCATTCTAAATACGTTAGGTGATTGGCGCGCAACGTCTTTGGCGCCCATATAGACTTTACATTTTAAGCCTAACAGCGCGCAGGCAAGGGCGGTGGCTACGCCGTGTTGTCCTGCGCCAGTTTCAGCAATAATTTCTTTTTTACCCATGCGCTTAGCAAGCAGGGCTTGGCCTAACACTTGGTTGGTTTTATGGGCGCCGCCGTGGAGTAAATCTTCCCGTTTAAGGTAGATTTTCACCATAGGATTTGGGCTTAAATTGCGGGTTAAGGTCAGTGCTGTTGGGCGACCCGCGTAGTTTTTCAATAAATCGGTAAACTCGGCTTTAAAGTCGTCATCTTCCTGCGCTTCCACAAAGGCAGTTTCTAATTGCTTAAGGGCTGGCACTAAAATCTGTGGCACATACATGCCGCCGTATTCGCCGAAATAAGGGTTAAGCTTTAACTTTGACATACCTTTTTCCTTATCTTATCAATCAGTTTGTCAGTGGCTTGATGGTGCTAACAGCGTCTTGGGGTTAACCGCATCGTTATCTATTTGGCCACTGGCATTAATAGGTTCATATTGTTTGTTGAGTATCACTCTTGTCGAGCACCAACAGCATCTAGGGCTTCTTGCTTAGCGCGATAGGCTAGAGACGTAAATGGGCAAAAGCCGTTTGGATCAGTTGCGCCGATTTAATTCCTGCGGCGGTTTCTAGGCCAGAATTAAAATCTAAACCGTAAAATCCTTGGGCATTGGCACTGGCCGCATTGTCGGCGTTGAGTCCGCCCGCCAACATGGCATGGGCTTTTTGTGGGCAGAGGGATTTCGCATCAATGCTTTGCCAATTAAAGGCTTGGCCCGAGCCGCCAAATTGGTCTGCCGTTTTACTATCAAAGAGATATCGCGATGCTCCATGAGGTAAGTTACCAAGCTCACCCGTTTGCGCATCGACGCTGACGGCTTTCCAAATTTGAGTAGTGAGTCCCGCTTGCTCAAGTCGCTCTGCGAGTTGTGCTATTTCAAGTTCAGTTTCAGTGCCATGCAGCTGTACGGCAGATAACTGCAAACTGGCTGCGGTATCCGTAATGGTGCTTGGCGCGGCATTAACAAACACGCCGACGAATTCAATGGCGGGAGCCGCGGATGCGCGATATTCCCTGAGCAATTGTTCAGCTGCATTAAGGGTTAATGCGCGCGGGGATTTTTCAGCAAAAATCAGCCCGGCATAGACGGCGCCTGCTGTTGCTGCGGCGCGAATATCTTCCATGCGGGTGAGGCCGCAGACTTTATTGTGACCGAAGATCAATTTACGGCAGGCTAAGTCGATATCAGCCTCGGCCATAATTGAGCTGCCGACGAGGAAACCATCAACCAGTGGACTCAGGCGGCGTACTTGCTGATTGTTGTAGATGCCTGATTCGCTGATCACCACGCGGTCGCTGCCAATATGTGGCGCCAGCGTTTCTGTGGTGGCGAGATCGGTACTCAAATCCCTTAAGTTACGGTTATTGATCCCGATAATCGGCGCATCTAATGCGATGGCGCGTTTAAGTTCTTCTTCGTTACTGATTTCGGTCAGCACATCGAGTTGATACTTAGCGGCTTCTTTCACTAGACGTTGATATTGTTCATCATCGAGCACGGACAGCATTAAAAGAATCGCATCGGCGCCTTGGTGGGCGGCGAGTTTGATTTGGTATTCGTCCACAAAAAAATCTTTGCACAGAATCGGTTGGTTCACCCTAGCGCGCACCTTAGGGATATAGTCCATATCCCCTTGGAAAAATTGCTCGTCGGTTAATACCGAAATGCCCGCCGCATATTTTCCGTAAATATCGGCAATGGCTTCTACATCAAACACATCGCGGATAAGCCCTTTGGACGGGCTGGCTTTTTTACATTCTAAAATGTAACCCGCCTTGGGCGCCTTGAGTGCGGCAAATAAACTGCGGTCAGAGATTTTTGGCGACAGACTGGCCTCGGGGAAACGCAGCTTCAGGGCGGCAATATGGGCCGCTTTGGTGTCGACTATACGGGTTAACACATTACTTTTTGGCATAGGGTTTGTTGCTGCCTGTGGCTGAGTTCTCATATCTTGGCTATTTGTTATCAGTTCTTGAGTCATTGCCACTTATTCCTTTGTTTCACTGCTGACTTTAGCTAATTGGCTTAACAATTCAAAGGCTTTACCGCTTTGTATGGTACTGAGCGCAAGTAAGGTTCCTGTTTTCACTGAATCAGCAATCCCACACACATATAAAGCACAACCCGCATTGATGGCGACCGCATTGGCATGTGCATCTGTGCCACGGCCTTTTAAAATTGACTCGGTGATCAAGGCATTCAGCGCTGGTTCGCCGCCTTCTAAGTCACTGATTTGTGCTAAAGGCACACCTAAATCGGCGGGCGTGAGTTGATACTCTATGATGTCGCCGTCTTTTAATTCGGCCACTTGGGTGTTGCCGTGCAGCGCGACTTCATCTAAACCGCTGCCGTGCACTACCATAGCGCGTTTTGTGCCAAGCGCCTTTAATACTTTCGCTATCGGTAAGACTAACTCAGGGCTATAAACGCCAAGTAACATAAATTCGGGGCGGGCAGGATTGATAAGTGGCCCTAACACATTGAATAAAGTGCGCGTTTTCAGTGCTTGCCTGACCGGCCCCGCATGTTTTACTCCGCCGTGGTAGTGGGGCGCAAATAAAAAGCACAGGTTCAATGCGTCGAGGCAACGACTGGCGGTGTCTGGTGACATGGTTAAGTCAATGCCAAACTGCGCCAAAAGATCCGATGAACCCGATTTACTCGACACGCTACGATTGCCGTGTTTGGCGACCTTGGCGCCCGCCGCCGCGGCAACAAAGGCCGCAGTGGTGGAAATATTAATGGTATTAAAGCCATCGCCACCCGTGCCAACTATGTCAACGATTCCATTGCTAAGGTTATCGCCATTCGAGTAGGGAAACGTCTTGGCGGCGGCGCGCATGGCATCGGCGGCGCCGCTGATCTCATCTATGGTTTCGCCGCGCATCTTGAGCGCGACTAACATGCCTGCCATAGTGGCTTCACTCATTTCACCGCGAATTAACGCGCCAAAAAGTTCGGCGGTGTGCTCGCGACTTAAACTCTTACCTTGGTATAAAACATCGAGTAAAGGCTGAATATGGTTTGTACTCATGCATTTACTCCTGCTGTCATGTCTTGGGTCAGAAATGCCAAGGTTTGAATGAGCAGTGTGCTGCCCAGCGTCGTCAGAATCGATTCTGGGTGGAACTGAAACCCAACGGCTCTATGCTGCGGGTGCAAAATTGCCATCGGCATAGTGTCAGTGGTTGCTATCACTTGTAAGCAATCAGGCACGTGAGTGGCGACCAGACTGTGATAGCGGGCAACGGGCAGGGGAGAAGGCAAACCGGCAAATACGCCAGTACCGTCATGGAAAGTGGGGCTTGCCTTGCCGTGCACCACAAAAGGTGCACGCGCTACTGTGCCGCCGTAATATTCCACCATAGCTTGATGTCCAAGGCAGATCCCCAGCATAGGCACCTTGCCCGCGACTTTGGCGATAAGCGCCATCATAGAGCCTGCTTCATGGGGCGCACCAGGACCGGGTGATAACACCAGCGCTGCGGGTTCTTGTTCGTTAAGCAGTTTTTCAGCAATAAAGTCGGCGGCAACATCGTTGCGGTAAATCACCACTTCACAGCCTAGGCTGCGAAATTGATCCACTAGGTTATAGGTAAAGGAGTCAAAGTTATCGAGTAGATAGAGTTTCATGTTTGGCTCCTATTTATATTCTACTGAAGTGGATTGCGCTGACGCGTCATTCGCTGATGATTCATTGACTGGCAGCCCAGCGCCCATTTTGATTGCCGAAATCACGGCTTGAGCTTTTTGACGGGTTTCATCAGCCTCACTTTGGGGATCCGAATCAAATACCACGCCCGCGCCCGCTTGAATAAAGGCGGTGCCATTTTTAACAAAGGCGGAGCGGATAACGATGCAAGTGTCCATGTCACCAAGGGCATTAAGGTAACCCACGGCGCCACCATAGCTGCCTCGGCGGGCTTTTTCTGCTTGGCGTACCAGTTGTGATGCACGTACTTTTGGTGCGCCCACTAATGTGCCCATATTCATACAAGCCTGATAAGCATGCAGCGCATCTAAATCTTGGCGCAGTTGACCCGTTACGCGGCTGACGAGGTGCATCACGTGGGAATAACGGTCAACTTTTAATAATTCGGCGACTTTGCGGCTGCCGCTTTGGCTGATGCGTGCGATATCATTGCGCGCTAAATCGACCAGCATTAAGTGTTCCGACAGTTCTTTTTTATCTAAACGCAGTTCAAGTTCAATACGGCTGTCTAAGTCAAAATCAATCTCGCCCGTGGCGGTTTTACCGCGTTTGCGGGTGCCGGCAATCGGGTAGACTTCCACCTGATTACTGCTGGCATCAAATTTGAGCGCACTTTCTGGTGAGGCACCAAAAAGCGTGAAATCATGGCCCCTGAAATAAAACATGTAAGGGCTAGGGTTAGTCAGGCGCAGGGCACGATAAGCCCCTAAAGTATTCGGGCAAGGTAAACTAAAGCTACGGGATGGCACCACTTGGAAAATATCGCCCGCAATAATGTGTTCTTTCAAATCGATAATGGTTTGTTTGAACACCTCATCGGAAATATTGACTTGCTCAGTTGCGTCGATGGCGACCAGTGTCGGTATATCGGCAGGTGAATTACCCAGAGTTTTACATTGTGTGCTTAACTGCTGAACTCGTTCGCTTAGCGCTGCGGTGATGGCGGCATACTGGGCTGAATCACGACTGAAATTATGGGTAATGATGTCGGCTTGTTTCAGTTTATGATCGATAAGGATTAAGGTTTCGGCGAGGTAAAATAAGTAATCAGGACAATCGTTATCGCGGTTCGGTACGGCGGGCAGTGGTTCGACAGTATCAATTAAGTCGTAGGCCAGCACGCCACCTAAAAACAGATCCTCAAAGGCGGGCTTGGTCTGGCTGTCAGTATGGGCGCCACAATCAATCTGCTGGATAAACATCCGCAGGCCATCGAGTGGCGAGGTCGATTTTAAGCGTGCATCTTCATCCTGCAATTGAGTGTCTTTTTGCAATGTCACCACTAAGGTGGATTGCGCGCTTTGGCAGTGGGCGGTCGGGCTAAAAAAGCGTTCGATAGGGGCAAGTAAGCTCGCGCCATTGTCGGTCAGTGCAGTGAAGGTCAGCTGATAACCGTCACAGCGGATCATCATGGCGGCATGGGTCATCACCATGCTTTTTAAGTGATCTTTACTGTCGATTTCGGCCGATTCGAGCAACATAGTATGGGGCGCATCTTGGGTGATGTGCTGATATAAGCGTAGTGGATCGCTGTGGTAGGTTAATGCCGCCTTGAGTGTGCTTGAGCGTGCGAATGTCTGTTTGGGCATGTTCATATTCCAGCTACCTTATAAAATGTCTTTAACATCATGAGTTATCTCGCTTTCTTAATTTTTTACCCGAGTCTGCCGACATTTTTCGCACCTAACAAAAAAGCCCGCATTTCTGCGGGCTTCTTGTTGATTCTGGTCACTTTCAAATGAGCACAGAGCTTCACACCACCCGCTACGTTGGGAAGTGCCACCACCAAATGATGTTTAATGAAGCGTTAATGTGTGTCATTCAAAAGGGTCTCGCTAATTCAGTCAATTGGTGTATAGAAAACCTTAGCTGGAGCTGAATGTCAATTGAATATTTTTCACTTCCTGCGATTTATTCGCTGCAATGATGCATAAAATTGATGTTACTCAGCCACAAAATACGAGATAACAGCGCATTTGTTAACAAGTTCGCGTACAATAGCGCCATGAATACTCAAAGCATATTGGCTGATCTACACAGCCACACGACCGCGTCCGATGGCCAGTTAACGCCGTCTGAATTGGTGGCAAGAGCCCTTGAAAAGGGTGTGCAGTTATTTGCCATTACCGATCACGACACAGTGGCTGGTTTACCTGAAGCCCGTGCCTTTAATCAGGCACAAGCTACTCCATTGAAATTGATTTCTGGCGTGGAAATCTCTACTCGCTGGAACAGTTACGATATCCACATAGTGGCGCTTAACTTCGATGCTGATAATCCAGCGCTATTAGCATTTTTAGAAAACCAGCGCGAATTACGTGAATTACGGGCTCAAGAAATTGGCCATAGATTAGCTAAAGCCGGCATTGAAGGTGCCTACGAAGGTGCTAAGGCGTTGGCGGGTGATGCGGCATTGAGCCGTGGACATTACGCTCGCTGGATGGCTGAAAATGGTCATGCTGTGGATATGCCGAGCGTCTTTAAACGCTACCTTGCCCGCGGTAAAACCGGTTATGTGCCTAATAATTGGGGTGATATGGCCAGTGCCATTGATATCATCCATAACGCAGGTGGATTAGCCGTGTTGGCGCATCCCAGTGGTTATAAGTTATCGGCTAAGTGGCTTAAGCGCTTAGTGCGTGAATTTAAAGAAGCGGGTGGAGATGCCATGGAAGTGGTGCTTGGCCAGCAAACATTAGACGACAGGGCCAATCTTGTGGCGCTGAGTGTCCAAAACCAGTTGCTCGCATCGATAGGGAGTGATTTTCACTTTCCGAGCAATTGGATAGAATTAGGTAAAAATCTGTATCAGCCCCAAGGTATTGATTGGGTCTGGCAATCGGAATCTTGGATGGAACGACCATGAGTCAGTTTTTTTATGTACATGAAGTAAATCCGCAAACGCGGCTTATAAGTCAGGCGGTTGCCGTATTGAAAAGCGGCGGTGTAATTGTTTATCCCACCGATTCGGGCTATGCCTTAGGCTGCTTGATTGGTGAGAAAGACGCGATGACGCGGATGGCGAGAATTCGTCAAATTGAGAACGATCATAACTTTTCCTTGATGTGCCGTGATTTATCCGAGCTTGCGACTTACGCTAAAGTGGATAATCAGGCGTATCGCATCCTAAAAAGTTGCACGCCTGGGCCTTATACGTTCATTTTCAAAGCGACTAAAGAAGTACCGCGTCGCTTACAAAATGACAAGAAAAAGACCATAGGTATTCGTGTGCCCGACAATGTGATCGCACTGGCTTTACTTGAAGCCTTAGATGCGCCGCTGATGTCGACCAGTTTAGTGATGCCGAATGCGGAATTTGCCGAGTCTGATCCTGAACAAATTCGTGATTTGCTCGAGCATCAAGTGGATGTGATTATCCACGGTGGTTATTTAGGCGAAAAACCAACGACTGTGATTGATATGTCTGAAGATGGCGCCGAGATTTTACGTGAAGGCGCGGGTGATATCACGCCGTTCCTCTAAATCTGCCGCATTAGATTTATCGCTAATGGATGCGGGTAAGTGATTCGGATAGTGGTAGTCAACATTTGGCAGTTTTATCGTCGTAGATTTACAGGTATAATCGCGCGTTTGGCGTTAGCCTAGGTTGGATAGCGCAGTGTTAACGGAGCAAGATAGCGGATGCAGGGCACGCAACAAAGTTTACCCTTAGCCGTTATTCGTGGTCAGGCAATGACCGAAATGCCGCTGGATTTGTTTATTCCGCCGGAGGCATTAGAAGTATTCCTCGAGTCCTTTGAAGGGCCATTGGATTTGCTTTTATATTTGATCCGTAAGCAAAAATTAGACGTTGTCGATTTACCCATTCAGCAAATCACCGCGCAGTATTTAGAATATATTACGTTGCTGACTCAGGCTAGAATCGAGCTTGCTGCCGATTACTTAGTGATGGCGGCAACGCTTGCCGAGATTAAATCCCGTTTGCTGCTGCCGCGTATGGTGGCTGAAGATGAGGTTGAGGAAGATCCTCGGGCACAGCTTATTCGGCAGCTTAAAGCCTATGAAGTGATTAAAGAAGCGTCGCAAAAACTCGATGATTTACCGCGGCTCGAGCGGGATGTATTTCAAGCCAAAGCAGTGGCAGCACCCGACATTAAGCCGTTAATGATCCCGCCAGAAGTTTCGTTGTTTGAAATTGCCCGTGCCTTTGGTGATGTACTCAAACGAATCGATGCCTATGAAGATCATCATGTTAAGCGTGAACAGTTATCGACCCGTGAGCGCATGAGCCAGATTTTAGCCATGCTGAACTCGGAAGATTTTACGGCATTTGAACGTTTATTTACCCTAGAAGAAGGCCGTGCCGGCGTGGTAGTCACCTTCTTAGCTTTGATGGAATTAGTCAAAGAATTATTGGTCGAATTGTACCAAACAGAGCCGTTTTCAACTATTTACGTTAAGGCCTATTAATTGATGCAGATAAATCCTACTCAATTAAAACAGCTTATTGAAGCGAGTTTGTTTGTATTGGGGAAACCCTTGTCGGCGAAAATGTTGAAAGACACTGTATTGGTGGATTTCACGGTTTCCAGAGACAAAATAAAAGCTGCATTGGATGAGCTGCAGCAGGATTATCAAGACAGAGGTGTACAACTTGTGAAAGTCGCTGGGGGTTATCGCTTCCAGACCTTAGAAGTCTTGAGTCCATTTTTGCAGCCTCTGTGGCAAGAAAAGGCGCCTAAATATTCGCGTGCGACATTAGAAACCTTGGCGGTGATTGCTTATCGTCAACCTGTGACTCGCGGCGATATTGAACAGGTGCGCGGTGTGGCTATAAGTAGCCATATCATAAAAAGTTTGTCAGATAGACATTGGATTAAAGTAGTTGGCCATAAAGAAGTACCGGGGCGACCCGCGTTATATGCCACTACCTTAGAATTTTTAGCATATTTTGGCTTAGACACCTTAGCGGATTTACCGCCGCTGTCGGATACTGAGTCATTGCAGGCGGTTTTTTCAGGTTTGAAATCATCGCCAGAACAGTCAGAAGAGCATAATACTAATGAGTGAAAAGTTGCAGAAAGTCTTGGCCCGTGCAGGCCATGGCTCCCGTCGTGAGATGGAGGCATGGATTGCTGCAGGCCGAGTTAGTATTGATGGTGAAATTGCTAGCCTTGGGGATCGTATTGAAGCGGATGCTAAAGTGCGTATCGATGGCAGAGCCATTTCGTTAAAGTCTGCCGAAGACGTGATTTGCCGTGTGCTTGCATATCATAAACCTGAAGGCGAAATTTGCAGTCGTAAAGATCCTGAAGGCCGTCCAACGGTATTCGATCGCTTACCAAAAGTGCGTGATTCACGCTGGGTGGCGGTTGGTCGTTTAGACATTAACACCTCAGGCTTATTGTTGTTTACGTCAGATGGTGAGTTGGCGAACCGTTTAATGCATCCATCGAACGAAGTCGACCGCGAATACGCAGTGCGTACCTTTGGTGAAATCCCTGAGGCGACAGTGCAACGTTTACGTACTGGCGTCATGTTAGAAGACGGCCCTGCGCAGTTTGATAGCATCAAACCAGCGGGCGGCGAAGGCATGAACCAGTGGTGGCATGTTTGTTTACGCGAAGGTCGCAACCGTGAAGTGCGCCGTTTGTGGGAATCCCAAGAAGTACAGGTGAGCCGTTTGATCCGTATTCGTTATGGTATGGTCGAACTGCCAAAATCACTGCCTCGCGGTGGCTGGGTTGAATTGCCCGTAGAGCAAGTTAACTACTTGCGTAAGCTGGCGGGTCTTGAGCCCGAAACACGTACTATGCTTGCTGCCGATAAACACAGCGTAGCCCGTGCTCAGGTGAAGAGTGCTAAAATTCGCCGCGCCGTACGTAAGCATAAAGTAACAGGTTCGGGAAAACCTAAGCCATCGCGTCAGCGTAGCTAAGTTGTTTTATCCCAATGAAAAAGGCCGCTAAGCGGCCTTTTTGCTTTTGTATAAAAAATGAATTTACTGTGCGTTAAACTGCTGTCCGTTGACGGCACTAGAATCTTGACCCATCAAATAGAGATAGGTCGGCATGATCTCCTCAGCGGTTTTGAGATCCAGTGGATTCTCTGCAGGGTAGGCTTTAGCGCGCATCTCAGTGCGGGTAGCTCCTGGATTTATGCTGTTAACTCGAACTGAGGTGCCATCGGATTCATGGGCGAGAACTTGCATCATGCCTTCGGTGGCAAATTTAGAGAAAGCATAAGGTCCCCAATAGGCGCGGCCTTGACGACCCACACTGCTCGACGTAAAGATAATAGATGCACTGGGTGCTTGGCGCATCACAGGTAGTAATGCTTTAGTTAGCATGACTTGGGCCGTGACGTTCACTTTGAGCACGTCTTCGAGTGATGGAATATCTATGTGTTCAAACGGACCTAAGGCACCGAGTAAGCTAGCGTTATGTAATAAGCCGTCTAAATGATCGAATTGCTCGGCTATGGTATCGGCCATATCGCGATAATTTTGTTCCGTTGCGCCCTTAAGATCCAATGGCACTATGGCAGGTTTGGGATAACCTGCTTGTTCTATTACGTCGTAAACAGCTTCCAATTTTTTCACTGTTTTACCAAGTAAAATCACAGTGGCGCCGTGTTTTGCAAACTCAATGGCGGCGGTACGGCCTATGCCAGCACCAGCGCCTGTGACTAAAATCGTCTTGCCCTTGAGTAAATCTTTTGCTGCTTGATATTCCAACATGAGTCTCTTTTTCCTCTTGGCGAGAATGCCCGCCACTTCTAGAGTCGCCGAAGTGATAAACGCATGTTTCAAACAAATGAATGAAACTTTGTTATCAATAGCTAAAATCTTTGTGACAAACTTGTGGCTAACTCAATATTTTTACGTTAACTTGAAATGAGTTAGGGGCTAACATAAGCCCTATTGGTCACAGATCTAAAAGCTATTGTGACTAATTTCTTGGGGAAAACAAAACTATTACAACAAGATTTGGGGAAAAAAGATGAAAAGACTCATTTTGGGTGTTGCGATTGCATCTGCACTGGGCCTCACAGGATGTGGTGAGGACAGTTTTAATGAACTCAAGGATAAGACAGAAGTGCTCATCCCTGAATCGCACATGGTGTTCGACCCTGCTAATTCAAAAGTTCCATTACCGAATGATTTGCTGTTCAGTGGCACCAAAGATGGCACATTATCAATTCCGGGTGAAAGCTCGGGCAATTATGTTGATCCACAAATAGCGCTTGGGGCGTTAGATGGGTGGTCGACAACATCACCGATTTCTATTGATATCGATTTGGCGAAAAAACATGACGGTACACCGCTGACCTTAATGGCGGCATCGGTTTCACAACAGGGTGCTGTCAGAATGTTTGAAGCCACAGTAGGTGGCGCATTATCATCTGATCCCGAATGTAAGGCTAAACCGTCAGTTTCAGCCTGTAAAGTGGGCGCTGAGTTGCAGTTTGGCGTTGACTTTATATCCACCGCTTCGGGCAAAAAAGTGGTAATAATTCCGCTTAAGCCACTCAAAGCTGGGCAATCTTATATTTATGCGACAACGAATCTTATTCAAGATTCTGAAGGTCGTGGTATCGCTCCTTCAACGACCTATGGTTTGTTGAAGCTGGATATCAATACGTTACCTTTAGAAACACCAGACCAATTGATGCTGCAAACCTTAGTGAATAGTTATGAGAAAGGGATTGCTGCGGCCCATAAGGTCGATCCTTTAACCATCAGTTACTCTGGCTTATTTACAACTCAGTCTGTTGCTAACGTCTATGAAACCACCAAATTGCTGATGGCGAAGGGAGCTCCCTATGCACCAAGTTTTGCCAAGATGCCAACACCAACTGGATTGACTGTGGCTCAAGCGGCGGGCTTAACACCAGCTGCTGGAGCTGCCTATGTTGCCGCAAACTTGGCTGATGTGTATACGGCAAAAATTAAACTGCCTATTTACGGTGATTGTTCTTCAGTTGGTTGTTTATCCGCTGAAGGTAAACCATTAATTAATGGTCATTGGAAAGCACAAGGTGATAGCCCTGTATCTGTGCTACTAGCCCTGCAAGCGGGCACACTCAGCCAGAATAATTTTGGTATGCAAGCCGTGGCTAATGGTATTGCCAACCCTGCTGATGCTTTAGCCAATCCCTCGTTAATGGCGGGTAAAACATGGGTTTTAGATGATGGTACGGCAGTTGATAAAACCAAACATCTGACTAAATTCAATCCTATTCCAGCAATCAAAGGTTATGAAACAGTATCTGTACTGATTTCTATGCCCAATGCAACGAAATTGGCCGCTTTTTATCAACAGCAAGGTCGTGAGTTTATTCCTCCTACATCTGGTTGGCCAACAACAATTGCCCTTCACGGTTTAGGTGGCGGTAAAGAAATGTCATTGGCCTATGCCGGCACCTATGCGGCAATGGGGGTTGCGACTGTTGCTATTGATATGCCACTTCACGGTGCGCGTTCATTCGATGCTAACGGTGATGGGATTTATGAAGTCTCTGCGACAGATCCTGCCTTCGGTGCAGTTGTCGGTAAACCGGACGCCTTTAAAAATGGTAACCCGTTGGTGTTTGTGAATATTTCTAGCACTTTGTCGGTGCGAGATAACTTCCGTCAAGCGACGATGGACCATTTAGGGGTGCGTCTTGCCCTTACGGGCTTAGCACAGGGCTTAGCGCAAGCAGGTCAGCCGCAAGTATTTGATGTGACTAAAATCAGTGCTCAAGGTCTGAGTTTAGGCGCCATTGTGGGCACCGATTTTGCGACCTATGCCAGCACAGGCATGAAGGATCCAGCAACCGGCGATGCCTTGCCAAATGCTTATGCTATCAATGCTGTATCCTTAGTTGCGCCAGCAGGTGGATTAGCAGGATCATTCGCAGGTTCTGCAACCTTTGGCCCAGTACTGTTTAGTAATATTACGGCATCTGCAACTTTCCAAGCGCAGATCGATGCGGCTAATACAGCAGGTTATGAGCCTGGTAGCCCTGAATATGCGGCACTGGTGCAGGGGGTATATGCCCAATTTATTCCGACGTTTGCCTTTGCGGTTCAAACAGCGGTAGATTCTGCAGATCCTGTTAACCATGCTGCTATGTTAAAAGCGACTGGCTTACCTGTGCACTTAATTGAAGTGGCGGGTGATGGTAACGGTAACTTAGCAGACCAAGTGCTGCCTAATCGCGTCGATAACTTCCCATTATCGGGCACTGAGCCGCTGATCGCTGCCATCGGGCTACCTTGTGCCGATAGCACGAGCAAAGGTCATGGCGTTGTACGCTTCGCTAAAGGTCACCACAGTTCGATTGTTGATCCTAAAGAAAAGGAATCAACGGATGGTATGGCCGCGGCTGCCACGGTTGAAATGCAGACTCAAGTGGCAACCTATGCAGCTACTGCAGGTAAGGGCGATGCGACGATTTTAGTGACAAACAGTGAGGTCATTGCGACTTGTCCTAACTAATCTTGCCTTAATCGGAAAAACCCAGCCTTTGCTGGGTTTTTTTATGGGCCTTTAGGCTGTTAGAATAGCGCGCAATTGACTGAATGATGTAACGCCCTAACGGAGAACACTTTGGAATTTTTATACGAGTATGGAATGTTTTTGGCGAAAGCCGTCACAATAGTGGTCGCAATCATTGCCGTTATTATTGTGGTGTTGGCTTCCACTGTAAAACACAAGTCAGATAAGGGCGAGCTGAGGATCACTAACTTGTCTGAAGAGTTAGAAGAACTTAAGCATGGCTTAAAAGAAGAACTTCTGTCAAAGAAACAATTCAAAGCCTATGAAAAGCAATTAAAAGCTGACGAAAAGGCAAAAGACAAGGCCGCAGATGAAGCCTGCACGGGCAAAGTGTTCGTGATTGATTTTAAGGGCAGTATCGATGCCGCTGAGGTTGCATCATTGCGTGAAGAAATCAGTGCAATTATTGCTATCGCAGAAAAAGGCGATGAAGTGGTTGTCAATGTAGAGAGTGGCGGTGGTATGGTGCATGGTTATGGTTTAGCCTCAAGCCAGTTAGATCGCTTACGCCAAGCTGATATTCCATTGACTGTCTGTGTTGATAAAGTCGCCGCCAGTGGTGGCTATATGATGGCCTGTGTAGCGAATAAAATTTATGCTGCACCTTTTGCCATTGTCGGTTCTATTGGTGTTGTTGCTCAACTGCCTAACTTTAATCGCCTGCTGAAAAAGCATGAAATCGATTATGAGCAACATACGGCCGGTAATTTTAAACGTACCTTGACAGTGTTTGGTGAAAACTCCGATGAGGGAAGACAGAAGTTTCAAGAAGAACTCGAAGAAACCCACGTCTTATTTAAAGCGTTTGTTGGTAAGTATCGCCCTGAGTTGGATTTAGTGAAAGTCGCCACTGGCGAGCATTGGTACGGTCAGCAAGCCATTGAATTAGGTTTAGTTGATGCGATTTCGACCAGCGATGATGTGATAATGTCACTCGCCACAGAGCGTACTGTGTACAAGATACGTTATCAGGTGAGAAAGAAACTTGCCGATAAAATTGCCCACGGTGCCTCTTTGTCTGTGAACGCTATTTTCAATCGCCTCATAGAAAAAAATCGTCCTATGTAATTCTGTCTATTGGTGAATAAAAGTAAAAACGCCTGCATTTGCAGGCGTTTTCATTTGCTGAGCTTTCGCGGCTAATACCGAAGCGGGTTAGATTTGATAGCTGATATGTTGATGGAAACGTACGATGAGATCTTCACGCTCCGGATCGACACCTATGTCGGCTGCGAAGGCCTTCAGAGCCGTTTCAACATTGTTCATAAAGCGACCGAAACCCGAATCGTCACAGTCCTTAGTACCTGCCACTATGGTAAAGTGCGCGGCTTCGACCAAGTTATCGGCATCCCAGCGACGGATAACTTGTTGCTCAGTCGCATTAGGATCGAACCCTATCATTTGTACTTCGGCTTTGCTGTCGAGCTTTTCAAACTTACTGTTACGCACAAGCGGTGTTAAGCCGTTCGCTATCATAGCAAGGCGTGTCAGCTGTCTATTCGCTGCCGCTTTGAGGAAGCAGTCTTCAAGATGCTGATATAAAGGCGTAAAGTCAGTAGCTGAGTCAGGTAATAAACCCTGTTTGAGTTTGCGACTCAGCGGCAAGCTTACCGTCACATAGGTAAGAGAGCTAACGTTTTCTGGTAACTCACATTTTCTGGCTTTATATCTTGGGCCGATGGCGCGCAGTTTATAACCATAGGTTTCTTTATAGCCCTTAGCTTTTGCGAACAGATCATAGGATAAATGCTGATGGTCGCGGACCTTAACCTTAAGATCGCTTATTGGCATTAAGGGCATTAATTCAGTGAGCAACTCACGCACCTTGATATGGAAACTGGCGGAATTACTGCGAATATCGTCACCTGTGGCAAGAAACACAATGCGCAGTTTGCGGGCGGGATAGTTTTCTTGCGAGAATAAGTTTTGGGCTTCGTGGTAGGCTGGGTTATAAAAAAATAGAATTTGTTCAGTGGTTTGGAAGCAATATGCTTCGGTATGGTAACGCACTACTGGCAGTTTATCGTTAGTGATCACGTGAACATTACGGAGATCGTGTTGTTCTGCCAAATTAAATATCAAACGGCTTAACGTTTGATAACAGCTTTGATAATCGGGATATTGATTGAGTAGCTCATCCGTCACCTTGATTTCGGCTGTGATGTATTGATTTGTACGGGCTTCCTTGGGTATGTACACTTTTTGCTGATGGCTAAGGGACATATTGACTCCTTGTTTGAGTTAACCATTTGCTAACACGAATTTTACTGTTTATCTATAGGGTTAATCTTGCGTTAGAACACGTTTTTATCCGTTGAGTATGAGTTTAGCTAAGTAAGCGGTTCGTTAGCTTAAAATAGCAGCTATTTTATTGGGTTAACGCATTTTCTATCCATGGTTGCATCCAAGCCGCAATCTGAGCTTGCGCCTTTTCGTTGGGATGAATGCCATCCCTTTGCATTAATTCTGGATGGGGAGCGATATCCTGCATAAAGAAGGGGATCAACACTATATCCTGGGTTTTAGATATGTCTTGATACACTTGGGTGAACTTTTGGGTATAGCGAGGGCCATAGTTAGGCGGTACCATGATCTCGGTCAGCAGCACTTTTGCGCCGCTATCTTTGGCTAGGGTAATGATTTGGATTAGATTATTTTCGAGTTGCGTTGGGGGGAATCCACGTAAACCATCATTACCTCCTAGCTCAATGACCACAAGATCGGGAGCAACAGAATCGAGCAAGGCGGGTAATCGGCGTAGGCCGCCCGCTGTGGTTTCGCCGCTCACTGAGCCATTGGTAAACTGATGTTCGGGCAGATTTTTTTGCAGTAGTGCTACCCAGCCTGACTGTTCTGCCATGCCGTAGCTAGCGCCTAAGCTATCGCCGAGGATCAGTATCTTTGCCGCGTGAGCGGGCGTGACCATGAGTACACTCAGTAGGATGAATGCCCCTAGGGTCTTCGCCATTGATTTTAATCTTAGCGATTGATACCAGAACGATTTATATAAGAAGGATCCTATGTCTAACGTCATCTTAAAAAACAGTGCCATTAATGTTGTTAACCTCGAAAAATCAGTGATTACTCAGGAAGGAACGCTCACTATCCTCAAGGGCATTAACTTAGATGTCAAGCAAGGTGAGAGTGTGGCCATTCTCGGCCCATCAGGTTCGGGCAAATCCACCTTATTGGGATTGCTTGCGGCGCTTGATACGCCTACGTCGGGGGAGATTTGGCTTGATGGTGTGGCATTATCACCACTGAATGAAGAGCAAAAAGCGGCACTGCGTAAACAGAAGGTCAGCTTTATTTTTCAATCCTTTATGTTAGTCGATACCTTAACTGCGCTTGAGAACGTCATGTTACCCGCCGAGCTTGCGGGCGTGAGCAATGCCAAGGAAAAAGCGCAGGCCATGTTGGTGCGGGTTGGTTTATCCCATCGCTTGACCCATTTACCCAAACAGCTTTCGGGTGGTGAACAGCAAAGGGTGGCGATTGCCCGCGCTTTTATCTGTGAGCCTACAGTTTTGTTTGCCGATGAACCAACTGGCAATTTAGACAGCGTCAATGGCCATAAGATTGCCGATATGTTGTTTGAGCTTAATCAAGAAAGCCATACAACCTTAGTCCTTGTTACCCATGATCTGCTGCTGGCCAAGCGGTGTGAGCGTCAACTAGTGATGGATAACGGCCATTTACAGGAAGATATCACTCAAATAGAACCGCTAGCCGATGTTAAGGAGGCTTAATAATGGAGTTAAGTCTGGCATGGCGCCTGTTTAAACGCGAGTTACAGCAGGGACAATTGTTATTGATTATCCTCGCTATTACGCTCGCGGTTTTGTCTGTGAGTGGCTTAGCGCGGGTGAGTGAACGTCTGCAAGTGGCAATTAGTGGTCAAGCTTCACAGTTTATTGCGGCCGACCGTATTATCGATTCGCCAGTTAAAATTGATGCGGCGATTTTATCCAAAGCCGAAGAGCTTGGGCTTAAGCATGTGACTAACATGCAATTTAATTCCATGGTCTATTCGGGAGATAAGTTTCAGTTAGTTACAGTACGCGCCGTAGAGTCGGGTTACCCGCTTAAGGGCGATATTGAACTCACCAGCGGTAAAACCAAGGCGTTACCTCAAGCGGGCGAAATCTGGTTTGAGACTCGCTTAGGCGGACTTTTGGGTTATCCCAAATCCATCGAACTAGGTAATACCGAATTTGTGCTCAGCAATGAGATCAGCCGCTTACCCGACGCAGGTTTTAATCCTTTTGCTTCATCGCCTGTGGTATTGATGCGGATGGAGGATGTCGCCAAAACAGGTGTTATTCAACCGGGCAGCCGCGTGACTTATCTGTATCAATTTGCCGGAGATGAAGCCTCGCTTACGGCCTTTGAACAAAGTGTTAAACCGCTTTTGAATAGCACCCAGCGTTGGGTCGATGTGCAATCCGGTGACTCGCCGATTGCGGGAGCCGTTAAGCGAGCGGAGCGCTTCTTACTGCTGGCAAGTTTGATGGGCATTGCATTGGCCTGCGCGGCGATAGGTATTGCCGCCCAGCGTTATTGTCAGCGTCATTACGATGTGGTGGCCATGCTGAAAACCTTTGGCGCCTCGGCAAAGCAAATTCGCCTGTTGTTTGGTACTCATTTATTGTTGGTAACGCTACTGGGAATTGGTCTAGGTCTTATTGGGGGAGGGTTACTCGATTTTGGGATCAGTTATCTATTGCCACCCGAAATTGCGGCCTATTCACCGCCACTCACACGACCATTATTACTCGGCATCAGCACAGGGCTCATCAGCGCCTTTATGTTTTCGGCTTATCCATTGATGCGTTTACTGGCTATTCCGCCACTGCGGGTGTTGCAGCGTCAGTTAGAAGGCTTACAGCTTGGTATGTGGCTGCATTTGCTACTGAGTCTAGGGGCTATGGCGCTACTGGGCTATTTGTATTCCCAAAGTTGGACTTTAACTCTGACTGTGGTCGCGGCTGTGCTATTGCTGGCTGTGCTATTAAGTCTGCTTGGATTTGTGATGATACGAGCAGGACACAGTGTTGGTATGAAGACTACCAATCCTTTGCAATTAGCGCTGGCGGGGCTAAGGCGTCGTGCGCGGCAAAATGCGGTGCAATTGGTTGGCTTTAGCGCTGCACTGGTACTGTTATTGACTATTTTGGCGTTAAGACAAGATTTACTTAACGAATGGCAAAAACAGTTGCCCGAAAATGCGCCTAATTATTTCCTTGTCAATATTGCGCCTGATGATGCAAAGCCCTTGAATGATTTCATGACGGCGAAGGGGATAGTGGCGACAGACATTTATCCGGTGATCCGTGGCCGATTAACTCAAATTAACGGTGAAGCGCTGATTTCGAATGAACAGTCCGAAGCGGGTGAAAAGGGAAGAGTGGGCATTTCGCGCGAGTTAAACCTAACGTGGCGCAATACACTGCCTGCTAACAACGAACTGTTAGAGGGGCATTTTAATCAAGCCGCCGATGAAGTGTCGGTGGAGTCCGGCGTGGCGGAGCGTCTAGGTATTGGTCTTGGCGATAAGCTGACTTACGTGATTGATAATCAAGAGCTCACAGTTAAAGTTGCCAGTATTCGTGCCGTGCATTGGGAAACACTGCAACCGAACTTCTTTATGATTTTCACCCAAGAAGCGCTCGCGCCTTTTGCGTATACCTCGATGGCGAGTTTTTATCTGAATGATCAGGCGACTAACGATAAGACTATTAATGCTGATGGTACGCCTAAGGATGCAGTGATCCTTGCGCTTATTCAGCAATTTCCGACGATATCTATCATAGATGTTGGCGCTATGGTGGGGCAGTTGCGGCAGATAATTGAGCAAGTGTCGCTGTCGTTGTCTTTAGTGCTGGCCTTAGTGTTATTAGCCAGTGCCTTAGTCTTGATTGCACAGACTGAGGCTGGCATGGCAACTCGGCAACGTGAACTGGCGGTGTTACGTACCTTTGGTGCTTCAGGATGGTTATTGCGCAGTGCAACGGGTTTAGAGTTCGCCTTACTTGGCGGTATTGCGGGTGTGTTAGCCGTAATTGTGGCCGAATTTGCGTTATATCTACTTAAGACGCAAGTATTTGAACTTAATGTATACATGCACTGGCCTTGGTGGGGTATTGCCCCTGTTTCTGGAGCCTTAATCGTCGCCTTACTAGGGGTTTGGCGTTGTCGACAATTGCTCAGCCAATCTTGCTCTGAGCTATTAAAGGCTGGGAGCTAGGGCGGTTTGTGAACTCTGTTGATGGGCTAAAACATAAAGCTTATTAAGACAACAAGCTGAGCCAACATTAAAAGCACTGATGCGACATAAGCTCAGTGCTTTTTTGTTATGGGGTTGATTCTGCTGCACTTGAATTGAATATGCTTTTTACATCGGCTTACAAATTGATCTGTGCTTAAGCAGGTAGCAACAGAACTTAGTGCAACGCAATGGGTCTATCTAACTGAGAACAGCGACTAGCTTATATATGCCATAGAGGGAATATTATGTTCAAAGGAATAACAAAACTGCTTAAGGATAATCGCTCCTTTTTTCTGTTTATCAGCTTAATGTTAGTGTTCAGGAGCGCTGTGGCCGATTGGAATACTGTGCCATCGGGTTCTATGCTGCCGACTATCGTCGAGGGTGATCGCATTCTTGTTAATAAGATGGCTTATGATCTTAGGGTGCCATTTACGCATATTGCATTAGTTAAACTGGCAGATCCTGCTCGTGGCGATATTGTGGTATTTGACTCGAAAAAGGCCGATAAAAAACTGATTAAGCGGGTAATAGCTGTGCCAGGCGATACTGTGATGATGCAGGATAATCGCTTGTATTTAAACGGTGAAATGCTTAGCTACACATCCCAAGCATTGAGTGCTTATGCTCCCGCTGATGTGACAGAAATGCAGGAAAATTTACTCGGTATGGTCCACAGTATTCGCCTTAACCCTGTACCCTCAAGGCTTGCCAATTTTGGACCTGTCACAGTGCCGGATGCGCATTATTTAGCCCTGGGTGATAATCGTGATAACAGCGCAGACTCTCGGGTTATTGGCTTCGTGCCCCGTGATGAGATTGTTGGCCGTTCAAGTTCAGTCGTTTTCTCCCTTGATTATGATGATAATTACCTGCCTCGGCCTGAACGCTTAATGCGTGAATTCTAGTCTTAACTATTTTGAACCATGAAATAGGGCGCCAAAGTCGACGCCCTATTTTTTAAGTGATTGGTTTATTCGCAACTACTTCATAAAGCTCAGATAGCCCTGTAAGACAATTAAGTTAACTATGTCGATAAAGAAAGCTCCGACGATAGGTACTACCATAAAGGCTTGGGGTGATGGCCCTGTGCGTGAGACTAGCGCGCCCATATTCATTACCGCTGTTGGGGTTGCACCCATACCAAAGCCGCAGTGGCCACCGGTGATCACCGCAGCATCGTAATTACTGCCCATGACTTTGAACGTCACGAAATAGGCAAAAATGGCTAACACTGCGGTTTGTACCAGTAAAATCACCAATAGCGGGATCGCTAAATCAAAAATTTCCCATAATTTTAAAGTCATTAAGGCCATTGAGAGGAAGAGAGACAGTGCGACCGTCCCTATCACATCGATACTTTCGGTATGGGGTTTGTAACCGCGGGTGAGTTCTGTGAGATTAGCGATGAGCACGCCAAGAAAAAGAGCATATACAAAGTCGGGCATTTTTAGCCATGCAATACCCGATTGGCTGATCCACAGCGTGAGCCATTTTGATCCTGCAACACACAACAACAGCACAAACAGAGTTTCTAATATGGTTTTGGCGGTGACTTGGTCTTCTTCTAAGTGATCATAAGTGACTAAATGTGGATGTTCACTGTGATGCTTGCGGCCAACCCCATAGCGAGAAACAAGATTATGCTTACCGATTAATCGCTGCGCGACGGGGCCACCGATGATCCCACCCATGATCAAACCAAAGGTTGCCGCGGCCATAGCAAACTCTAAGGTGTTGATACCGTAGCGCTCAGCAAAGGTTTGTGACCAAGCGACGCCGGTACCATGGCCGCCCGACAGGGTAATTGATCCTGCGATAAGTCCCATGATGGGATCGAGCCCCAATAGGCTGGCTAAACTGACGCCGACGGCATTTTGAATCACAATATACACTGAGGCCACACCTAAAAAGATGAAGACTTTTTTACCACCGCTGAGCAATAGCTTGTAGTTTGCCGAGAGGCCAATGGTGCTAAAAAACATCAGCATTAAGGTATTTTGCAGTGATAGGCTGAAGTCGAGACTGATATTTTGAAAGTGAAGAAATGTGACTCCCGCGGCGACAACAAGGCCACCCACTATGGGTTCGGGGATATTATATTGCCTGAAGACACGTACATGGCGATTGATAGAGTGGCCGATAAACAGCACGAAAATGGCAATTAAAAATGATTCTAGCTCGCCAATCATATAGGTCATGTGCATGAAAATTCCTTACAAACTGTCTTAGTGCGGGCATTTCATTGGGCACAATGTCCAATGAGAAGTAACCCATCTTGTTATTAAGTACCTGCTAATGCTGGATGTTAAGCGCTTGATGTCGAGGACAGATCAGTGTCAATCCGATAAAAAATTTAAAGGATGAGTAGGCGCGAGTGTGTATCGTTTTATGGTCTACAGACCAAGAACAGCAGATTAAATAGCCTGTTCCTGAGCATAAATAACTGTCTATTTATGAGGTGTTGCTGAGTCTATCTGTGGTCAAGGCTGAGGCGGTTAATGCGTGCCTCCTATGACCGAATGGAGGCGAGTTTAGCAGAAAATGGACGGATTGTCGCTAAATCATAATATAAATCATGATGTTACATTCTTGTTTTTCTAGTGTTGCTAAAATAATGGCAAGATTGACGTTACAATATACCTGGTTGTTGAGCGGATTTGAGTACTAAGATGCCACCTGCATTAGCCACTGATTTTATCAGCATATTTAAGCTGAGTTTAGGCTCTAGCGTGCTAGCCTATTTGGCTAACACGTTTGTTAAGGCGTTATCGAGATCACTGAATTGAAACTGAAAACCCGCTTCGAGGGCACGTTTGGGGTAAACAAATTGCCCTTCTGTCAGTAGCTCCGACATTTCGCCCATCGCTAAGCGTAATGCAAGCGGTGGGGTCGTGATTAACGCTGGGCGATTAAGTGCTTTTCCGAGCGCTTTGGTAAACACAGCGTTACTCACTGGATTGGGTGCAGTGGCATTAAATATGCCTTTACAGTGTTGTTGAGTGAGTAAAAAATCAATAAGGGAAATGAGATCCTGCACATGGATCCAGCTCATACCTTGGCGTCCATGGCCAATTGGGCCACCGAGTCCGAGTTTAAATGGCGGTAACATTTTCTCTAAGGCACCACCTTTACCTAGCACGATACCAATACGGATAATGCAGACGCGTGTGTGCTCTGAGGTTGCATTTAGCGCCTCTTGCTCCCATTTTCGACAGATATCATGGCTAAACTCAACATGGGCACCACTAGACTCATCGAGTAATTTATCATCGTGCCGCCCGTAATAACCGACTGCCGAACCACTCACCATGATCTGAGGAGGAGTGCTACTCTGTTGTATTAGCTGAGTTAATCTTGCCGTAATATCCCAGCGACTATCACAAATGCGTTGCTTCTGGTTTTTACTCCAACGTTTAGCGACTATGGGTTCACCCGCAAGATTTACAATGGCATCAATGTGATTTAAGTCGCTTAGCGCATCGAGACTCTCGAGGTAATGGTGCTGATTACCGAGCACTTTTTGTGTTTGTTGCACTGAGCGAGTTAATAACGTCAGTTGATGATATGGCGCCAGTCGTTCGACTAATTGGCGGCCAATAAAGCCGCTTGCGCCGGTGATCAGTATATTCATGGAACCTCTCTTAATTGGTTAAGCTCTGCGGATATATACCAAAATGCGGTGTGCAACGATCACTTAGTCGGAATATTTTTAGCCAGATTATTTTTGATAACATAACTCCATCGAGACTGAATCGGCAAAGCGTAGTGCATGGGGTTTGTCTATTTCGACACTGGCAAATTCAACCCAAGGATGCTCACTGGCGATGGCCAGCGTTTGGCTGGTGAGATTTTCGAGTAATGAGAAACGGTTATTCTCAATCAGTTCAATGATCTTTTTGGTGATTGTGCGGTAATTGAGCGCATCCTCGACATTGTCACTGTTGCGGGCACGTTCGGCACAATAATGGATCACGACATTAATGATCACGTCTTGGCGATTTTGGATTTCATCTTCTTTAATGCCAATAAAAGTACGAAGTCTTAAGTTTTTAATGCGTATAATCGCGGTTTCTGGTTTCATAATGACAAATGGCTATCTTAAGCTAAAGTTTCTGAGGTTAAGTGGTTTCAAGGGTTAGCCTAACAATTTTATCTAAGATCAAGAAGGATTTTTAATAAATGACTCGACCTAATGCGCCCTCTGCTGCTTATCGTGGCTTTGCGGTTATGGCCTTTGTAGTGATTATTTTGGCAGGGATTAAGGCGGCGAGCCCGATTGTGGTGCCGTTTGTGCTGTCCAGTTTTCTTGCGGTGATTTGTAATCCTGCAATCGGTTTGATGACAAAGTTCCGTGTGCCTAAATGGCTGGCAGTGATCCTCTTGATGGGTTTTATTGTGTTGATGGGCCTATGGTTAGCCTCAGTCGTCGGCAGTTCTGTCAATGAGTTTTCTAAACAATTGCCCCAATATCGCGATCAGCTGGTGGAGCAGTTTTCGTGGATTATCCATAAATTACAGGCATTAAATATTCAGATTTCGAAGGATCAGGTATTAGCCTATTTTGATCCTGGCATGGCCTTGTCCATGACCACAAATATGCTATCGGGTGTCGGCAATGTGATGGCGAATTTATTTCTGATCATCCTCACTATCGTCTTTATGCTGTTTGAAGCTCAGTCGCTGCCAAAGAAATTGCACCTGGCATTGGACGATCCCGATATGCGCTTAAAGCAGATTGACCGCTTTTTACAATCTGTGAATCAGTACATGGTGATCAAGACCTTAGTGAGTTTGGCTACTGGGATCATCGTCGGTGTGGGATTGACCTTCATCGGCGTGGATTACGCCATGTTATGGGCGGTGATTGCTTTCCTGTTTAATTACATTCCCAATATTGGTTCTATCATTGCCGCCATTCCAGCGGTGTTGTTGGCCTTTATTCAGCTTGGCCCTGCGGCTGCGGGGGGGACTGCACTTTTGTACGTGGGTGCCAACATGGTGATGGGCAATATCATTGAGCCTAAATTTATGGGGCGCGGTCTGGGGTTATCGACCTTAGTGGTGTTTTTATCATTAATTTTCTGGGGCTGGTTATTAGGTTCTGTGGGCATGTTGCTGTCAGTGCCATTGACTATGGTGGTTAAAATTGCCCTCGAATCGAGTAAGAGTGGTAATTGGTTAGCCATTTTATTATCGGACGATATCGAAGATAAGTTCTTGGCCAGTAACACGGAAAATGCAATTCCCAATGGCGATGAAGCCAATACAAGTGCAACTGAGAGTAAGTAGTAGAAGATGCAAAGTTTTATACAAGCGCTAGCGACAATTGAGTTAGGTGATGATGCGGTGCGGTTATTCCACGGCCGCGGTGGGCATTACGTGGGTTGTGAGCACCTATGTTTAGATTGGTTTGCACCCGTACTATTGCTGACCAGCTTTACTCCCTTGGAGGATACGGATTTAACCCTCTGCCAACAGGCGATTGCAGTGCGCTGGCAAGCTATTCGGCCAGATAGTCAATTGAATTTAGTCTACCAATACCGTAGTGCGGGGGAGACGTTTACCCAATTATTGCAAGGTGAAGTGCCTGAGCCGCATATCGTTAGCGAAAACGGTGCACGGTTTCAGGTGCACCTAATGCGCGGACAAAACCACGGACTCTTCCTCGATATGGCCAATGGCCGCGAGTGGGTTAGAGCAAACGCCCGTTATAAAAAGGTGCTTAATTTGTTCGCTTATACCTGTGGTTTCTCGGTCGCGGCATTACAAGGGGGCGCCGATGAAGTTGTGAATATGGACATGAGCAAAGGCGCATTAGGCATAGGTAAGCAGAACCATTTGCTGAATGGCTTTAGCGCGGGAGCCCGTTTTTTAGGCCATGATATTTTTAAATCTTGGGGCAAACTGAAAAAGCTCGGTCCCTACGACATTGTTGTTGCCGATCCACCGAGCAATCAAAAGGGCAGTTTTGTCGCGACTAAGGATTATGTGCGTTTAATTAGGCGTTTACCTGAGTTGCTTGCCGAGAATGGTGAAGTATTACTGTGTCTAAATGCACCTGAACTCGATACCGCTTTCCTGCGTCAACAGGTAGCGGAAGCAGCACCTGCACTCGAATACATAGAGCGCTTAGCCAATCCGCTAGCCTTTATGGATGTGTCGGAAGAGAAGTCACTTAAGGTGCTTCGCTACCGCTTATCGACTCAAGCCTAGGCCTGATTTAGCTTAACTGGCCAGTATTAACTGGCCTTTTTTGTCGGCTTAGGTTGAGTGTTTAGCTTTTTACACTGTCGCTTATTACACAGCACTTATTCTTCAGTAGCTTAATCGCTCAGATAGCTGCGATCGCCCATAGGTTTCAATCACTTTACTGACTTGATGTTGGTCTAAGTGTTTGAGGATAGAAATTTCACCATAAAGCCTGCCCTGAACATCTAATGGCATTCCCTAGATTCATTTTATGTAAGCGATTTCTGTTAATCGCTTTTGTGTATAAAGCGAATGATGAAATGGCGTCAGCATGGCCTCAATATCCTCGTAGAAAGTGAAAGTCTTTCATGTCGAATCACTGATTGTGAGCTATTTAAATGATAACCAGCCTTAAACACTATGCTTGGTGATACAAAACTGAAAGTTTTCTGTAATTGTGGCTTTTGCTTTGTTATACTCCAGCCCACGGAATGTATCCCTTTCCTCATAGGCAAAATGTCAGCATAGAATGGCAAGCCTCTGCGACCTTACCCAATCAAGCAGGAGTTGTTATGGAAGTTCATGAATACGAAAATGCTTATTATCAAGTGAAAGACGATGTACTAACGTCTTTACCTGCTGAAAGCGAAGAAGAAGTGATCCAAGCTTAATCGATAGTGATTAAACTGACGGTACTTATGAGTCGGAAATAACAGAACAAGCACAAAAAAATAGCAACCCTAAGGTTGCTATTTTTTTGGCTGAAAGTAAGCAGAATGATTGTATGACAAGGTATGCGCGGTGAAAGCAGGCAAGAAAGGGGGTTAACCGTTAACTTTGCGCTTTTCAGGCAGAAGTTCGACGATAATCCATTGGCTACCAATTTTGTGTAGGCGTATGGTCCTGTCATCAATCCATGGTTGACCACCTTTAAGACCTTTCATTTTGACCACAACAATGACGTCTTTGGTAAATTTGCGGAAGAAGTCGATATCGATATCATCAATTTCCATTTCAACATTGGTCATAGATAGGCCGAGCATATTACGCTGTACGGCTGCGGCAATGTGGTAATGGGTGAGCACTTGTTTAATGGGATCGTCGACGTATTGCTTGGCTTGTTCAACATTACGATCAACATAAATCGCTTGAAAAAAGCCTAAGCTCACTTCTTCCGGTGATAACTGGCGCTGCTCTTGCGTTGAGGGATCGCCACAACCGAAGAGAAACAGGAGGGAGAAAAAAAATAGAGTTCGCATAAGTTTTAGTTATTGGAATTTGTTCCGAGTATCGCGATTTTAGCTGTAATGTACAAGTCTTGTCGTGATTCGCTGTCTATTGTGAAAAGCATTGACTCAAACCTCATGTGTGTGGCATATAGTTAGGAGTCATATAAAAAGGTTATCCACAGAAACTGTGGAAAACTATGTTGAAGACTTCAGTGATACTTTGTAAGTCACTGATATTGTCTTGCTTTATTTGCTGGTTAAAAAATGACGCTTTTCTGCTTTCCATTATGTTCCACTTCTACTTGTGGATATTTTTCGCAATTTGCCGAGCTTATTCACACTGCATAATTCGATATTTCTCGTTTTTTCTTCATCTTTTGTAATTTCGACTTATCCATTAAGCGATTCTTGCGATCAACGGTATGGTTTACGCTAAATTTAAGCATAAAAAAGCACCGGTAATAACCAGTGCTTTTTTGTACGTAACGCTATGCAGATTTAATGCTGTTAGCCTTTAGCTGCGTCGTTCTGTGCGGCTTGAATTGCCGTTAGGGCGATAGTGTAGACGATGTCATCGACTAACGCACCGCGAGACAAGTCGTTCACAGGTTTGCGCATACCTTGCAGCATAGGACCGATACTGATCAGATCGGCGCTTCGCTGTACGGCCTTGTAAGTCGTGTTGCCTGTATTAAGGTCTGGGAACACGAAAACGGTAGCTTGACCAGCGACAGGGCTATTAGGTGCCTTAGAGCGGGCAACGTTTGGCATGACTGCCGCATCGTATTGCAATGGACCATCAATAATCAGATCTGGGCGTTTTTCTTTGGCAATACGGGTTGCTTCACGCACTTTATCCACATCTGAACCTGTACCTGAGTTGCCAGTTGAGTAGCTGATCATTGCCACTCTTGGCTCGATACCGAAGGCTTTTGCTGATTCTGCCGATTGGATGGCGATATCAGCTAACTGCTCAGCATTGGGATCTGGGTTAATCGCACAGTCACCGTAAACAAGCACTTGATCTGGCATCAGCATAAAGAAGATTGATGAAACTAAGCTTGAGCCTGGTGCCGTTTTGATCAATTGCAGTGGTGGGCGAATGGTATTGGCTGTGGTGTTAACCGCACCAGAAACGATACCGTCGACTTCGTTTTGCGCCAGCATCATAGTGCCGAGCACCATGTTGTCTTCTAACTGTTCACGGGCAACGACTTCAGTTAAGCCTTTGCTGCGACGCAGTTCCAACATAGGTTCTACGTAACGATCGCGCACTTCTTCTGGATCGATAATGATCACGCCTTCGCCAAGCACCACATCTTGCTGTGCGGCGATACGCAGGATTTCATCTTTTTTACCTAAAAGTACACAGCGAGCAATACCGCGTTCTGCACAAATGGCCGCCGCTTTAATGGTACGCGGCTCATCACCTTCAGGCAGCACCACAGTCTTGTGGGCGGCGCGCGCCAGTTCCGTGAGTTTGTAACGGAAAGCCGGTGGCGACAGGCGATGCTCACGGGGTGAGTTTTTAGTGACACTTTCAATCCACGTTTGGTCGATGTGGCTGGCCACATAATCCTGCACCAGATCGATACGGACGGCGTCATCAACGGGTACTTCATGGTCGAAACGTTGAATGTTGAGCGAGGTTTGCCAAGTGTTACTGTCGATCAAGAACACAGGTAAACCGGTTTCAAAGGCCTGCTCACACAGCTTAAGAATTTCTGGCTCCGGCTCATAGCTACCGGTCAACAACAGGGCACCAATTTTCACGCCGTTCATGGCCGCAAGACAGGCTGATACGATCACATCTGAGCGGTCGCCTGAGGTTACAAGCAAGGAGTCAGTCTTAATATGAGTGACCATATTCGGAATACTGCGGGCACAAAACGTTACTTTACGCAGGCGGCGGGTATGCATTTCACCAGCATTCAGAATGCGTGCACTTAAATGTTTCGCTAAATCCGACGCACGAGGAGCGACAAGATCAAGATTGTAGGGCACGCTGCCTAAAATACGCAGTGGGCTCTTACCCGGCAGTTGGAACATGCTGGCTGCATCTGAGCGTTGAACACCTTGGTGATCAAAGACTTCAGATAGATCAGGGCGCGCGCGACCTTCGTCGTCCACGGGTGCTCCAATCTTGTTAATCACAGCGCCAATTAAGCGTTTATTCTTTTTCCCGCCCCAAGAGTTATAGGCGATTTCGAGGCGATTCATTAGCCCTGTGGCCGTATCACTGCCTGGTGTGGCAATAAAAATCACGTCGGCATCCATAGCTTTAGCGATGGCATAGTTCACATCATCGGCGAAGGGATGATTACGCGTTGGTACTAGACCTTCGACAATTAAGGTCTCTGTGTTGCTAGCGCAATCGGCCGCACGGGCAATGATTTGCTCCATTAAGACGTCGATTTGGTCGGCGCGAATTAAGGCTTCGGCATGGGCCATGTCGAAGGGCTCTAAGGGATTGACTGTTGGCGATTTGCTCAGAATAGTGGTCGAGCGTTCTGGGCCATTATCGTTTGGACGAAGCTGAGAAATAGGCTTAAAGAACTGAACCTTAACCCCGTGGCGCTCCAGTGCGCGCACCATCCCAAGGCTTAAGGAGGTCAGGCCGACTCCGGTACCTATGGGGATTAACATAATATTACGAGACATAAAAACCTCTAGTTTCGATGGTTTTTGGCAGAATAGTTTCTGCAAATTTGCTTGTGAGTACGGCTACGTAAGGTATAAAGCCGTTTGGGTGAGCAAACGGCTTAGGTCTTTTTATTTGTTGATAAGTTTAATGGAATCTTCGGCGATAACCCATTCTTCGTTCGTTGGGATCACCATGGCAATCGTGCCTTTATCTTGGGTGATGATACCTTTCTTACCGAAACGCGCCGCTTTGTTGCGCTCACTATCGACATGGAAATTGAAGATCTCCAGCATGTTGAGCACTTTTTCACGGATTAAATCTGAGTTTTCACCAATACCGCCGGTGAAGACGACTGCATCTAAACGGCCCAGTGGCACACTGTAAGAGGCGATGTACTTGGCTAAGCGGTAGCAGAAGATTTCTAAGGCTAAGGTCGCGCCTTTATGGCCCTCGGCGTAACCTTCTTCGATGCCACGGCAATCGTTGGTCAGCTCGGAAATACCCAGCAGACCACTTTGCTTGTTCATCAGGTTATTCACTTCTTCTAAGGTGTAACCCAGTTGATGAACTAAGTGGTAGATGATTGAAGGGTCAATATCGCCACAACGAGTGCCCATGACCAAACCTTCTAATGGGGTTAACCCCATAGAAGTGTCGACACTTTTGCCGCCTTTGATGGCGGTGACTGACGCGCCGTTGCCTAAGTGAGCACAGATTACATTCGTTTCTTCAATTGGCTTGTTGAGCATTTTGGCCGCTTCACGGCTAACGAATAAATGACTCGTGCCATGCATGCCATAACGACGGATACCGTGTTCACGGTATAACTTGTAAGGCAGGGCGTAGACATAAGCTCTGTCTGGCATGCTTTGGTGGAAAGCGGTATCAAATACAGCAACCTGTGGCAATTTAGGGAAAGAGGCCATTGCCGCGCGGATGCCGATAAGGTGAGCAGGATTGTGCAGTGGGGCTAATGAAGCACAGTCTTCGATGCCTTTGATCACGCTCTCATCGATGATCACTGAGCGAGTGAATTTCTCACCACCGTGAACGATACGATGGCCAACGGCTTGAATTTTTGCTGCTAATTCAGGTTGTTCCGCAAGAATTTTATTAACAATGTATTCAACTGCTTCACGGTGAGCCGTAAATGCACCTAAGGCTGCTTCATGTTTTTCGCCGTTGATTTTCCATTTAATGCGAGAGTCTTCTAAACCAAAACATTCGGCTAAGCCAGAAATTTGGTCGTCACCTGTTTGCGCGTCAATGACGGCAAATTTGAGAGAAGAGCTACCGCAATTGAGAACTAAAACCAGTTTATTTGACATGTGTAAACCCTTTGCCATTGTGTTTAATATAACGATTCAAAATAATGAGGAACTGCGGTGTTTTTACCATATCAGTCTTGGGGCGATTCGCCAGATTGTGCTATGGTAAGAGCAGTATTCCATTGTAGTTGGTGTCTAAGATTGAGCATTAAGATCCTCAAAACCTTAGGTGATGGTCATCAGTATATGAAGACTTGGCCTATGGTTAGACAACTGGGTTTTTATTTTCCTGAGTATCGGGTCGTCCGAGCAACTCAGCTCGCCATACTGGTGATGCCAGTGCTGGCGATTTTTGTGAGTATGAGCCAGCTGTATATTCACGGTTGGGCATTTCTGCCCCAAGCTGTCACGCTCGGTTTATTTTTCATCAGCTTACCGTTACAGGGGCTGCTGTGGTTAGGCTGGCGAGCTCGCCATCCATTACCGTTAACGCTGTTCGACTGGATTAACCAGTTGAGTGCGAAGTTGTCATCCATGGGTATCAATTGCCACACGTTAGGCGCTAAGGCCTGTTACCTCGATATGGCACTGATTTTAAAAATAGCCTTTGAGCGTCTAGATGCCAGTTATTGGGAAGAACTTTAGGCCGTTGCCGCGGTTATCCCTTTTGGCTCTTTTGTTACTGTGGATTAATAAATCGCGTTAATCCCTTGCTGGACAAATACCGCTTTGATCTTTTCCATGGTTTCTCGACTCGGGGGGGATATTCCATCGAGTTGATAGCTTTCGCCCATGGCTTCCCACTTATGTTTACCTAATTCGTGATAGGGTAGTAACTCTACCTTTTCAATGTTTTTCATGGGCTTGATAAACTCGGCCAGTTGTAATGCCGATGCTTCATCGTCGGTAAATCCGCCCACTACTACATAACGTATCCACGTCGCTTGATTACGCTCTGCCAAATACTGCGCAAACTGTAATGTTCTATGGTTGCTGACTTTAGTTAACTCAATATGTTTTTCATCGTCCATGTGCTTGATGTCGAGCAGGACCAAGTCAGTGTGGTCGAGCAACTCATCAATCACTGGCGTGTACTTACGTACAAAACCATTGGTATCTAAACAGGTATGAATACCTTCTTGCTGACAAGCCGTGAATAATTCGGCGACAAATTCGGCCTGTAAAATGGCTTCACCACCACTGGCCGTAACACCACCATTGCTGGCATCGAGAAAAGGCCGATAGCTGATGATTTGACTCATTAACTCATCGACCAGAACTTCTTTTCCACCATCAAGATCCCAAGTGTCACGGTTGTGGCAATATTGGCAGCGCATTAAACAGCCCTGCATAAAGGTGATAAACCGTATGCCGGGACCATCTACTGTGCCAAAGGATTCCACCGAGTGGATCCGACCGATAACTGCCATTGTGACTCCTGTTAAAATAAGTGAGGCTGTAGCACAGTGTACTACAGCCTTGACTAATTTAGCTTACAGACCTTTTGTGAATGTACGCGTGATCACATCTTGTTGCTGCTCTGGCGTCAGTGAATTGAAGCGCACTGCATAGCCAGAAACACGGATGGTCAGCTGTGGATACTTGTCTGGATGCTTAACGGCATCTTCGAGCATCTCGCGGTTCATCACGTTCACGTTCAAGTGTTGGCCACCTTCTTTTTTGTCATTGTGGTCGAAGTATCCATCCATCAATGCTGCTAAGTTGGTACGGCGAGCATCATCATCTTTACCCAGCGCATTTGGCACGATTGAGAAGGTATAAGAGATACCATCTTGAGCGTGGGCAAATGGGAGTTTTGCCACTGAGGTTAAAGAAGCGATTGCGCCTTTTTCATCACGGCCATGCATAGGGTTTGCACCCGGTGCAAATGGCGCACCTGAACGACGACCATCGGGTGTGTTACCGGTTTTCTTACCATAAACCACGTTTGAGGTGATGGTCAGAATTGACTGCGTTGGGATCGCATTGCGATACATTTTACGGTCGCGAATTTTCGCCATAAAACGTTCAACTAAGTCACAGGCGATATCATCTACACGTGGGTCGTTGTTACCAAATTTTGGATAATCACCGCTGATATCGAAATCAACTGCTATGCCGTTTTCATCACGAACCGGTTTTACGGTGGCGTATTTGATGGCAGACAGTGAGTCGGCTGCGATAGATAAACCCGCAATACCACAAGCCATAGTGCGACGTACGTCTCTGTCGTGCAGCGCCATAAGCGCGGCTTCGTAAGAGTACTTATCGTGCATGTAGTGGATTGAGTTCAGTGCAGTGACATATTGAGTCGCTAACCAATCCATTAAACCGTCTAAGCGATTCATCACATCATCAAAGTGGAGCACTTCGTCTGTGATCATGTCAGCTTTAGGAGCAATTTGGATTTTCAGTTTTTCGTCTACGCCGCCGTTAATCGCATACAGCATGGTTTTCGCTAAGTTAGCGCGAGCACCGAAGAACTGCATGTGTTTACCCACAACCATAGGGCTCACGCAACAGGCGATTGCATAGTCGTCTGATTGGAAATCAGGACGCATTAAGTCATCGTTTTCGTATTGGATTGAGCTAGTGTCGATAGACACTTTGGCGCAATATTTCTTGAAACCGATTGGCAGTTTATCTGACCATAATACTGTGATGTTTGGCTCTGGACTTGGACCCATAGTGTAAAGGGTGTTCAAGAAACGGAAGCTTGATTTCGTCACTAACGTACGGCCATCTAAGCCCATACCGCCGATTGACTCCGTCGCCCAAATTGGGTCGCCTGAGAACAATTCGTCGTATTCAGGGGTACGTAGGAAACGCACCATACGCAATTTCATCACAAAATGGTCAACCATTTCCTGAGCTTGTTGCTCAGTTAAGGTGCCATTTTTTAGATCACGTTCAATATAGATGTCGAGGAATGAAGAGGTACGACCTAATGACATGGCAGCGCCGTTTTGGCTCTTCACTGCAGCTAAATAGCCGAAGTAAGTCCATTGGATCGCTTCTTGTGCATTGGTCGCTGGACGAGAAATATCGAAGCCATACTTGGCAGCCATTTTCTTCATTTGGCCTAATGCACGGTGTTGCTCGGCAATTTCTTCACGTAATTGGATAACGTTAGATAACTCTTCACCCGCTTCGAACTGCGCTTGCAGTGAGCTAAATTGGGCAAACTTATCTTTCATCAGGTAATCGATACCGTAAAGTGCCACACGGCGATAGTCACCAATGATACGGCCACGGCCATAAGCATCGGGTAAGCCCGTTAAAATACCTGATTTACGACAGGCCATAATTTCGGGGGTGTAAACATCGAACACACCTTGGTTATGGGTTTTACGCAGTTCTGAATAAACGTATTTAACATCTTCATCCAGTACACGATCGTAGGCGGCGCATGAGCTTTCCACCATACGAATACCACCGTTAGGCAACATAGCGCGTTTTAGCGGCGCGTCTGTTTGTAAGCCAACGATAGTTTCTAATTCTTTGTTGATATAGCCAGCGTCGTGGGAAGTGATGGTTGAAACCATCTTAGTGTCGAAATCAACAGGCGCGTGGGTACGGTTTTCCTGTTTGATGCCTTCCATGACTTTATCCCACAATTTTGTGGTCGCTTCGGTGGCACCGGCGAGGAAGGACTCGTCGCCTTCAAAAGGCGCGTAGTTTTGTTGGATAAAGTCACGTACATTGACTTCAGATTTCCAATCGCCAGGAGTAAAGCCTTCCCATGCGTTGGCAAACAGTTCAGTTTTGTCGGTCATCGTACTAATACCTTCTGGTTGAGATAAAAGGTTATTGGCGATCAGCGTTAAGCAATGCTGAGTATAAGCCAATAGCTAATTCCTGAAATAAAGCTCCCTTCATGATGACGCCCTATGATGGGAACTGGATTTTGAAGCGCTCGTCACTCCAAAAGTCTGTCTATTGATATCCGATAAGATGACAAATATTCGCTTACTTTGATTATCGGCTACTGATAAATCTTTATAATTGGTAAGACCAATTGTCCATAAGTATATTAACATAGGTCTGTCGCTATCGCATCTTAAACGGCTTGGTTTATGCTCTGTTAATCCCAAATTTGCTAGCTAGGTAGCATTTTTTTACCACAATAGGGAATACGGCACGCTTTTTAAGTTGGTGTGACATCTGAACCCCATTATCTCTTAAATCAGCCTGCCTATATTGTTCCCATTTACTGTCCACCTTTAGCAAGGATAAATCTATCCTCGTATAGGCTGATTTTGATTGGTGGGAGTCACGGCTCGATAATGGGAGCTGTCACAGTGGTTATGATATTAAAAATAAGTTTGATGCTAGCTATTTGTATTAATTTATTTTTATTTGCTAACTTAGTGTCGATTTAGGAGACGGCATGTCATAACGCCATCAAATAAAGCATGCAATGCTTAAATCATTCAGGAAGGGTTAAAGAGTGGCTAAATACAGTAGTTTGTTATGATGCAGGCAACTTGTTACTTGCTGTTGGACTAAACTGTAAATGCTAAAGTATCGGTTCAATTTAATGAATACTGAGATACACGCGTCAAGCTCTTGGTCATTTAATGTGTCATTGCTGAGGTTAACTTGAATCTATAGGGCATTAATTTAAGCGTTAGTTCACTAAATATGAGATGGAAACGTGCAGGATTTGCATCGTATACCATCTTAATTAAGCCACATTCTCGCGATGAAAATTGTGTCACCATGGTAAGACCAATTAACCTTTTGTGTTTTTGGCTTCAAAGTTTTCACATTTTGGGTGTGAATAGCATCACGCTTTAGCAATATCTGCTTCACAGCATAAGCGCGTTGTATGATACAAAGCGAGACTTTAGTGAATCATCATTTAAGCAAATCATTATCTCGGTTTTGATTCGTGTTATCTGCGCAATGGCGCTGCTGGAGATACCTATGCTACGCGTTCAAGTTTGTTTATCTGAAGTTGGAGTTATGCAATGAAAAGCCCAAATCCATCGTCATCAGTTCCAACTGTGACAAACAGCGCACATGAAGCGCCACAGGTTTCAGCTCATTTTAGTTGTTACAATCAGGCTGAAATTTACGGGACAAGCAAAGTGGTTAAAGCACCTTGGCAGTCCTTTGGCTTAGCCGTGTTTGCTGGCGCATTTATCGCTTTAGCCTTTGTTTTTTATTTAACAGTAACCACTGGCGCAGGCGATGCGTCTTGGGGTTTAGTTCGTTTCGTTGGCGGAATAGCCTTTAGTTTAGGTTTAATCTTAGTGGTTGTTTGCGGTGGAGAACTGTTCACCAGTTCTGTGCTCAGTACCGTCGCCTGGGCACAAAAACAGGTCACTGGCGCTGAATTACTCAAATGTTGGTGCCGCGTGTATGCCGGCAATTTTGTCGGCGCTATGTTGATGGTTTGCTTGATCACTGCCGCAGGTATGTATGAGCTCGATGGTGGTAATTGGGGATTAAATGCCCTTAAAGTGGCGCAGCACAAACTTCACCACACTTGGGTCCAAGCTTTTAGTTTAGGCATTTTATGTAACATGTTGGTGTGTTTAGGTGTGTGGATGACCTTTGCCAGCCGTGATGTGCTGACGAAATCGTTACTGTTAATTTTACCTGTGGCTATGTTCGTTAGTAGTGGCTTTGAACACAGTATCGCTAACTTATTTATGGTGCCTATGGGCATGATGATCCAATCTATCGCCAGCCCAGAGTTCTTCGTGTCTTTAGGGGTTACTCAAGCACAATTTGCCGATTTAACCGTGGCAAACTTTATATTCAATAATTTAATACCTGTAACCTTAGGCAATATTGTCGGTGGCGGTGTGATTGTTGGTTTAGGTTATTGGTGGATAGAGCAGGGTAAAGTAACCTTGGCTGAATCACACAAAGCTCATCATGAACATTTTTCTGCACCACATTCACATACTGAAAAACCTCAGCATCAGAGTGAGATTAAGCTGACTAAACATTCTTAAAACGTCTTTAATTATCAGTCTGAAGGGAAAGTGCCCAGCAAGTAGTTGGGCATTTTTTTATGTCGGTTTACTATGATGTGTAAATAATGAAGTAAATAAAAACGGCATCCGAAGATGCCGTTTTTTGATTAGGTTCGAACTAATAAATGCGAGATTAGAATTTAACTTCGCCTTCGATAAACCATTCACGACCACGCGCATCATATGATGAGCGGTTATAGTGTGGCCAGGCTGTATCTGTTGGATCAAAGTTTGGTCCAGCATTAAATAAGTTCATTACACCGCCAGTCACTTTAATTGCGTCTGTGATGTTATAAGCCGATGTTAAGTTCCACTTCGTTTGTGATGCAATTTCGTTTGCACTTTCATCGAATGCCAAACCTTTATCTAATGCAGCTTTTTTAAACGATTTATATCCAACACCATGCATTCTTGCTGTGTGGTAAGCGCCTAAAGTTGTTTCAAAATCGTTTATATACCAACCTAAAATGATATTGGCTTTATATTGCGGTAAACCACCATCATCGATGTCATCATCAATTGCAGCTGTAGGATCTGTTTGTCCTTCAGAAAGAAGAATATAAGTACCATTAAAGTTTAGTTTTAACTCACCAAAGTCAGCGACATCCCATCCGTAACCAGTGGTTAAGTCAATACCACGAACTTTCTGATAAGCAAGGTTTTGTGCGACGGTATTAATGTGAGTAATAGTACCTAATGCGTCACGGGTGATCATGTTTGCATAAGTTTCATATTCACGAGCAGCTTTGCTTGCAGAGATGTCACTTACCATGTCATCCAGTTTCCACTCCCAAATATCGAGTGAAGCATTTAAGCTATCGCCACCATATACAGCACCTATGTTGGCTGTATAGCCTGTTTCAGCGCTAAGATCTTTGTTAGCACCAGTAGTGATATCAATATTGAGTTCATTACAGATTTTGTTCAGTGTTGGATCTGGATTTTTCTGAGATGGAGTTCCACCTAGAGCTTGGCACTGTTTAAAATCAATGATATTGCTATATGCTTTAGTTGCATCTCCATATACGCGATGCATATCTGGTGCGCGGAACACTTTACTGATAGAGCCACGAACTAATAATTCATCAAGTGGGCGATACTCTACGGTTAATTGAGGTGACAAATTTCCACCGAAATCATCATATCGGTCATAACGTAAGGCCGCATCAAGTGTTAAGTCCTCAAGAACTGGAAGCTTTAATTCCATATAGGTTGCCCAGTATGAACGCTCACCAGCACCTGATGAACCACCACGGCTTAGAATATTGCCTTTAACAGATTCTGAGTCAGATTCTGATGAGTAGTCTTGAGTGGTATATTCCGCCCCAAAAGCAAAGTCTGCTGAACCTGCTGGCAGTTCAAATGCTGGACCTGTGATATTTGCCTGAATATTTTTTTGAGTTGATTGAGCTTTTTCAAACGGAGTGTACGCTATACCGCTGACATCATTTGTGCTGATAGGCGCAAGCAGTGATTTACCGTCAGTACCTTGAGCTAGATAATTAAATAATCCACCCACAGTCGCAAAGCCACTATTGAATACATCCACATTAGTACGGCCGTAATTTACGGATGTATCCCAACTATAATCATCAGCGATCACGCCTTCCAAGCCCGCGGTGAAGAAATAGTTACGGGTACTTGTTTCTCCTGCGCGGTTGCCGAATTCGTGCAAACGACGAATATAGTTGTAGTCACCATTTTCGGCATTTTTAAAATCTCCACCAAGACCTGTATTCTTGTCGAATGTCTTTGTCAGTGAATCATCTAAATCAACGCCTAAAGTTACTTTGTCTCCTGCAACATTGACTTTGTAGTTATCGATACCCATAGGTTCGATACGTGTTGTTGATTTTGCTTCTGCAAAATCAAGACGTCCTACAAAGTTCAAATTATCTGCAAGTTCATAGTTAAAGTTCGTTGAACTGATAAAACGGGTGCTTTCTGGTGATAGATCGCGCCACTTTGAGCGATCAAAGCCACATGCGCTACCAGTCCAAAGAAAACCGCCCGCTTCGCATTCACTCGCAGTGAGGACACGTTGGCCTTTTGGTGTCGCTCCACCAGCAGGTTTTTTACCTGTAATGCCAGCCCCATATGAGCTGTATTGTGAATATTTACTATAAGGTACTTTGTCTGTATCTAATCCAAAAACAGCTCTATCAGTTGCATTCAAACGCTCAGTATCAGTAAATTCGATGAAAGTTGAGACGTTACCACGTTCGGAAGATGAACCCAGAGATAGCGCAATTCGATCGCTTCCACCACCGCCTTCAGTAGTATCACCATGTCGATATTTTAATGCGACGCCATCAAAATCTCTTTTTAAAATAATGTTTACTACGCCACCAACAGCATCTGCACCATAAATTGCTGAACCACCAGATTGTAATATCTCAATACGAGCAACAGCTTCCATTGGTAAGTTTGCGGTATCAACAAAGTTGTCTGTACCACCTGCTGGTTTAGGATATTGGTTGAGACGTTTACCGTTAATCAATGTTAGCGTTCTGCTTGCACCCGCATTACGTAAACTGATTGATGACGCAGCTGGTGTAAAACCATGTACTGATTGAGTTGTCATTGCTCCTGTTGTTGAAGTCAGGCTCTGCAATGCATCTTGTACGTTAGTAAAACCTTGTTTTGCCATATCATCAGCACTTAGTACTGTAACTGGGGTTGCGGTTTCCATATCGGTACGCTTAATACGTGAACCTGTTACTTCAATACGTTCAACTTTGGCACCATCTTCAGCTGCATATACTATCGAAGTGGTTAACGCGGCAGTCGCTGCTCCGCTTATTAATGCAAAGCGAACGGCTTTGGCTAATGTAGAATTTGCACGCATTTTATTCTCCCTTAACACATGTTGTATGTTTATTTTTTATTTTTCTTAAATGGTTACTTATGTAAAGAATTAAGCTCTCATTTAATTGAGTTCAGGATATAACCACAAGAAAATAACAAGTGCAACATTGGCCATGCTGGAGTTTTGTTTAAAATTTGTTATTTACTCTCTTTTTTAAAATGCAAATATAAGTAGGGTGTGTGTGTGATCGGTGGCAGATAAGGTTTTAATCTGAGGGTTTTGTTTTTTATTTGGCTTTTTGTTTTTATTGTGGGTCCTTTGTGTTTTTTTATTGTTGCTAAAATTTTGTTTTATTGTGTTTTAATTTTGTTGTTTTCAATAATAGTTTGAAACTATTTTATGTGAAAAAGTAAAAATTAATAACGATATGGTTTGTCATTCCATATATTTTAGATTGGATGATTGAGGAGTGTTATCAATAAGGGTTTTCATGCGGTTTAATTTTGTATGGTGATATTTTTACACCGCGTCAGGAAACTAGAAGTAAAATTATGGAATGAAATGTTGTAAAGAATAAAAACTAATCAAATACTATTTCTGATTATTTAATTTTAACTGTTTAAATATAAAAGCGAAGTGAATATCTATTCACTTCGCTTTCGGTTTATTGTTTAGTTTTTTGAGTGAACAATTCATTTGTATGGTTAATTTTTTTTACAAAAAGCTGTTCTGTTTATTTGCTATTTAGAACTGATTTTTGCTCTACCACGTTAAATTGCAGTGGAAAGTAGTGTCCTAAATAACGTAGGGCGACATAGGCAACCACTAAGGTGGCGATTACCAATTCGAATTCTGCTAAGTGTTTCATCCATATCGCTAACTCACCCATGTTATTGAACTGCGTTAACCAAGCAGCGGTTTTAAAGAGGGCGGTTGCACCGATCACCATAGGGAAGGTAAAGGCTGCGTAGCCTGGGCTAAAGGGCAGTTTTAGCAGATGAAAGAAGGCCAAGTAGATGATGCTGGTCATCAGAATGGCGATGCTCAGTAGTAAGGCGACTAAGGGGATCGACGCCTGCTCGCAAACGGTCAGATAACCTGCAAGTGATAAACTGGCGGGCGCTGCGAGAATGGCAATGGTTGGTTTAGCTGCATCAGGTATCGCCTGACAGAAGATGAGGCGATAGAGCATCAAAGGCAGCATGATTAAGTAGGCTAACATTCCAAAAACCAAAATGGCGTTTGCTAACCATTGGTAATCAGATACAGGGAAAGACACCGCCGCGACGATAATACCAATGGGTGGTACGAACCAGCTTGGCACCATGTGCTCGAGTTTAAAATCAATGGCGCGATAGTAGATAAACGCGCTTAGGAAGATCACATGGATACCAATGGCTACTAGCCACAGAGTTAAGCCTGCATGGGGGAAATAATCGCCGAGTGATTTAGACACCACCATCAAGCCCATGGCGAAGGTGGGGATTACACTACCAATCACAGGGTGACTTAGCTCGTCCTTTAAAATATTAGGATGAAGCATGAATTTACCCATGAGCAATAACAGCAACACAGAGGCGATGATGGCGCCTGTGAGTTGTCCTGCGCCATTAAGTGAAGGTGTCATGTTCTCCCATGTCCAACCTAAGCTGGCAATTGCCAATGCCAACCCAGCCATAGGGCTGGGAAGTTTAGCTGCGTGGGATGTCCAGCGTTTGCGTTTTGAAGTCATTTTGAATACCTCTCAATACTGACAATGCTTAACATCGCTTTTTTGGGGCGCTGTTTTGATGTATTTAGTGTACTGCGGGTATCAATGATAAATAAATTTGATTAATTTTATTCATTGCATAATTTTTATTTACTTTGATGTTGCTATTAAACTTAAGGTTTGAGTTTACAACGTAGTAGCGTGTGCCCTAGGCCAAGATTGTCTGTATCTTCATCTACATACAGTCCCGCTTGGTGAAGCAGGGCCAATAAATCCTTAGAGTGATACATGCGGCTATTGCCATTGGCCATGGCGCTGAAATAGAGGCTAGTGGCATTTACGCAATAGGCGGAGGCGGCCGATGGCTGTCTATCCCAAAAGGTTTCGACGATAAAGAGTTGGCTGCTTGATGTCATTGCCTTTGCCGTGCGTTGTAAAATGCTCAGGATTTGGCTTTTTGAAAAGCAATCCAGAAATTGACTCATCCAGTAAGTATCGGCACCTTCGACAAAGGGTTGGGAGTCGTCCAGCAGATCGGTGGCAAAGGTATGCACGCGTGCTGCAAAACCTCGTGCGAGTGCATTTTGTGTGGCTACCTCTAGTTGCCCCGGAAAATCCATAATCGTGACTTCAACGTTTGCGTCATAATCACAGCAGCTCAGTGCCCATTTTCCCGTATTGCCGCCTATATCCACTAAATGGATTGGCTTATGGGCAAACACTAATGGCAGAAGGTGTGGAAAGGCATGATCCGAATAGTAATGATCGAAGGCAAACCAGCTCTGTTTCGCTTTGGGTGGTAGATCTTTTAAGGCAGGGTAGATGGTATTCCAGTCACCGAACACCTTAAGTCCTGCGGCCTTGCCTTCGAGTAGCGCGGTATCAAGGTTAAAAAGGCCTTGATAGCAAACATCCTGCACAAAGTTAAGATTGATGGCTGCCATGTCGTCATGGAGTAAAAAGTGCCCCGTTTTATCGAGCACATAGCCATTTTCATTTTGCCAAACTAAACCCATACTGAGTCCCATATCCAACAATACCCCCAAGGCATATTCACTCAGTGGGGTGGATTGCCTTAACTCGGCTGCAGTGATCCCATGCTCGGCCGCGTTATCTATTTGGGCTAGCACATCGAATTTGAGTAGGCAGTGGGCGACTTGAAAGCTGATGGGGCCAAAGGCAATTTTTTGAGCTTCAAACTTTGCATTGAAGGCGCTGATGTTACTTGGTGTTCGGTAAAAAGACATAAAAAGGAATGAATTGGCGAGCTGGTCCGTTCTTTATAACCAAGTTAGCCGTGAAAGCCAGTTGAGATACAAAGAACTATGAGCTGTATCCAAACTTGAGCAGTAACTTGTTTATGCTCTGTAATCGAGATCTAAATAATGGAATGCCATAAATAAAAATACCCAGCCAAAGCTGGGTATTTTAAGGACGATAAAACGTCGTTTATTGAACGTTTTCTTCGTCGCCGAATTGGCCTTGGAACAAGACTGAAGATAGGTAACGCTCGGCAGCCGATGGCAAAATCACCACAATGGTTTTGCCTGCAAACTCTGGCAACTCAGCGATGCGGTTGGCGGCGACAACGGCGGCACCCGATGAAATACCCACTAAAATGCCTTCTTCTTGCATTAAGCGGCGGGCCATGTCGATGGCTTCATCGTTAGTTACAGCCTCAACACGGTCAATCAATTCTAAATCTAAGTTACCTGGGATAAAGCCTGCACCAATACCTTGGATTTTATGCGGCCCTGGTTGCACAGGTAAACCCGCTAAGGTTTGAGCTATAACAGGAGAATCTGCTGGCTCAACCGCCACTGAGGTGATGGTTTTACCGGCCACTTTTTTCAAGTAACGGCTTACACCAGTAATTGTACCGCCAGTACCTACACCGGCAACAAACACATCCACTTCACCGTCGGTATCATTCCAGATTTCTGGACCTGTGGTTTTTTCATGGATTTCTGGGTTAGCAGGGTTATTAAACTGCTGCAATAAAATGTATTTTTCAGGAGCCGATTGGCGAATTTCTTCCGCTTTATCAATCGCACCTTTCATGCCTTTCGCGCCTTCAGTCAGCACGAGAGTTGCGCCTAGGGCTTTGAGTAGCTTACGACGCTCTAAACTCATGGTATTTGGCATGGTCAGGGTCAGTTTATAGCCACGGGCCGCGGCAACATACGCTAATGCAATACCTGTGTTGCCTGATGTCGGCTCAATCAGCTCGTGATTTTTTGTTAATAGACCTTTCTTCTCGGCATCCCAAATCATATTGGCACCGATACGGCATTTAACACTGAAACTTGGGTTACGGGCTTCGACTTTGGCCAGCACTTTACCTTGGCTAACACGGTTTAAACGTACTAGCGGTGTATTACCAATAGTATATGAATTATCTTCGAAAATTTTGCTCATGGATTGCTTGCTCCTATGTTGGCACTACTGAATCATAATCTGCTGTGGCGCTTTTAGAAGTGATTGTTTGTTCTTCTTTATTCGATTTGGTTATTAAAGGGTGTGCTGTTATTCGCAAACCCTGATTGGCAGCCAGTTTAACTGTGTTAACCTCTTGCTAACATAAAAAAGATTGTGGCATTAACAGGGATAACTTCTTGATGTCTCAATCGTAAAACTAGCCTATCACTCGTATCGGACAAGCGCAAAGATGAAGCAGCAACAAATGGATCTGGGTAAAGATCCAAAAACGATGGTAACACCAAAGGCATTTACCATTGCAGCAGCCGTGTTATATACCCCATTGGCGACACCGTTGAAGCGGATGTTAGCCATACTGATTGATGGTTTGCTGATCACTGTGTTAGCTGAGCAGATGGATTGGATGTTTGTCTTGCTGGTGGTCAGTATTATCTGGATTGAAAAGCGCAGTCGTAAGTTTGGTCGTTTACTCAAGTGGGGACTTTATGCCTTGATGTTGGTTTTTATGTTGCTGACAACCGCCAATAATCTGTTTGATTTTAATGGAACAGACGTTAAAAGCAGTGAGGGAGTAGAGCAACAATTTGCATTAGGTGAACAAATCATTACGTCACTACCAGCATTGATGTCGTTGAGCCAGTGTAATAATTATGCTTGTGGTAAAACTCAAGTTCAGTCCCTACATGAAGCGATAAAAAATGCTTCAGGATCAAAGGGCATGACAGAAAATGATCAACGTGAAATAGTGCTAGCAACCATAGCCAACAGTAGTTTGCCTGCCATAGATAGTGAAAAGTTACAGGCGGAAGTGCTTAATGGCAGCCTATGGCCTGTTATTACGCTTCCTGTTGAGTTGGCGACAACAGATTCTCCGCCTGAGCCACTTCAGCCTATTCAAGCTATTTCGCCGGATGTACAGCCGCAAAGCACGGTGGCTGATGCAGTGAATGTGAGCTCTTCGCAATATTCTCCCCTCAGAACCGTTGATGAAGCTACAAGCCATAGTGTTGTCGCTTGGGTGAAAGGCTTTCTGAGTGATATGGGGCTGGGTTTTGGTTGGGCAGCGTTTTACTTTACCGTCTTTACTGCACGATTTGATGGTCAAACCTTAGGTAAGAAGATGTTGGGCATTCGGGTGATCCAGCTCGATGGTGCCAACATCAGTTTATGGGCCGCGTTTGGCCGTTATGGTGGCTATGCCGCAGGCTTTACCACAGGCTTACTTGGTTTTATGCAAATATTTTGGGATGCCAATCGGCAGGGGATCCAAGATAAAATATCTTCAACAGTCGTGATAGACTTAGTGCAAATGCATAAAAAGCAACGATTAGAGCAACAAGCGCAGGGGCAAAATGAGTTAGCACCTGTGCTTACGAGTGATGATGCATCCTCTGCTCACCTTACAACCAGTACCCGTTTGGAGCATTTATGAAACAGGTCGTCATTTCGGGGAGTGGCCTATTTACGCCGCCCCACAGTATTTCCAATGAAGCCTTAGTTGAGAGCTTCAATGCTTATGTGGATATTTTCAATCTTGAAAATGCAGGCTTAATTGAGCAAGGCCATGTTGCGGCTTTGTCCTATTCATCGAGCGAGTTTATTGAAAAAGCCTCCGGCATCAAGCACAGATATGTGATGGTGAAAGAGGGCATTCTGGATCCCGAAGTCATGATGCCGTTGATTCCTGAGCGCAGCAGTGACGAATTATCTATGCAGGCTGAGATTGGCCTTGAAGCTGCCTTGATGGCACTAAAGAATGCCAATCTCAAGGCTGAGCAAATTGACTTAGTGATTGTTGCCTGCGCTTATACTCAGCGTGCGTATCCTGCTATGGCGATTGAAATTCAACGTGCACTAGGTACGCGGGGTTATGGTTACGACATGCAGGTAGCGTGTTCATCGGCGACGTTTGCAATTGTCGCCGCGGCTAATGCCATTGCTACGGGTTCTGCCTCAAGAGTGTTAGTGATCAACCCTGAGATTTGCTCGGCACAGGTGAATTATCGCGACCGTGACAGCCATTTTATCTTCGGTGATGTGGCGACGGCTCTGGTACTGGAAGAACAAAGCTTAGCCCAGTCTGACCATGTGTTTAAGATCATCTCAAGCCGCTGTTTTACCGATTACTCGAACAATATTCGCAGTAATTTCGGTTTCTTGAACCGCTGCGATCCGAGTGCGGCCCATCAAGCCGATAAGCTATTCCACCAACAAGGGCGCAAGGTATTTAAAGAGCTGTTGCCGATGATTTATCAACATTTGGATGAACATCTGGCCGAACAAGCGTTAACGCCACAGTCCTTCAAACGTTTGTGGTTGCATCAAGCGAACATCAACATGAATCAGTTCGTGGTGAGAAAGTTGCTTGGGGATGATGTGTCAGCGGAACAAGCGCCCGTGGTACTAGATGAATACGCCAATACGGCTTCCGCGGGTTCTGTTATTGCATTTCACAAGTTTTCCGGTGACTTTAAGGCTGGCGATTTAGGTTTATTGAGTTCGTTTGGCGCAGGATATTCTATTGGCAGTGTAATTCTGCAGAAGGTCTAAGATTCTAACCGTCATAATCAAAAGCCCACATCTTCCTCGATGTGGGCTTTTTTATGTCAGTTGTTTGCCTAAGTTGCTTTCTGTTTAATGTAATGATTGTTTATAGCAGCCATGCGTAACTTAACTTCATAAAGTAGGTTTTCTCGTCCCGCGTCAGGCGGCTTAACTCATCATTAGCCTGTAAACTATCAGAGTATCCGAGGTAGAACACACTCTGCGGATTGAGTTTATAACCGTAGAGGACCTCATTGCCTAAATGCGCTTCCTCACTCTGCGGCGCCGAATATAAATACTGCGCCACATTGCGATTTATCCGGGTGTAAATGCTAGAAAGGCGAATAAAACTGTGTAGACTGAATTGCCAGTTGAGGCGTACATCGCTCAGATTAGCGGTAAAAAGCGCATCTTGTTCCACATCCATTTGCTGATAAACATGGGAGATATCGATAGAAAGTCCATTAGCAATTTTCCAATTGATACTCGGGTTCATTTGCGTTTTAGTGCCCAGCCTATCATTGATAAAATCAATTTCATCGCCGTAGTACATTTCAAGCTCCATACTCAGGGGCGATAACGGGGTTACTGCGCCATAAAACCACACTTGGGTTTCATCATATAGTTGACTATTTCCGGCGATAGTGAGCAGTGAAGCATTGCGGCGAGGGCCCACACGTTCACGGGTTTCTACACCAAAGGTGATTTCGCTTTGTAATGCGCCGAGGATTTCGATGTAGGCTTCATACTCTTCTTCAAGTCGTTCGCCTGCTTGGTTATGAGTGATATCCCAATCTCCAGCTAATTCCACCTTGTTAAAGGTGCCCGTAGGATACCAAATCAAACCCGCACCAGCCTCAAAGGTGCGGTAATCGATTTTTTCGACAAAGCCTAAATCGGCACGAAAATCGGGATCAACTGCGTTGTATTCACTGTATGCAAACCAATTTCGCTCTTCGTGTTTAAAGGTTAACTGATATAAATTGCCGCCAAAGCGGCTATCAGATTGGCTACGTAATACTTGTTCGTTGAGTTGGCAGTGACCGAGTTCGCAATCAAGCTGAGATTGGCCACAGGGCAAACCATTACTAGGGTCATTTTCAGTATCAGTACAAAATTGACGATAGACTCCCGTGGGGTATTGAGTATCCGATTGGGCCACTTGTGCAGTGAAACTGTCCTGTGGTGTTGGTTGATATTTCGCATCCAGACTAATGACATAGTTGTGGTAATCGGGTTGGCTGTTAATCCCATCGTGTGGGTTATTTACTGTACCATTGTGAGTGTTGTCACTGCTCGTTTTTGCGGTAAGTAATCCGCCGATGGAGAAGGTTTTGCTCATGTCGAAACGATAACGTCCCGCAAGGTTCAAACTTTCTTGATCAAGCGAGGCAACCTCTGAGCTTAAATTTCCCGGTACCAAAAACGTGGTTTGGCTATCGTTACTCGCTAGCAGAGCTAAGGTGTGATCATCGCTCTTACTTGTCAGTTTGATACCATAGTCAGGTGCAACAATATTGCGGGTGTGCAGCAGATTTACCTGTGTGTCGAAATAGTCTTTATTATCCAAAAAAAACGGCCGTTTCTCATCATAGAACAAGGAGAAAGTGCTGTTCACATCGAGCTGGCCAGCATCGGATTCCACTTGGGAAAAATCGGGATTAATGGTGGCATTGAGTAAGGTGCTGGAATTAATGCCCCAGCGCAAGTCTACACCTGGCTCGAGATTGTTATCAGCTTCCCAGCCATCCGCCTGTTTATGTTCGTTACGGTTGGCGATAAAAGTCGGGGTGATTTGTACATCCTGTCCTTGTTCTGCCCCCGCCAAGCCAGAAGCCACACCTAACTGACAAAGTTGACAACTCGTATTACGGTCAATCTTATGGGTCGATAGGCGATGTTTTTCATTGCGTGGATAATAACGAATTAACTCAAAGTCCCATTCTTGCAGACTTTTCTTGTCGTCAAAGTTAAACAGTCTCAGTGGTAACTCGACTTCGACCTGATAGCCATCGGCGGTGATCTTGCCTGCGGATTTCCAAATACCATCCCATGCTTCGCTTTCTTCACCCGTTAGTTCGTTTTCAATTGAGTCTAATTGCACGCCAAGGGGATTAATAAAAAATTGGTACGCTAAACGGGCATTATTAAAAGTATCGAGTTTAATTCCGACTAAATCATCACTCCACAGCTTGTCTCTGTCCTTGAGTGTGGCCAGAATGAGTTTGGGATTAATGTCTTTGGCAGTAAATGCCACAAAAAGACTGGTTTTAGTCGCATAGACTCGCGCCTCGGTTTTCACTAATGCGGCAATGTTTTCCCCTGGTTGGGTTTCATATTTGAGCTCTGTGACTGCGGCTTGTTGCCAAATGGCATCGTCCAACTCACCGTCGATATTGGCAGCACTGTTAAGTGTTGGAATGGCTAACTGAAATTGGCTGGCATAGCCAGCAAGACAAGTTACAGGTAGAAAAGTAAGACTAGATAAGATGATGGCTAAGATTGATTTCAACACAAAAGACTCAAATAACACATTCGTGGCGCGCATTTTGCCAGAAAACGTGAAGTTAACAATGGTGAGTAATTGTTACAAGGTTTGCGTTGATTTTAACGAGGCGAAACATGATTGGATTATTGGGTCTAAAAAAATTGGGGAGCAGTGCTGAGCCATGACTCAGCACTGCTGGTGTTACTACTCGGGTGCGATTGCATGGTTGCGATACGCTTCACGATACTTATCGACCCACATGGCCGTCGCGCCACAAATCGCCACTGGCATGACGATAAAGTTGACTATGGGGATCATCGAAAATAGCGTCACAGTGGCGCCAAAGCTAAAACTGGTGCCACGGGTTTGATTCAAGGCAAAGCGCATATCTTTAAAACTGACCTTGTGGTTATCGAAGGGATAATCGCAGTACTGAATCGCCATCATCCAAGCGCTGAACAGAAACCATAAAATCGGTGCCAGCGTCTGGCCTACCATAGGCACTAAAAACAATAACAAAAATACCAGTGCGCGGGGCAGATAGTATTTGAGTTTGATCCACTCACGCCCAAGGATACGCGGTAAGTCTTTGATTAAATCAATACCAGAACCGGTATTCAGCTGCTTACCAGTTAACAACTGTTCGACTTTTTCAGCCAACAGACCATTAAAGGGGGCGGCGAGCCAGTTCATGACGGAGCTAAATACAAAAGCAAGCATCACCAGCATAGTGGTGACGGCGAGTGGCCAAAGTAAAAAGTTTAACCAGCTTAAGTACTCCGGGAGCTGGGCATTCATCCAAGTGAATAGCGTATCTAACTGGCCTATGGCTACATAAATGACGCCAGCAAACAGCAGAAGGTTAATCATTAACGGAATAAATACGAAAGTGCGCAGGCCTTTACGTGTGATTAAACCAAAGCCATCGAGAAAATAATTAACGCCACTTTTGGCTGGGAAGGGCAAGGTTTTTTTCTGTGTCATATCGTTTTTCCAAAAAGTTAAGCGACAGCTATATGCGATTGTGATCAACTCATGGACAGATGACAAGCTAAAAGCCGCATGAATTCAATAAAAAGCGTTACAAAATGCTGCCTGCTTTGTTAAAGTTGGCCGATAAATGCATTTGCACCGCTTGGCTCATTTTCGGGCCAGACTTCAGAGACGCGCTAACTGGCACCATGAGATTAAAACAGATAAAACTTGCCGGCTTTAAGTCGTTTGTCGATCCCACGAAAATTCCTTTTTTACAGGCATTAACCGCCATTATTGGCCCAAATGGCTGCGGCAAATCGAACGTGATCGATGCCGTGCGTTGGGTGCTCGGTGAAAGCTCGGCGAAGCACCTACGCGGTGATTCTATGGCCGATGTGATATTTAACGGTTCAAGCGCGCGAAAACCTGTGTCTGTAGCGGGTGTGGAACTTATTTTTGAAAACAAAGAGGGTCGCCTCGCTGGTCAGTATGCCAGTTATGAAGAAATCGCCGTTAAGCGTCAGGTGAGCCGCGACGGTGAGTCTTGGTATTTTCTCAATGGTCAAAAGTGTCGTCGTAAAGACATTACCGACTTGTTTATGGGCACCGGTCTTGGCCCGCGAAGTTATGCCATTATCGAGCAAGGCACTATTTCCCGCCTGATTGAATCTAAACCCCAAGACTTGCGCACCTTTATTGAGGAAGCCGCTGGGATTTCCCGATATAAAGAGCGTCGGCGCGAAACTGAAAACCGTATTCGCCATACCCGCGAAAACCTCGAGCGTTTGGGCGATATTCGCAGTGAACTCGGTAAGCAGTTAGATAAACTCGCGCAGCAGGCTAAAGCCGCTAAACAATATCGTGAGCTTAAACAGGCCGAGCGTAAGACCCATGCTGAACTCCTTGTGATGCGCTATCAAGAGTTGCAAGCTCAGATGGCGAGCCTATCTGAGCAGATAAGTGCTATTGAAGTGCAGCAAGCGGCGGCGCAGTCACTCGCGCAAACCGATGAATTACAAACCACTGAATTGCAAGTGCAACTCGCGCAATTGGCGGAGCAAGAGCAGCGAGCGGTTGAGGCCTATTATCTGACTGGTACTGAAATCGCTAAGTTAGAGCAACAGTTACAGAATCAAAAGCAGCGCGACGCCCAGCTCGAAACACAGTTGGCGCAAGTCAAAGAGCAGATCCAACAAAATACCGACAAGCTTAACGGCTATAAAGCGAGTCTTAGCGCATTGGAGCTTGAGCTTGCCAAACTTGGGCCACAGCATGATGAGCAACAAGAGATCATGGATGAGCTGCAATCCCAATGGGAAATGAGCATAGAACGCAGTCAGCAGCAGGCCGAAGTGGCGCGCCAACAGGCAGCGGATGTTTCTCAGCATAAGTTGCAGCTTGAACTACGTCGCAGCCAGTTAGCGCATCAGCAGCAATTACTGCAACACAAACAGCAGCAAAGTCGTGAGCAGCAGGCACAACTTGTGGCGTTAATGGATGGTGATCTCGCATCGAGTATTACACCATTGCAGCAAGATATTGAGTCTTTGGATGATGCGCTTAAACTGCAAAATGAAATTAATTATCAGCAAGAACAAAGTGTAAGTGCTAGTACGCAAGCCTTAGATGAAGCCCGCCATAGCGCTGAGCACATTCAGCAGCAATTAACCGCGACTAAAGCGCGCCATGAGCTGGTTGAACAGTGGTTGACTAAGCAAGAACAGCAGAGTGATAAACCGCAGTTATGGCAGAGTTTAACCGTTGAAAATGGTTGGGAAACAGCGGCCGAACTCGCCCTAAATGGCTTGTTGACCTTGCCCGTTGGTGTCACTGAAACTGAAATGGGGTTTCAAGCGTTAGCGTCACAATCAAGCCAAAGTGAATTTTTACAGGCTAAGGTGAATCTCGCCCCTTGGTTAGCGGGGCTGAAGTGGGCAAAGGATATCCATGCAGCGAAAGAACTGCTGCCACAGCTAACATCCGATCAACGGATTGTCACTGCCGACGGTTATCTACTGGGACAAGGTTTTTTAATCACGAAAACAGAGGGCGCCCAGTCACTGGTGCAACTCAGTAAAGAGCAAGCTCAGTTAGCGAAAAATATCCTCGATTTGCAACAATCCCTGCAGATTCGGCAAGACAAGATGACAGATCTTGCGGCTATTTTGCAGCAACAAAGACTGCAACTGACCGATGGCGCGCAAAAATTACATCAATTGCAGTTAGACAAAGCGACTAAGTCGATGCAGCTTAGTGGTTTAATCGAGCAAGTGAAGGCGCGCGTCGAACAGCAAAGTAAACTCGACGCGGCTTTAAGTACGAGTTTGATTGATATTGAACGCTTAAGCGAGCAATGCGAATTATTAGCAGAACAAGAAATGGAGCTCGATGAGACGCTGCAGGCTAGTGAAGATATTCAGCGGCAACTCATCCAAGACACACAGGCCGATAGTGTGCGCCATCAAGCATTAAAAGGGCGTATTACTGAGGTAGAACGTCAATTATCAGCCACTGCGACGGGTTTGCAAGCCGTGACTATGCGCATGGCCGTGAGCACGGAGCAAATTGAATTACAGCAAGTGCGTGTCAATGAACTCATCCACTCCCGCGAGTCTGTGTTAACAGAACTTGCCAAAGTTGCCCAATTGAGTGGGGTGCAAAATAGTGTGCAGCTGACTGAGCAGTTAACGCAGTTACTAAAGCAACAACATGAGCAACAACAGGGCTTAAAAGAGGTTCGTCAGCAGCAAAGTGTGCTCACAGACACATTAAACCGTATAGGAATAAAGCAAAAACAAGAGCTTGGTAAGCTTGAGGACTTGACTCAAAGCCTGAGCACGTTAAAGTTACGTCGTGAAGGAATAAAAGGCCAAGCGAATAGTCAGCTGGAAGCCTTACAGGAACAGCAAATCATTCTGTCTGAAATCCTTGGAAACTTGCCCGCAGAGGGGATGCCAGACAAGTGGCAGAGTGATTTAGATCAAATACGGCAGAAAATTGTTCGTTTAGGTGCCATTAACCTTGCGGCGATCGAAGAATTTGAACAGCAAAGTGAGCGAAAATCTTATCTTGATCATCAAGATGACGATTTAAATAAAGGGCTTGCAACCTTAGAGGAAGCGATCCGTAAAATAGATAAGGAAACCCGAAGCCGCTTTAAGACGACATTTGATTCAGTCAACGAAGATCTCGGACGCTTATTTCCGAAAGTGTTTGGTGGCGGCCGAGCTTATTTAGCGTTAACTGACGACGATTTGTTAGAAACGGGCGTGACTATCATGGCCCAACCACCGGGGAAGAAGAACAGCACAATCCATCTTCTTTCGGGTGGTGAAAAAGCATTAACCGCTTTATCATTGGTATTCGCCATTTTTAGGCTGAATCCTGCTCCCTTCTGTATGTTAGATGAAGTGGATGCGCCATTAGACGATGCCAACGTAGAACGCTTCTGTCGATTGCTAAAAGAAATGTCACAGAGCGTACAGTTTATTTATATCAGCCATAACAAAATAACCATGGAAATGGCGGATCAACTTATTGGCGTGACTATGCACGAGCCCGGTGTGTCTCGTATAGTTGCGGTAGACATAGAGCAAGCGGTGGCGATGGCTGACGCTGGATAACTAGAAGAAAGACAGGGTAACCAATGGAAGATTTGCAACTAGTATTGTTCGTTTTAGGCGCCATAGCCATAGTTGCTGTGCTGGTGCATGGATTTTGGTCTATCAGAAGACAACAGCCTAAATCATTGAAAGATAGCCCAATGAGCAACTTTTATAAGAAACAGGCTGAGAAAGGTGAGCCGAGTCCGAAGCGGATCGATTCAGAAGGGTTTGATGCCGATGGTATTGGCGCCGTACGCGTGCGCAAAGCCGGTGAACTTGCACCTAACAATGAAACTCCTGCGGCCAATCCTTATTTGAAGCAGGAAGTAAAGCTAGAACCAAAGCCTGAATTTAAACCACAAGAGTTTAAATCAGCAGAATTTAAACCAGAGTTGAAAGTTGGCCCTAAACACGAGCCTGTGACAGCTCAGCCTGATTTTAGCTTGCAGCCACCCGTGGCAAAAGAGCAACACCGTGGCCCGAAAGTCTCGCGTCAAGAGCCCGTTTTGAACACTCAAGCGAGCATGCAAACTCCGCCAATGGGTCAATCCCATGCGGCTATTGTCGCGCAAAAAGCAGCTGAACAGGAACATGCGTTACGTAGTGCAGCTCCGCAGCAAACGGCCTTGTTTGACGAAAATGAATATAAAGAAGATAGCTATCAAGAAGAGGTTGTTGAACAAGCCGCTGCAGATGAGTTAGGTGAACCACGCGACGTACTGGTATTACACGTGGTCGCTAAAGAGGGTCTACAGCTTAACGGCGCCGAATTGCTGCCTTGTTTCTTAACCTTGAATTTTAAATATGGCGATATGAATATTTTCCATCGCCATGTGGATAATGCTGGCAATGGTAAAGTATTGTTCTCGATAGCGAATATGCTAAAGCCTGGCGTGTTTGATCCTGATAATATGGAGCAGTTCAGTACCCAAGGCGTGGTGTTTTTCATGACTTTGCCTTGTTACGGTGACGCCCTAATGAACTTCTCGATTATGCTTAACTCGGCGCGTCAACTCGCGGATGATATCGATGCGGTGGTGCTTGACGGACAACGCCAACCTTGGGGTGAGTTCACTAAGCAAGATTATTTACACCGCATTCGCGCTAACGCTTAGCCGACGCCGCAATTTGGCGGTTAATAGATTGATGAGGCCGCGATTGCGGCCTCATTTTTTGTGATCTACTTTTTGTGATCTAAAGAATTCTGGATAAAGAATATGCAAGACATTCAACTCGATATACTTCTGTCTAAAGACGTCACCCCAGAAAACGCATCGCAGGTGATGCAGGCGCTCAGCCAATCGCTGAACGAGCACAACATTCGTTACTATGTGGACGATGCTCCGAGCATTACCGATTCTGAGTACGACAGGTTGATGCAGCGTTTACTCAAGTTAGAAGCCTTGTATCCCCATTTGATTGTCGCTGATTCACCGACTCAAAGGGTGGGCGGATTGGCACTGGCTAAGTTTGAGCAAATCACGCACCTTAAGCCTATGTTAAGCCTAGATAACGCCTTCGATGAGGCGGATTTCAGTGCTTTCCATAAGCGTGTCACCGATAAAGTGGGTGAGGTGAGCTTTTGTTGTGAGCCTAAACTCGATGGCCTTGCCGTGAGTATCTTGTATCGCCATGGTGTGCTCGAGCGTGCGGCGACGCGCGGCGATGGTTCAGTGGGTGAAGACATCACTGGAAATGTTAAAACCATTAAATCGATCCCGCTTAAATTACGTGGTCATGATTTTCCCGAGCTCGTTGAAGTGCGCGGCGAGGCTTTTATGCCAAAAGCCGCTTTTGAAGCTTTGAATGACAGGGCGCGCGCCAAAGATGAAAAACTCTTCGTGAATCCGCGTAACGCAGCAGCCGGTAGCTTGCGACAACTTGACAGTAAAATTACTGCTGCCCGTTCATTGGCTTTTTATGCCTATGCGCTCGGTGTGGTGGAGCCGGATTCCCATCCGTTAGCTAAAACCCATTTCGAGCAGTTACAGCAGCTTAAATCGTGGGGCTTACCCGTAAGTAGCGAAATCAAAGTCTGCGCTGAACTAAGCCAAGTTTATGACTACTACAAAGATATTCTCAGCCGTCGCGGTGATTTAGCCTTTGAAATCGATGGCGTAGTGATGAAAGTTAACGACATTGCCCAGCAGCAACGTTTAGGCTTTGTGGCTAAATCACCCCGCTGGGCGATTGCTTATAAGTTCCCCGCACAGGAAGAAATGACCCAACTTGAAGGCGTTGATTTTCAAGTGGGCCGCACAGGTGCTGTCACGCCAGTAGCACGCTTAAAGCCAGTGTTTGTTGGCGGCGTCACTGTATCAAATGCAACTCTGCACAATGCCGATGAAATTGCCCGTTTAGGCATTAAGGTCGGTGATACGGTGATTATCCGCCGCGCTGGCGATGTTATCCCACAAATTGTTGCCATAGTGCCCGAAAGACGCCCTGAAACAGCGACTGATATTGTATTCCCACACAATTGCCCTGTATGCGGCAGTTTAGTCGAGCGCCTAGAAGGTGAGGCTGTGGCTCGCTGTAGCGGTGGTTTATTCTGCGAAGCGCAGCGTAAAGAAGCGATTAAGCATTTTGCATCCCGCAAGGCTTTAGATATCGATGGTATGGGCGACAAAGTCGTTGAGCAATTGATTGATAAAGAACTCGTCCAAAGTCCTGCGGATCTGTTTAAGCTCACCGCTTCTATGATGACTATGCTTGACCGCATGGGGATGAAGTCGGCAACCAATTTAGCTGCCGCGATTGAAGCAGCCAAAACCACCACTCTCGCGCGTTTCTTATATGGCTTAGGTATTCGCGAAGTGGGCGAGGCGACGGCAGCAAACCTGGCGGCGCACTTTGCCAGTCTAGATGCGCTGCGGGAGGCAACTGTGGAGCAGTTAACTGAAGTAGAAGATGTTGGTGCTGTCGTTGCCCAGCATGTGGCCCATTTTTTTGACCAGCCCCATAACCTTGAAGTTATTGATGCTTTAGTTGCTGCTGGTGTTCATTGGCCCGCCATTGAAGCACCTAGTGCAGATGCTCAGCCGCTTAAAGGCCAAACTTGGGTATTGACTGGCACCTTAAATCAGCTCAATCGCAATGATGCTAAAGCGCAGTTGCAGGCGCTGGGGGCGAAAGTGGCAGGCAGTGTCTCCAAAAATACCGATTGTTTAGTGGCAGGTGAGGCGGCAGGTTCAAAACTGGCTAAAGCGCAGGAGCTTGGTGTTAAAGTGATGGATGAAGATGAGTTGTTAGCCCTTCTCGCGGCTAACGCTTGATTGGCGTCAGTTGAGAGAGGGCGTTGGCTTGATGTTGATTCAATGTTGGCTGTAGCGGCTGCAGCCTTGTATCAAGGTGGGAAACCGCCGAATAGTCGATATTAAATAGCGCCTGGCTTAAGGCGCTATTTTTTTGTCTGAAAATAATCAAGGTGCGGAAAGATTATCTGCTTTGGCTATTGAATTAACCGCGATTGGCACCATCTCCTTGATATGCTGTTTTAGATTTTGCTGATTGGAAACCTATTTGAATTTTAGTCACATCACTTGGCTCGATGATAAAGGCCACATTAAACCGCCCATCTTTTTATATGCGCTTTTGGCTTATCTCGCGCGTGGTTGGTGTATTTTTATCGCCTCGCTGACTCAGATGGGTGATCGTTCTGAGTTAGTGCGGATTTTTTACCCTGAAAAGTCAGATTTTTTGCTAGCACTCGGTGCGGGACTTGGCGCGGTTTTGATTTATCTTGTGGTGATAGCTGAACGTCGACGTTCGCCCCAATGGTTAAGACCGATTTTTGTGCATTTAAAATGGGGGTTGTGGTTGCTGTTGATTATTGATGGCGTTTTGTTGGGTCAGCGATTGTTCCATGGCCAATTTCTGTTTCATTGGAGTCTTGCTTTAGATGCTTTAATGTTGTTTTGGTCGAGTATTTATCTTATTAAATCGAAGCGACTCAGTTATTACCTCCGTGATTGGCCAAAAGAAGAAGCTAAAGAACTTCAGCCTTAGTTTTTATCGTATTGTTATATAATAACTTTATTTAGATCTGAGCGGTGGGGCACATGACGATGTGTTCTATCCCTCAGTTTGATAAGGATTTTTACCTTATTTCGCCATTGAATTCTTTGAATCATCTATAGTTATATGTACTTAGCTTAAATGTGCCCTGTTGGATACGCAGATGAGGCCATCTGTTTATACCCACATTACATTTGAAAGGAGTCATATTGCGTGGCAAAAGTACCTCAAAAAAAGTTGTTACTGTCAGAAATTCAACTTGGCATGAGAGTCAAGTTGCCTTTGTCATGGACGAACCACCCTTTTTTATTTAACCGTGTTGATATTAGCAGTGCCGCTCAAATCGAAATGATCCGTGGCTTAGGTGTTCCCTATGTTTTTTTGTTATCTGAATTGAATCGCGGATCGGAGACAGTTAGGGAAGATAAGGATGTTGAAGATGAAATTGAAGTTCCACCTGAGCGAGATCTTAAGGCCGATACCCGTAAGGCGATACGTTTAAGCCAAAAACGTTTCCTTGAGAACGTAAATAACTGCAGAAATGTATTTGGCAAGATAGCCAGTGATCCCGAAGGTGCCTATCGATTGTCGGCGTCATTGGTAGAAGACTTGCTCAGCCATCTACAGGAAGTTGAAAAACCTTTCCTCACTTTGGTTGGAATGGATGATAACGATGTCAGTGTGACCCAGCACGGCGTCTCCGTGGCAGTATTAGCAATGATGATGGGCCATGCACTGGATTTAAGTCCAAGGGAACTGCGTGATATTGCTCTTGGTAGTTTGTTACATGATATTGGTAAACTTAAGGTACCTGATGTTATTCGCCGTAAGCGTGGAGCCTTAACACCTCATGAGTCAAATTATCTGCAAATGCACCCTAATTTCGCCTATGACATGCTCAATCGTTCCGGATTATTCCCAAAAGAAGTACTCCACATTGTGCTACACCACCATGAGTTTATTGACGGTTCAGGTTTCCCTGATGGGTTAACTGACCATAAAATTCCTATCATTACGCAGATCGTAAGTTTGGCAAATGACTACGATCAACAGCTCAGTGGTCAACAAATATCCTCCCCTCAAGTCGCTTTAGGTTATTTGTTTAAGAATCGGGCCACTAAACATGCCGAATCTTTAATCGCTATTTTGGTTAAAATTCTCGGTATTTATCCACCAGGAACCATAGTGAAACTCTCCGATGGCTGTATCGCAAAAGTCATGATGACGACTAAAGATGTGAGTCAACCCCAAGTGTGGGCCTGCAAAGAGGATGGCAGTGAACCATCGCTGCGTTTTTTAAGTAATGAAGGCGTGACAGTACAAAAAGCCATCAAGGCGGAAGAGTTGTCCGAGGGGGCTATTCGTACATTACAAGTCGATAAAGGGATTAGTTTTTATTTTAGTTCGCTACAAACTTGAATCTTATACGCTAAGTTCCGTATTCTATCCGCTGATGTGATTCCCTTAGGGCTAATATGGCGAATGTAAAAGCAGAAAACAGCGCAGTAAAATCCAGTGTTGCTTTGGTCGGTTGTGGTTGGTTTGGTTTTGCTTTGGCAAAGCAACTTGTCCATGAGGGCTATCGAGTCACTGGCTGTAAGCGCAGTGCCGAAGAATTATCGGTATTAACTGAAGTCGGGATTGAAGCCTATCCGCTGCAATTGGGCCACGAAGCATCCTCTGCCCCCGATGCTCAGGCGTTAAGCGGTTTATTTCAGACCGATTATTTAGTGGTCAATATTCCTCCCCGATTAAAGCGTGGTAATGCCGCTTATCTTGAAGAATTACAACAACTCATCGCATTAACTCAAGGCTGGCAATATCAGCGGATTGTGTTTATCAGCACTACGGGTGTATATCCGACCCAAGATAAATTGATGACAGAAGCCGATGCGATGGCAGAATCAAGCGATAGCCAAGTGCTGTTAGATGCTGAAGCTTTATTTCAAGCATTGCCCCATACCTGTATCGTTCGTTTTGCTGGACTCGTCGGTCCTAAACGTCATCCTGGGCGTTTTCTTGCTGGAAAAACCGATGTGAGTGGGGCGAATGTCGCGGTAAATTTAGTCCATCTTAGTGACTGTGTGCGCGCCGTTAGCGCAATTCTCGCGGCAACTCATTCTGGATTATCAGTGGCGCCGATTTATAATCTTTGCGCACCTTCACATCCGACTAAAGCTGAGTTTTATCAAGCTGCTGCCGAATCTCTAGGTTTAGTCGCGCCAGAATTTAATCAACAATCTATGCCGAGTAAAGTCATCCAAGCTGACGCGATTGTCACAGATTTAGGCTTTCGATATCAGTATGTTTCGCCGCTGGATATGCTAGCGGCATGTTGAGAAAGGTTCATTACTGTAAAAGGTAAAAGTCGAACTTTTAGGTTATCTTTGGGTCCCAAGTTTGCTTGAGCAAATGTGTAATCCTTATTTAAACAAACGACGAATAAAAAGAGACAATATAATGAGCGTGTTTAATCGAGTTCGACCTATAGCAGTATTTGCGTGCGGATTAATGCTGAGTGCCAGCTTTGCCCTGCAGGCTGCAAGTTTCGAAGAAGGCAAGGATTATGTCACTGTGGCGGGCATTACCGAAACGCAAAAGCCAGTGCTGCGGGAGTTTTTTTCTTATAACTGTACACATTGTTATAAGCAAGAACCGCTCATTGAGTCGACAGTAAAGCTGCTTGGCAAAGATGTGGCCTTTGAGCGTACCCCCGTTGGTGCAGGTCGTCCTGCTTGGGAATTGAGCCAGTTTGCCTATTATATGGCGCAAAAATTAAAGATGACTAAGCAAACCCATGGTGCCATTTTTAAGCAAATTCATGAGAAAGGTGAGCAATTTACCACCCTAGAGCAAGTAAAAGCCTTTTTCATTGCCCAAGGCGCTAAGGTGGGTGATGTCGATGCCGCGATGAATTCCGTCGATGCTAAATTCACTCTAATGAATTATGACTCTCAAGCTGAGCTTGCTGGGATCAAGGGGGTACCGTCATTATTGGTTAATGGCCGTTATATGCTGACCTCAACCGCACATACCGCAGAAGAATTGGCGGCGTTAGTGAGGTTTTTAGCTGCGAAGTAACGGCATTTTATAGACGGACGGCACGCGATGTATCATGCGATGAAAGCCGCTTGTTGCGAGTAACGCTTAGTCACGTTTCCTCAAGGTAGATTGAGTAACCCAGCATAGGCTGGGTTATTTTTTGTTGTAAACCTGCAAAGAGGCAGTGAGTCAAACCCTAACATTTTGACGAAATAACATGATGAAATAAAACGGTAAGCAATTGGCCTGACCTAGGTTTGATGAGAGATTTAACGTCTCTAATTGATTGAGAAACTCATGATTAAAACCCTCAATAATCTAGGCTAAAAATCTTAAATCATCTGATTTTTAGCCAGTCTAGAGCCGTATTAAAGGTCATTTAAATTTCTAATTTCCCTAGTTCAGACAATAAGTTATTTCTATTTATTGGATGAAAATCCTCTTTCTCCATTCACATCCCACTCATTCATGTTCGACATTGGTCTAACCTGTTAAAAAAGTTAAAACCGTATCGAAATGTAATATCATTGTTAACTCTTTGAATTTGTTTCTATTCGCTATTTGCAGACAGTGTTTTGAATCACGGGTTAGACGAAAGTCGTGATTGTGCTCACACCAGCTGTTGCTAGATTAAACATGACTTAAAATTAAAACAGCACAGGGGAGTCACTATGGGTTTTGAAAACAACGACAAGGCAAAGGGTTATTGGCGCGAGAATATTCGTCTCGTACTGAGCTTATTAGCCATTTGGGCGGCAGTTTCTTTTGGATGCGGCATTTTATTGGTTGATGTACTCAATGAAGTCCATTTCATGGGATTCAAATTAGGTTTCTGGTTTGCACAACAGGGATCTATGTATGTATTCGTTGCGCTTATCTTTGTCTACGCGGCAAAAGCCAACGCCTTAGATAAAAAATATAACGTACAAGAAGACTAAGGAGCTTTGAGATGGATGTTCAAACACTCACATATATTATCGTAGGGCTCTCATTTGCGCTCTACATTGGGATTGCAATCTGGACCCGTGCGGGTTCAACCAAAGAGTTCTATGTTGCTGGCGGCGGTGTTCACCCTGTGGTGAACGGTATGGCAACGGCGGCAGATTGGATGTCAGCGGCGTCATTTATTTCGTTAGCGGGTATTGTGTCTTTCGTCGGTTACGATGGTAGCGTGTACTTGATGGGCTGGACGGGCGGCTACGTATTGCTTGCCCTTTGTATGGCACCGTATTTACGTAAATTTGGTAAGTTTACTGTGCCAGATTTCGTCGGTGAGCGTTATTACTCACAGGCGGCACGTACAGTCGCGGTTATCTGCGCTATCTTTATTTGCTTTACGTATATTGCAGGGCAAATGCGTGGCGTGGGTGTTGTGTTCTCGCGTTTCCTTGAAGTGGATGTGGATACGGGCGTATATATAGGTATGGCGGTCGTGTTCTTCTACGCGGTACTCGGTGGTATGAAAGGGATTACCTACACTCAGGTTGCCCAATACTGTGTACTGATTTTCGCCTTTATGGTTCCGGCTATTTTCCTTTCAGTGATGATGACGGGCCACTTAGTTCCGCAAATTGGTTTTGGTGCTGAGTTACTGGATGCCGCTGGTAATAATAGCGGTGTGTATTTGTTAGAAAAACTCAATAACGTTTCGGTTGAGCTCGGCTTTGCACCTTACACCGACGGTTCTAAGAGCATGATAGATGTGTTCTGTATTACGGGTGCCTTGATGGTGGGTACTGCGGGTTTACCCCATGTTATCGTGCGTTTCTTCACTGTACCTAAAGTGAAGGATGCACGTATCACTGCCGGATGGTCGCTTGTTTTTATTGCGATTATGTACACCACAGTGCCTGCGTTAGCAGCGTTCTCCCGCGTGAACATGATTGAAACTATTAACGGTCCCGATTCTAAAGGTGTGGCTTATGAGTCTGCACCAGATTGGATTAAGAACTGGGAAAAAACCGGTTTGATTAAGTGGGATGACAAAAATGGCGACGGTAAAATTTACTATTCGTCAGGTAAGATTGAAGATCCCGCTAGCAAAAATGAAATGAAGATTGATAACGATATTATCGTACTTGCTACGCCAGAAATCGCTAATTTACCAGCTTGGGTTATCGCCCTCGTGGCGGCGGGTGGTTTAGCAGCAGCGTTATCAACATCTGCAGGCTTGCTATTGGTGATTTCAACGTCGGTTTCACACGACCTATTGAAAAAGAATTTAATGCCTAACCTTTCCGATAAAAAAGAGCTGCTATACGCTCGCTTGGCGGCAGGTATCGGCATTGTGATTGCGGGTTACTTTGGGGTGAACCCTCCTGGTTTCGTGGCGGCAGTGGTGGCATTCGCCTTCGGATTAGCGGCTTCCTCACTGTTCCCTGCCATTGTTATGGGTATTTTCTCTAAGACGATGAACAAAGAAGGTGCGATTGCCGGTATGTTAACGGGTCTACTGTTTACTGCGGGTTATATCATCTACTTCAAGTTTGTTGATCCAACGGCTAACATAGCTGCTAACTGGTTCCTGGGTATTTCACCAGAAGGTATTGGTATGGTAGGCATGTTAGTGAACTTCGGTGTGGCAGCGATAGTGAGTCGAGTCACTGCGGCAACACCACTGCATGTTCAGGAGATGGTTGAATCGATTCGTTTCCCTAAAGGTTCGGGTGAAGCAAGCGGACACTAACCTTACTGCGTAATGGTGAGTATCAACACAAGAGAGCGCTTCGGCGCTCTTTTTTATTGCCTCTTTTGGCCTGCCTTTATCACTCTGTGGGGAGTCACTTTATTATGCTTGCGGCTGACTTTAGTCGAATGTAGCGTAGCGACAATGCAGGCTATAGTGATGACATCTCAGTAAAAATTCGCCTAAAGAAGGTGTTGCCTATGAATGCCAGTGAGTTACAACCCGTAGTGCAATTTCTACAGGGACTTGTGCCCTTTGATGCTCTGCCTGAGGATGTAGTCGTGCGCTGCGCTAAGGCTGTTACTGTTGGGTATTACAGCAAAGTCTCTGGTTATGTTAATTTCGACGCGAATTCGCCTAAGTTGTATATGGTGCGTAGCGGCGCCTTTGAGGTGCGCGATCCTGACGGCGTGTTGGTGGATAGAGTGGGCGAGGGGGAGTTTTTTGGCTTTTCTACTTTGTTATCAGGGGAAAAAGTCGTTAATAAAGTCGCGATTCTTGAAGACGGTCTAGTTTATCATCTGCCCCAAGCCTTGTTTGATAGCCTTAGGAGTGAGAGTCGTCACTTCGATAAGTTTTTTACCCGCGCCTTCGCAAAGCGTTTACGCCATGAGGCCCGCTTTAAGGCAAAGGATCTGACGACCACAAGTCGGATCAGCACGTTAATGTCTTCCACTCCCATCGTTATTGATGCCCAAGCTAGCGTGACTCAGGCGGCACTCTTGATGCGAAATCGCCGAGTATCGTCCTTATTGGTGACGGATAATCATAAATTGGTTGGCATTTTAACCGATAAGGATTTGCGTAATCGCGTGTTAGCAGCAGGGCTTGATGGCAGCGTTGCTGTGCATCAAGCCATGACCGTTTCACCTATCTCGATTTCCTCCAATGCATTGATTTTTGAAGCTATGCTGCTGATGAGTGAGCATAACATTCATCACTTACCGATTATCGATCAAGATAAAGCTATCGGTATGGTGACCAGTACCGACATCTTGCGCGGGCAGGGCTCACAACCGCTACTGTTGATTGGTGAGATTGAACGGCAGCAGGATCTTGCCAGTTTAATTGGCGTCAGTAAGCAAATTCCCCTATTGCTGCAAAATCTTATTAGTGCCGATGCCAGAGCTGAAGAAATTGGCCGAGTGTTAACCTCTGTCACCGATGCGCTGACGCGGCGATTAATTGTGCTCAATCAGCAATTACTCGGTGAACCGCCCATGGCCTTTTGCTGGTTGGCATTTGGCTCGCAGGGACGACAAGATCAGGCTGCGTGTTCAGATCAAGATAATGGCTTGTTAGTCGCAGAAGAGATGGATGATTTTGCTAAAGGTTACTTTGATGCCTTAACCCATGCCGTATGCGCAGGGCTTGACCAATGTGGTTATGAATTTTGTCCCGGCAATATTATGGCGCAAAATCCCCAATGGCGGATGTCACTCAAACAGTGGCAACAGGTATTTGAAAAATGGGTCATAACGCCTGAGCCTAAGGCGTTAATGCACGCCAGCATCTTCTTCGATATGCGATCGGTTTACGGTCCACAAACCCTGTTTGATGCCTTACAGGATAAAGTCTTGGCTCAAACCCGCGATAACGATATTTTCCTCGCGGGTATGACAGGCAATTCGCTGGTGGAGTCGCCGCCGCTTGGATTTTTCCGCAAATTTGTACTCGAGCGGGATGGTAGCGAAGTTAAAGGCATAGATTTGAAGCATAAAGGTAATGCTTTGATTAACGATATTGCCCGTGTTTATGCCTTGTCTGCGGGCATTAAAGAAGTGAATACTGCAAAACGTATTCGTGCCTTGATGGATGCGAATATTCTCAATCGACAAGATGCGCTCAATTTGGCTGATGCCCACGAGTTTATCGCCCATATGCGGTTATCGAACCAAGGTTATCAACATAATCAAGGGGTAGAGGTGAGTAATTATTTGCTGCCTGGGCATTTATCTTCGCTGGTTCGTCATCAGTTACGTGACGCTTTTAAAGTCGTACATGAGGCGCAGGCGGGGATGAAGATGAAATTTATGCGAAGCTTTTGATATGAATACATTGTTGCTGAAAACTCAGCTCAATTGGCGGGCGCTGCGTTGCCAACATCATTTATTTAAAGGCTATTATCAGTCGCTGTTGCCTCTACTGGCAATGCCGTTATCCGAAGCGCCGTTAACGGCGATGGATTTGGAGATGACAGGGCTCAATCCACAGCAAGATCAAATTCTCAGCATTGGATTGGTGCCGATTGAGCGCGGTGAGATCCCGTTGGCACGCGCCGAGCAAAAGTTAGTGCAAATTCGCGGTAGTGTAGGCCAAAGTGCGACGATTCACGGCATTCTTGATAATCATTTGGTACAAGCCGTCACCATTGAGGAAGCCATGGGCTGGTTTATCAATCAAACCTATGGACGCGTGCTGGTGGCACATCATGCCCCTTTAGATTGTCGTTTTTTACAGCAGGATTTATTGACGATTTATCATCAAGCCCTTGTTTTACCTGCAATCGATACTTTAATGGTTGAAAAGCACCGTTTACTACGGGAGCACTCAGTGATTAAAGAGGGGAGTTTGCGCCTTGGCGCTTGTCGCGAACGTTATGGTTTACCCATTTATACGGCCCATAGCGCGCTGACCGATGCCTTAGCTTGTGGGGAATTATTACTTGCGCAAATGGCTGCTATGGGCGGTGCGGCAAAGCTTACTGTGGCTGATTTACTGCAAAAATCGACTTAGTCAGTGCTAACAGAAATCACTATTTGTGGTGAGTGAATTCATTTGAGATGGATTGGTTTCATCTGGATTTCATCTTAGGTTAATCACTGACAAGCTAAACTCAGTTTACATTTAATCCTCTGTTCGAATTCAACCTGCCGTTAACTTGGCAATCCAACCAACTTGTACTTCACTCTACTAAGTTGAGTGGGTAGGAGAATATGATGCCGTTACCTTTACTTTGGGTGGGTGGTGCCGTAATCGGTGCGGTTTTGCTGGCCGATGAGCGCGAGCAGCGTCAACAGCTTGAGCGTGACAGATTACTCGGTAAGGCCCCTAAGTACCCCGTTGCCAATCGCGCTATGGTGGCACCGCCGAGTCAATGGCAAAAGGGATTAAAACAAGTGTCGCCAATTCCTGGCAGTATCGTCTGTTGTTATGTTTTTGGCGTGATTGAGCATACTGGCATTTGGCTTGGTGATGATTGCCTCGTAGAGTTACATGGCTCAGGGCTGGTGCGGGCTGTATCGGTAAAGCGTTTTTTAGCGGGACGGACCGGTAGCCAAATCTATCTTGCCTGTAATCACCAACATCAGCCTCTTATTGCCGAGTCTGTGTTGCCCCGCGCTGAACAGGCGATTTATCAGTATCGGGAATATGATTTATTCGACAATAATTGCCATCGATTTGTCTGGTCTTGTATTAGTGGTAGCGAAGGCGTGATTAAAGGCTTTAATGAGTTAAATCAAAAACTCGCCGAACACTTTAATCAAGCTATCTATTGGGATGAGATGATCATTAGCAAGCTGAATGAATAAGTTCTGTAGTCATATACTAAAAAAGCCATCGCTTAAGATGGCTTTTTGTTTTAGTGAAACACTATGTAATCGTTTTGCAAAAACCGTTTACGGCTTACAAAAATAATCTACAGCGCGTTTGACTAACTCTATGCCTGTTTTATCACAAGGCGGTAACTCGGCATCACTGATATTGATAGGTGTGACGCGATTTCCCCATTGCAGCAAGAGTGCGGCAGAGGTTAAGCCTGCGCCAAAGGCACAAGAGAGTATGGTTTGATTCGGCTTGATAATGCCTTGTTCTAACGCATCACAAATGGCAATTGGAATCGTCGCCGCCGAGGTATTGCCATAATTAGCGATGTTCACGAAGGCTTTTTCTTTCGGGATTTTCATTCGGCTAACTAAGGTATCAATAATACGTTCGTTGGCTTGATGCGGGATCACGAGATCCACTTCATCCTTATCAACACCACATTTTTCAAGCACTTTAGTGCTCAATTTATTCATTCCGTTAATCGCACGCTTGAAGATTTCTTGGCCATCGAATTCAATGAAAAAGTCCAATGAGTCGGCTGAGAATCTGTCCATCGCCGTGCCAAAGCCCGCTTTCAGAATATCACGACCTTCAGGATCGTTATTCAGCTCATAACCGAGCACGCCACCGGCAACATCTGTCGCTTCAACCACAACGGCACCCGCACCATCACCAAATAGCACTGCGGTTTCGCGGCGCGACCAATCTAAATAGAAAGATAAACGTTCAGCACCAATGACTAATACTTTCTTGCTCTGGCCACTCTTGATTTGTGAGCTGGCTAAACCTAAGCCATATAAAAAGCCACTGCAGGCAGCATTGATATCGAATGCGGCACAACTGGCGCCAATATTAGCTTGTACAGTGGATGCAATATTTGGGATCAAAGTGTCTGGGCTGGCACTGGCCAGAATGATCATGTCGATTTCACTGCCATCAATACCTGCAGCTGCGAGCGCACGTTGTGCTGCAACTGAAGCAAGTTCAGAGGTATTTACATGACTGATATGGCGCTGGCTGATCCCTGTGCGAGATTTAATCCATTCGTCGGATGTCTCGATAAAGGTAGCAAGATCATCGTTAGTCAGCGTGGCTGGTGGAACACATTTGCCCCAACCTGTGATAGTGGCGTACTGCATGGTGGTTTCTCTCAAATAAAAAAGGCAGAACCTGAGCGCTGCCTTGAATCGACAACAAAGCTTATCGGCAACTCTAATGGCCGTCCGTGATCTAGACCACCTGTTTGGCGACGAGATCTCGAATTGTCATTGCGGCATGCAGAATATGATGACGCAGTAGCGCCGTCGCTTTTTCTGTTTCTCTCAGTTTGCAGTGGTTGAGCAAAGCCCTGTGCTCATGCTCTGCGGCAGGAATTCCCCCCGCGAGCAATAACTGCAAACGAATGTATCTATCACAATTAGTATTGAGGCCGTGAACAACCTCAAGGGTGTGTGGGCGATTAGCCGCCTGATATAAGCAAGTGTGAAATTGCGTATTCAACTCGCTCCAACTGGCGACGGCATCTTCATGTTTGAAGGCCGACTCCAATTGCTCGAGTACACGTTCTGCTTTTTCTAAATCAGCCTCTTGAAGTCGTGGGATCGCTTTCGCAAGCAGATCGGTTTCGATCATTGCACGTAATTCAAAAAGTTCGGTGACTTGTTCGACGGATAACACGGTCGCGGTCGCACCTTTATGGGGCTCAAACTTAACGAGTCCTTCGGCTTCGAGTTGCAATAATGCTTCTCTCACCGGAATACGGCTGACATTTAACGCTTCAGCCAAGGCACTTTGTCTGAGGGGTTCTCCTGCGGCTATGTCACCTGAAAGAATTCTCTCTCTGAGCACTTCCACAACTAACTGGGTGCGGGTTTTGTGGACGATAGGCGTAGTTCGACTCATTATTTCCGTCTATTTCGGGTATTTTCTCGTTATTTGCCCAAGATTACCGTTAAAAACACCACAAATAAAGGGAAATGCTTGATTGAGTGCAGCATCTAAGAGACTAACAATGTCCAAACGACGGGTTTTTTTGTGGTTTTCTCTTACGATTTGAAGCGCATTACTTGCGAGTGGCTTCGATGGTAACAGTGGCAATTATTTGTAAAAACGCTGTTCAGCTTCTTCGATTGAGTATTTTGATTAAACAGTGCAATTACACATTTCACTGCTGGATTTTTTGTACGCTGATTTGGTGGGACAATTACTATCTCGCATAGACACAAGCTGTCCATAGAGATTTGCCTGTACAGCCACGAAATATCACTAACGTGCAATTTAGCGCTAAAAGCATAACTTCGCGGTGCAATTTCTGATAATGAATGGAATAATAGCGCGATAACGCCTTAGGCGATTTGGGAGTATTACAGTGAGTCGAGCAGTATTTTTAGACCGTGATGGTGTGATTAACAAAGACCATGGTTATGTCCACCTAGTGGATGACTTCGAATATATTGACGGTGTGTTTGAATCTTGCCTCTCTTTAAAAGAAATGGGCTACAAGTTAGTTGTCGTCACTAATCAATCCGGTATTGCCCGTGGCATGTATACTGAAGACCAATTCCACAGCTTAACGGAGTGGATGGATTGGAACTTTGCCGATAAAGGGGTCGAGCTCGATGGTATTTACTATTGCCCGCACCATGCCGAGAAAGGCATAGGGGAATATAAGGTCGACTGTGATTGCCGCAAACCTAAGCCGGGTATGCTTAATGATGCGGCGCAATTCTTAAAAATCGACTTAGCGCACTCAGTCATGGTTGGCGACAAAGCCGAAGATATGCAGGCAGCGAAAGCGGCGGGCGTGACTACACGTATATTCGTGCGCAGTGGTAAGGTTATTGCCGATGACAGTGATGCCACAGTGGTACTCGACAGTATTGCCGATGTGCCGGCTTACTTAAAAAGCCTAGGCTAGTCGCTACGCTACTACTTATAAGCAGATAAACATTTGCTTATAAGTTCATCTCAACTAGCTACTATTACAGTAGCCAGTAGCGTGGGTTGTTGCTCTTGTTGAATGGAACCTTGCGTTAAAAGCGATCTAACATGGCATAAAGAGCTAACCAATAGGTTGGCTCTTGTCATTTCTAGCGCTGATGAACCTTATCTTTCCCCATAACTCAGCACAAATTCGATAATATTGGCGTTAAAATACCATTTTTAGTTTAAAAAGTGTGCGCTTGAATCGTTTTTCGTAATTATTCGCGCCAAAGGGGTTGCGGTAAAATCTGACATCCCTATAATGCGCATCCACTGACCCAGCGGGGTCAACGGTTAAGCGCTGAATAAGCTGCTAACCATGCTCTTTAACAATTTATCAAGCAAATCTGTGTGGACACTCACAGGTGTTGAGTTAATCGAAACTGCTTAGCCTTCGGGTTGGCAGTCAAAAATTTAAATCAATGTTTTCAAGTCATTCTCCTTAACGGGAAGCGTGATTGAGTGTTCATAGTAATATGTACATACAGTAATGTATGAATTGAAACGCAATGCTTCTTAGTGAGCAAAGCGAATCAAAACAGTAGAATTCATTGAGCCGTTTGACGAAAGTCAAACAACAAAACTTTAATTGAAGAGTTTGATCATGGCTCAGATTGAACGCTGGCGGCAGGCCTAACACATGCAAGTCGAGCGGCAGCACAAGGGAGTTTACTTCTGAGGTGGCGAGCGGCGGACGGGTGAGTAATGCCTAGGGATCTGCCCAGTCGAGGGGGATAACAGTTGGAAACGACTGCTAATACCGCATACGCCCTACGGGGGAAAGGAGGGGACCTT